>DASZDU010000309.1:0-9995 GCA_035941655.1 Pyrinomonadaceae bacterium | reverse complement strand
GACGGCGGCCTGAGGCCGCCTTGTTGAGCAGAAGCAGTATAAACTGGTTGCGACCGGTCGCAACCGACTAAAGCGCTGACAGGTCAGCGCACTCCAAAAAGGGAATCGTAAATGTCTGATTCGAGGGAAAGATAAATGAGATTCACCCGCAGTGCCGCCGCTGTGTTGTTGGCAGTCGTCTTCCTGAGCACGTCTGTAGATCCTCGTTCAGTGTTCTCGCAGGGTTCTCCGGCAACTGTTTCCGTTATTGACGGTTTCTCGCCAGAGGGATCGGCAGAGCAACGTCGCTGGGAAGAAGAGTTTCGCTCGGTGCCCGCTCCCGGCTCTGCGCGAGAACATCTGCGACGGCTCACGGCGGAGCCACACGTAGCCGGCACAAAAGAAGACTATGCAACGGCGATTTACGTGCGCGACCTGATTCGCAGTTATGGCATTTCTTCGGAGTTGAACGAGTATGAAGTGTTGCTGCCTTATCCAAAGCAACCCGGTCTGGTAGAACTCGTTTCGCCGCGGCGCGAAAGGCTCGCCGTCAAAGAAGCAATAATCGCCGACGATCCCTCTTCGTCCAACGTAAAAATTATCCCGCTTTTTAATGGCTACAGCCCGAGTGGCGATGTTACCGCGCCACTTGTTTACGTTAACTACGGTTTGCCGCCTGACTATGAGGCGCTTAAAAAAGCCGGCGTCGATGTGAAAGGAAAGATTGCCATCGCGCGCTACGGCAACTCGTTTCGCGGAGTTAAGGCGAAGGTCGCGCAGGACCTCGGTGCGGTTGGATTAATTATCTATTCCGATCCAGCCGATGACGGTTACATGCAGGGCGACGTCTATCCAAAAGGGCCGTGGCGTCCGGCGAGTTCGGCGCAGCGCGGCTCGGTGCAGTTTTTGTCTACCGCGCCGGGCGATCCTTTAACGCCGGGGAAACCTGCCAAGCCTGGGGTGCCGCGACTGAAAATGGAGGAAGCTACTACGCTCCCGCGCATTCCGGTCCAACCGATTTCATACGGGGACGCCAGGCGTTTGCTTGAACCTCTGCGCGGTCCGTTAAGACCTAAGGGTTTCCAGGGTGGCTTGCCGTTTCCGTATCACGTCGGCGGAACGGAATACGTTCGCGTTCACATGAAGACGGTCATGGACTATCAAGTGCGCAAAATTTGGAATGTGATTTCACGCATTGATGGCGCTGAAGAGAAGGACCGCTGGGTGGTGATGGGAAATCACCGCGACGCGTGGACTTTCGGCGCCGTCGATCCGAATAGCGGCACGACGGCGATGCTCGAGGCGGCGCGCGGGTTTGGTGCGTTGTTGAATAAGGGGTGGAAGCCGCGACGTACGATCGTGCTTTGTAGTTGGGACGGCGAGGAGTATGGACTGCTGGGTTCCACAGAGTGGGTGGAAGATAACGCCGTCGAGTTGAAACAAAAGGCGGTGGCTTATCTAAATGTTGACTCGGCGGTTTCCGGATCAAACTTCGGTGTGTCATCAGTTCCTTCAATGTGGAAACTCATCCGCGGCGCCACACGAGACGTGAAGGATCCGAAAAGCGGCCATTCGATTTATCAACAGTGGCAGGACCGATCGCGCGAGCAGCAACCCGATCCGGAGTTGACGGATGCCGCAACTGGATCGGATGCGGCGATTGCGGAGGCGAGGATTGGCGCGCTGGGTTCAGGCTCCGACTTCACGCCGTTTTTACAACATCTTGGTGTACCGGCGAGTGACATGGGTTTTGGCGGCGATTACGGCGTTTACCATTCCGCTTATGATTCGTTTTACTGGATGAGCCACTTCGGCGATCCGGATTTTATCTATCACGTTGCTGCCGCACAGCTCTGGGGAACTGTCGCTATGCGTCTTGCAGATGCTGCGGGACTGCCACTCGATTACCGCGATTATGCTTCGCAGGTGCACGAGTTTTTTAACGAGACGACGAGGCTTGCCAAACGCCGGAATCTGGCGACAGCATTCGATGAGAAGGTAATGCTCAAGGCGATCGAGAGTTTCTCTGACGAAGCCGAACGGATTGAGAAGGCGCGGCAAGATACAATCAAGGAGATTGAGGGAACCAGGACGGAAGCTAATGATCGGCATCCGCGTGCGGTAGCCAGACTGAAGCGCATCAACGACGCTTTGATCGCGGTTGAGCGTGCGCTGACCGATGATCGGGGATTGCGCGGCCGTACCTGGTACACGCATCAGATCTATGCGCCGGGCACATACACAGGTTACGCGGCGCAACCGCTTCCCGACTTTCGCCAGGCGCTCGACGATCGAAACACCATGAACGCTGCTGAAGCGCTGGGTCGCATAGTGGAGGCGATTAATCGCGCAACCGAGACCCTGCGCAGAGCGGCTGAGTGAATAGAAGCGGACAGCGCCCCATCGAGGTAATTTAATACGCGACGTCATTTGTTGCGTTCAGTTAAGCTCTAACAATCACGGAACGCGGAGCGTGGCTCCATAGGAGCCAAATGTTTATAGCCAAACGTCATGGATGGTTTTACGCTCTGGAGTAGCGCGCTTAAGAAAATATTTCGCTCCTACGGAGCTTGGTCGAGTTGCAGGTCCGAATCTATAAACATTTCGCCTCTCTGAGGCGAGGAGCAGGCATGCAGATTCGTGAACAGGATTAGACAACAGTGGACTGATTAGTCATCGGGTTGCGCGTTAGTAGGAGGACTAGGATTTCGTCTGCGTCCATTAAATCATTCAACAAGTCAGACTTAGTAATCACGAGGAGAAACTTATGAGAAAAAGGTTTATGGGAAT
This sequence comes from Pyrinomonadaceae bacterium, assembly GCA_035941655.1. GTDB lineage: Bacteria > Acidobacteriota > Blastocatellia > Pyrinomonadales > Pyrinomonadaceae > PSRF01. Next base: position 7,226 of record DASZDU010000309.1, on the reverse strand, counting down.
GAGCGTCGTTGCCGGCTTAGTATTGCTAATCATTTCGTCATCCGCCTTCATGGCGCAACGAAGACCAAATCGACCGGCCGCGCAAACTGCTCCAGCGCAAAATGATTTGAAGATTACTTACCGCACAACCACGTCCGGGCATTCGATGGAGAACACCACCATGCTCAAAGGAGCACGTGAACGGACAGAAATGAAACTCGGCATGGGCCGCGACATCATTAATGTTACTCAGTGTGACCTGAAGCGCACCCTGCAAATCAGCGACAGCGCGAAAAAGTATGTGATCACGCCAATGGATTCCGGCACTGCTACGGACAGTCCCGTCGCCAGCCAAACTCCCCAGCCTTCGCGACCGGCTTACAAGGGCGGCGTCATTAATTACACCATCACGTCAGTTGATACCGGCGAGCGCAAGGAGATGTTTGGATTTCAGGCGCGCCACGTGAAAAGGACGATTCTAATTGAGTCTTCGCCTGATGCCTGTAGTCCGATCAAGCAAAAGATGGAGACAGACGGTTGGTACATCGATTTTTCGTTTGGGCTACGGTGCGAAACTGGCGCTGCGCCGATGCCGGGCATGGGAGGGCCCAGCGGCGGCTGCCGCGATCGCGTTCGCTTCAATCAGCAGGGCTCTGCTCGCCTCGGTTATCCGCTTCAGGAGACCACTACGTCTTATGGCCCGGACGGAAGTGTGGCCTTTACCTCGACGAAGGAAGTGGTTGAGCTTTCGCGCGATCCGCTCGACGCCGCCTTATTCGATGTGCCGGCCGGCTATGTCGAGACCAGCAACTTTCAGGAGTTGTATGGGATGCCCTCGATGGAGGAGATGAAATCTCAGATGTCGAGCGACCGCCCGGCTCGTGAAGAGTCGAGCAATTCAACCCCATCCAGCAATGCAAAAAAGCCCGGTGCTATTCGCGTCGGAGTTGTACGGGTCAACAATAAAACCGACCGCGGTGTCTCCCAGGAATCTTTGAGCGCGCGCCTGGTGGCGGAAATTCAAGAGAGCGGAGTCGAAGCCGTTTCCTTGAACGCTATTTCGCCCGCAGAGGCTGAGGCCGAAGCGAAAGCAAAACAATGCGACTTTATTCTCTACACAGACCTGACGGCGCTGAAAGCATCAGCCGCTAAGAAGCTGGGCGGAATGTTTGGACGCGCGGCCGGAGTTGGCGGCATCGATAAGACGGAAGCGAAAGTTCAGTTCAAACTTTTCGCGGTTGGCGAGACCTCGCCCCGCTTGCAATCCGCAGCCACGTCCAAAGAAGAGGGCGATGAAGCAAGTGCGGGTAACGCTCTTGAACAGGAGGCGAATCAGGTTAGCGCGGAAGTGCGACGGGTTCGCGGCTAGCGCTTTTGGAGTGCGCTGACCTGTCAGCGCTTTGGTCGGTCGCGACCTGTCGCGACCACCGCTGAGTTTCACTTAACGAAAGACGTGGGCGTCAAACCGCCCAGGGACCAAAGCGCTGACAGGTCAGCGCACTCCAAAAAAGAAGGCCGCGAATCTTAATTCGTGGCCTTTGGCTTTTCAGTCTTGCTTTTTCCTTTTTTCTCAACCGGAGGCGGAAGCTTATTGGCTGCCTGGACGATTGACTCGGCGTTCTCCGTCAGTTGATCGAAACTATTTAGTTCTGCGTCGTCCTTGGCCTGCGACTCTGCCGGTTTTAACTGCTCCACTATGCGCGAGGCCGCCTGCGCCAGGTTCCGAAGTGCTTTAGCGATCAGCGGGTTGTTTTCATCACGCAAGCTGACGTCGTCGATATTGGTGATGGCTTCATCGAAGATTCCGGCGATGTCGGCAATTAACTCGGCACGCGAGCCGGTTGGCAGGTCGCCCCAACTTTCAGCGTCTTTCTTCACTTGCTTTGCGCTGGGCGCGTTGGCGCCGGTTAGCGCAAGCAGCCTGCGATCCGCCGCCTTGATAAAAACATCGATCCGCTTATCGAGGACCTGCGCATCTTTGACGAGATCGATCTCCTGAGTCGTCAGATGTTCACGACCCTGAAAGGCAGTCGTCGGTGCACACAAAGCCAGCGTTACTACAGCGATCAAAAACAGAACGGAAGCACGCGCTATCATAGTTTGTTTGCTTTCCCTGGCGGTCTAGTCTTCCTGCAGCGGTTTTGTTTCTTTGGCGTCCGGCTTCCTTGGCGCCTCGCGAATTACGGTGTGGCCGTAAAAGGAATTGAGCGCTTCGGTGCGACTACTTCTGGCGAAGTCTTCGAGCTCTTTGATCCAAACTGCATACTCGGCTGGCGTGGTCCGGCGTACCGCGCTCAGTCGGGTGCCGTGTGCGCGAAGGGCGAGTTCCAAACGCTTATACAGATCGCGCTTCTTGTTGTTGTCCCGTTCCGCCCTTTTCAGGACACCAAACACATCTTCAAACAGCGCCCAGTACATGCCCGCTTCAGCTGCAGCCGCGTCATATTGTTGCTGCGTTGTTTGGGTCTCAACGTTCGCAAGGTGAGTTTCCGCGAGCTCGAGAGTTAACTTGACTCGCGCTTTCTCATCCTTTGCTTCGTTTAGTTGTGCGCGTTCGGCTCGCGTTATGATTTTCAAGGGAGGCGGCGCAGTGTGCTGCGGTAAGCGTGACTGCTGGCCACTCACCAGCGGTAGGTAAAGCGCAGTGAGCAAGAGAATAACCGGTGTAATTGGAACTGCCGATGGAAGTCGCTCTAGTCTCATGCTGGTTGTACTGCTGCGCTTAAGGCTATTGCTTGCCGCGGCCGGTTTTTCGCTTGGTACCCTGGCCAAGTTGAATCTGCCGCCGCAGAGAGGGCAGCCGCAGTTTTACTTTCTCGATCTCCAGTTGATTTGTTTTGGCGTCGGCTCGAACCAGAAAGGCTTCGTAGGCTTCCAACGCTTCCGGGTATTCTCCAAGATAATCATGCGCAGTGGCAATAAAATAATATGCGACGGTCAGATCCGGTTTTGTTTTAATTAGCCATCCATATTCCTCGAGCGCAGGAGCGAACTGCTTCAACTCATACAATGCGGTTGCCAGATTCGCATGGGCCACATAGTTGTCGGGGGCAGTTGAGATCACGCGGCGCAGAATGCTCGCTGCCTCCGCAAAACGTCGGGCCTGGACCAGCGCCGAACTGTAACCAGTGGCGTAGTCGGCATTCGCAGGCTCAATCGTCGCCGCGCGCTTGTAGAAATCGAGCGATCGCTGTGGATCAACCGTACGATACGCTGCACCTAATCGCGACAGGAGCAAAGCGTTGTCAGGATTCTTTACTAACAAACCTTCCAAAGCTTTGCGTGCTGTCTCGGGATCATCGCTATTTGCAGCTTCGATTTCTTCAGGTGTTCCGACAACCTTGAGCCCGCCGTTCTCAGAAGGCTGTGACGGTCGACTCAAACCGGCAACTTTGGCAATTCGCTCTGCTTCGTGAGGCTTGCCGGCTAGATCATAATCTGCCGCGAGTCGCGAAAGTCTTGTCGTGTCTCCGCCGGCTAATGGTTCGGCTGTCTTGAGATCCGCGACGGCGCCTTCATTGTCGCCGGCCGTTATGCGAATCTCCGCTCGTTCCATAAGTGCCGAAAAATTATTCGGTTCCAGTTGAAGCACATGATCGAGAGAAGCCACTGCGGCAACCTTGTCGCCTGCCGCGCGTTCAGCCAGGGCGCGTAAAATCCAGGTCGATGCTGATGCTTCTTTGTCGTTGGTCGCACGCCGAGCTAATTCGACCGCTTGTTTTGTGTCCCCGGCCCGCAGACGAATATCGGCGAGCAGGCGAAGCGCTACGTTGTTTTGCCCGTCCAACCGAATGGCATCGCGCAGAATAGGCTCTGCGTCTGAATCACGATTGAGTCGAACGAGTAAAGCTCCATATGCCGAGTAAGGAAGCGCCCAATCTTTTTTCAATTCCAGCGTGCGGCGAAAGGCCGACTCGGCCTCTTGATAACGCGCCAGGCCCACCAATACGTTTCCTCTTTGAAACTCAGCTTCAGCAAACTCGGGCCGAACCTTGATCGCTTCTTCATAAAACTCCAGCGCCTTGATCAGGTCGTTTCGCGCGTGAGCGTTCTGGCCTCGTTCAAATAGTTTCACGGGATCGGCGGAACCATCGCCGAATACATCATCTGTTTGTGCCCGCACTGCGCCGGTGCAGCCGCAGATCAGGGCCAGGGCTATGGCGAACGCCGCAACCGGCGTGATCAGTTTTGCGAGTCGCTGGCTCATGAGAACAAAGCTGTAGCAGGCGTGGAGTGATCTCTCTGAGGAGAGAGCGATGTTAGCATGGTAAAACTAGTCTCGTCCAAAATCGAACTCGCGCGCCCTTTCACAGCTCTCTGAGATGCTGGTTGCGCTCGTCTTGATGCATGCGATAACATTGTGACCGCAATCCCATTATCTTATTAGAGGACATAGATGCATGCGGCGCACGTGTATCTATTGTCGGAGAGCCAAAACGTTTTGAGCAGTTCGCTAGCCGAAAACCTCCGAACAGAAATCACCATCCCGAATGATGAGGATCTCGCGGCGTTAGCCAAACAAGACACACTGCGTCAGCTGCTTCGCGAAATGAGTTCTGTACTGGTGGCGTTTTCCGGCGGCGTTGACAGCACCTACCTTGCCTATGTAGCAAACTCCGAACTGGGTGACAAAGCCCTTTGCGTTACAGGCGAATCTGCAAGCTTGTCAGCGCATCAGCGTGAGCAGACTGTTCGTCTGACTGAAGAATTTGGGTTCCGCCAGGAAACAATCAGCACGGACGAGTTACAGGATCCAAATTACATCGCTAATGGGCCAGGCCGTTGCTATTTCTGCAAAGACGAGCTGTACAAGAAACTCGAGATCTTGGCGAGCATTCGAGGAGTTGAGTTCATTGTCGATGGCTCAACGTGCGACGATCTGTCGGATTATCGTCCCGGTCGGGCAGCGACAAGCAAGCATGGAGTCCGAAGTCCTCTCATCGAAGCCGGCATGTCGAAAGCGGACGTGCGAGCATTGAGCCGGAGAGCTGGTTTACCAACCTGGGACCAACCCGCAAGCCCTTGCCTGTCATCGCGTATCGCCTACGGAGTCCCCGTGAACATTGAACGGCTTTTGGAAGTGGATCGAGGAGAAGAGATACTCCGCGAGCTGGGCTTTCAAGAATTTCGCGTACGTCACCACGACAACCTGGTTCGTATCGAGATCGCTCCGGCGGAAATGCCGCGAGCACTCGATGCTGAGGTGGTTCAAGATTTAGCCAGGCGCTTTCGGGAGTTAGGCTTCAAGTACGTTACGCTGGACCTTCACGGGTTTCGCAGCGGCGCAATGAACGAGGTGCTGGACCAGCCGGCCAGGTCTTAGCGGGAATTTGCAAACTTTCGGTTACCGCTTTGTAATCTATTAATTCACCGACGCCCGCTGTGGTGGAAAGTTTTAATGCACGGGATTAGGATTCTGAGACTCGGAGATAGCGCATGTTGAGCAGGCCAAGCACCAGCTATGTGGACGATATTCGGGAGATCAAAGAGGAGAACCCTTTCGAATCAATGATGTCCCGATTCGATCGAGCAGCTCAGTTGCTTAATCTTGACGCAGATTTATACGCGGTTATGCGCGTTCCAAATCGAGAGCTCAAGGTTTACATCCCGACCAGAATGGACTCGGGCCGGATACAGGTCTTTGAGGGGTATCGGGTCCAGCACAACTTCGCACGCGGTCCTGCCAAAGGCGGGATACGATACTCACCCGACGTTAACCTCGACGAGGTACGAGCGCTCGCTGCCTGGATGACCTGGAAGTGTGCTGTCGTAAACGTTCCCTTCGGAGGCGCAAAGGGGGGCATTATCTGCGATCCACAGCAAATGTCCATCGGCGAACTCGAGCGTATGACCCGCCGCTACGCCTCTGAGTTGCTCGACTTTATCGGACCTGAAAAGGATGTGCCGGCTCCCGACATGAATACTAACGAGCAGACCATGGCCTGGATCATGGATACCTACTCCATGCATGCCAGGCACACAGTAACAGCCGTGGTGACTGGGAAACCAATTGACCTGGGAGGCTCGTCGGGGCGACGCGAGGCAACCGGAAGAGGAATTCTATTTGTCATCAATGAAGCGATAAAAAGGTTCAAAATGCGACCGGAGACTACGCGCGTTGTAGTCCAGGGTTCCGGAAACGTTGGGGGAATCGGAGCACAGTTGTTGCACGAGGCGGGTTACAAAGTAGTGGCCATTTCTGATGTCCATGGTGGAATTTACAATCCGAACGGTATTGACATTCCGGCCGCGCTTAAGCATTTGCAGACGACGCGTTCGTTCGAGGATTATCCGGGTGTTCAGCGAGTGACAAACAGCGAATTATTGGAGTTGGAGTGCGATGTGCTGGTACCGGCCGCGACCGAAAACCAGATTACTTCGCAGAATGCCGACCGCATCAAATGTAAAGTGCTCGCCGAAGGAGCGAATGGACCGACTACGGCGGCAGCGGATCAGGTATTGCATGAAAAGGGAATCTTTGTGATACCCGATATTCTCGCCAACGCTGGAGGCGTCACGGTTTCGTATTTTGAGTGGGTCCAGGACAGGATGGGGTATTTCTGGCGAGAGGATGTCATAAACCAGCGCCTCCAGGATACGATGGTCGCCAGTTTCAATGATCTTTGCCGATATGCTGACGCTCATTCCGTGGACACGCGAACCGCGGCATACATGCTGGCGATAGACCGAGTGGCCTATGATACCCGCATGCGAGGCATATATGCGTGACGGAAAAGACATAAAGAAACAGGGTAAAGCGGCGAAAAGGTCTTGATTTCCCTTATCCGGTAAGGTATGGTCTGGCATGATTCCGTACCGGCCACTTGTGTGAAGTTTTTCGGCTTGGGCCAGGCGTTTGGGGTACGGCTTCAATGGTGTGACGCCACCTGATCGCAGAAGACGTCTTACAGTTCCGACAGCACGTGTGACCCCTGCGCATTGGATTTTCGATGCGAGTGGTCTTGCGCTAACTTTGATTGGTTCTAACGCTTGAACTTACAACATCGACGTTGGCATTCAAACAACTTCTATATTCGTTTTGCAGGAGGATTGCGATGAGACTCGCAACGAGAGCGCTCATATCCGCGCTCACTATTTTTGTATTGTGTGCCGCAGTGTCGGCACAGACATTGAGGTCGCCACAGGATCCGCGTAACCAGGCGCCGGCGGTGGGGACGGGAGGGCCGGTGGGTGGACCGACTGGTCTATTCACGGTTTACGATGCGGACACGATACGCAAGGGGGAG
>DASZDU010000308.1:0-5061 GCA_035941655.1 Pyrinomonadaceae bacterium | reverse complement strand
GGCCAGACTCGACAACTACGCGATCCAATTGCAGAACGAGCCCACGGCTCAGGGCGTGATTATCGGCTACGGTTCGTGCGGAACCGAGGGTATGACGCGAGCGAATCGCGCCAAGGATTACCTCGTCAATACGCGCGGTATCGATGGCGGCCGGATCACGGTGGTCGACGGCGGATGTATGCCGGAGCTGAAGATCCAACTGTGGATCGTGCCCTCCGGTGCCATGGCGCCAGCGGCCGACACTGACGGAGCGGTTTCACCTTGCCCGGAATGCTACCGGAGACCGAGACGGCCCCGCCGGCGCGGTGAGGAATAATTCCTGACGCTCGCGGCTCGCATTCCGAAGTCGCGGCCTTCTTCCGAACATGGGCGATGCCTCCGAAAGGAGCATCGCCCTTTTCGCGTTTTGGAATTAGAAACGGGTGTTCCCCTGCGAGGCATCGAAATTGCCGATCAAAGTATCGAAAAGACTGCGGTAAACGGTTATAATGCGGCGACGTTGATTGTTTTGGGTTTAGCGCTCGGCATTAGCAAGAATGGAAAGAGAAAGTAATTTCATGAGGCAAATCATCTTCAGTCTATTTCTAACGGCCACGACCGTCCTCCTCGGCGTTCAATTCCTTTCGGTCTCGCATGCGCGGGCAGTGTCAGGCAGTGACCCGGTCCGCGATGTATCTTATGCACAGGATTGGCGCATCAGCGGGCCCAGCGGTGGCGACGTGCGCGCGTTGGTAGTGGATCCAAATGATCCCGAGCGCTTTTACTTCGGGACCTTGGACGGCCAGATTTACATGTCGACTGATGGCGCCCGCACCTGGCGATTGTTGGTTAACCTGCAGCGCCCTCGCTTGTTCGTCGATCACATCATCGTCGATCCGAGGAACTCAAAGGTTCTCTACGTTGCCACTCATCGTCACAAGGACGCCGGCGGCTTCTTCAAATCCACGGACGGTGGTTTGACCTGGCGTGAATCGCCCGAGCTGCGAAACGAGGCCCTCCATTCGTTGGAGCAGTCGGACCGTGATCCCAACATTTTGATTACGGGAACGTTCAACGGAATCTACCGTTCGGTAGACTCAGGCGAAACGTGGACTGCTTTGCCCACGCAGAATACTCCGGGCCTGGTGCACGTCGAGTCTCTGGCCATCGATCCTCGTAACACGAACATCATTTACGCGGGTACCTGGTATCTTCCCTACAAGAGCACCGATGGCGGACAGACCTGGCGGATCATCAAGAACGGAATCATCGACGACTCAGATATCTTTGCCATTAATCTTGATCCGCGAAATCCCGATCACATCATCGCTTCGGCCTGCAGCGGTATCTACGAAACACGGGATGCCGGCGATAGCTGGCACAAAGTGCAGGGAATTCCTTCGCAGTCGCGGCGCACTCGCGCCATCCTGCAGCACCCCACCGTCCCGGGATTGGTGTTTGCCGGCACGACTGAAGGTTTCTGGCGTTCGGCAAAGGGTGGCGACAACAATTCGTGGATGGTCACCACCTCGCGCCAGCTCGAAATCAATTCGATTACGGTTCACCCCCGGACTCCGGACACGATCTTCATCGGGACGAACAATTACGGAGTGATGGTGTCGCGGGATGGGGGCAAGAACTTTGTCCCGACTAACTCTGGGTTCAGCGGGCGTTTCGTAAACACGATCGTCGCCGATCGAGAAATCAACAACCGCGTCTATGCGACGACTATTAACACGACCACGGGCGGCGGCTTCTTTTTCGTTAGCAACGATGGCGGCGGGTCATGGCAGCCTTCAATGCGTAACATGCCGCCCCGTTTAATCGGGTATGCAATCCTTCAGGACGAGCGAGACGGCAACCTCGTTTACCTCGGAACGAATCTGGGGCTTTATCGGTCCGCCGATCGTGGCGCTTCATGGGCGCCAGTTAGTGCCAGGAAAACCAGTGCGCCAAAGAAAAAGACCGCGCAACGTGCTGCGCGAAAACCAACGCCGCAGAGACGAGGTTCGACCACTGCGCGCACAACGCCACCGCCGAGTGCGCCCGGCGAGCGAATTGTGACGCCGCAGAAAGCTCCCGAAGACGTGGTGAAGCGCGCACAGGAGGCGCTCGATCGGGCTGGCTACGAGATCGGCAATGCCGACGGACAACTGGGCCCGCGGACTGTCGCAGCTATTAAGAGATTCCAAACCGACCGGTACCTTCCAGTTAGCGGGAAATTGGACGAGGCGACCCTTGGCGCCCTCGGAGTGGGAAACGTGTTGACTGTTGCGGCTGCTCACGTTGGCGCGCTCTCAGAGCCTGTGAACGCCATGGTTTCCTTCCTGGACGGAGCTGGCCGTTTGGGCATCCTCGCAGCGACCAACGCCGGGCTCTACCGCTCACTTGATCCGAATCAGGGATGGGATCGCGTCAGCTACGGCCGCGGCTTTGACGTTCGCACCAACGCGATCTCGACCAGTGACCAGAACCCGCGATTGATTTTCGTCGGCACGGCCGCGTCCGGTGTGCTGGTTTCGCGCGATGCGGGCGAAACGTGGCAGCAATTAGGCGGGGTTCCGACTACTTCTCCGATCAATGTGATCGTGCAAGATCCCAAACGCTCTGCATATATTTACGTCGGCACCAAGACGGCGTTTTACTTATCTCATGATGGCGGAGAGCATTGGTCGCGACGCGGTGGCGATCTGCCGTTTGGAGACTTTAACAGCATCCTGATTAATCCTCGGAACACTGACGAGATCTTCACCGGCAATGCTTATCAGAACGGATCCGCTGGCGGCGGCGTTTTTCGCTCGACGAATAGCGGCTCGACCTGGACCCGGATCGACGCGCGCGAATTGCGCCTGCCGAGCATGGGAATCTGGGCGCTGGCGCTGGATCCCAGAGACCAGAACACTCTGTTTGTCGGCTCGCATTCAGCCGGAATATACGTGGTCTCGCGTGGCGCTGAGGCATCGCTGAATTCAGTTCGTTGAGTTTTCCGCGAAGTTTTTGGCGGCTAATAGTTTGCAGTCGCCTTGACACTCAGTCGGGGCGACGTGTAAATTCCGAAACATCCGGTCACGCGATCGGTGATAGTCGGACCAAGCGGGAGACTACGGGCACGACGGAAATCGAAACTACAACCTTCTTTTCCAACTCCAAAACGCTCGCCTCTCATCTTTTCAATCCGACTCATCGCCAAATCGGAAAAAGCGGCTGACGATTACGCCACTTTTCAGGTCGTAGACCGGCGGCGTTCAACGCCCGAGAAAGCTTCGAGCAGGAGTGTTCATGTCCACTGATGAAACCAACGTCGGCGATGCCGACAATAACCTTTCTACCGAGAGTAGTGCCGCGACCGGTGTCGCCGCTTCCAAATCCGAGCCGGCTGTTGCCGAAACGGATCAACCTTCCGCATCAACCGCCGCCACGCAAGACGAGGACGCCGGTGTCGCCGCTGCCACACCTGAGCCGGCTGTTGCCGAAACGGATCAATTTTCCGCATCAACTTCCGGCACTGAAGACGATGACGAGCCCCGTTCGTCGGGCGAAGACTTCGGTCAACTGCTCGATCGGTTCGAGCAGGAACAGTCCGTGCTACAAGAGGGCGAGGTGGTGCGCGGCAAGGTCGTCGGTATCACTGAGCGCGGCGTGCTGATTGATTTCGGCTACAAATCCGAAGGCATTGTAAATCCGAACGAGTTTATGGAAAACGGCGAGATCGCCGTCAAACGTGGCGACGAAGTCGACGTGTTGGTGAAAGCAATGGAGACCAGCGAAGGTTTCCCCGTGCTGTCACGTGCCGACGCCGTCCGCCTGCGCGCCTGGGACGATTTGGAAAAGGCCTTCAATGAAGGCACGCCCGTCAAAGGCCGGGTAGCCGAGCGCATCAAGGGTGGACTGCGAGTGGACGTGGACGGCATTGCCGCGTTCCTGCCTGGTTCGCAGGTGGACTCGCGCCCCGTGCGCAATCTGGATTCACTACGCGGGAAGGAAATCGAGGCGAAGGTAATCAAACTTAATCGCAAGCGCTCGAACGTTGTGCTGTCCCGAAAAGCGGTTTTGGAGGAGCGCAACGCGGATCGCAAGGGTGAGACGCTGGGCGCGATCGAAGAAGAGATCATCGTCGAGGGACAGATAAAGAACCTTACAGAGTACGGCGCCTTCGTCGACCTGGGCGGCATTGACGGTTTGCTGCACGTGACTGACATGTCCTGGGGCCGCTTGCAGAACCCGGCTGAGCTTTTCAAAGTCGGAGATTCCGTGCAGGTGAAGGTTTTAAGATTTGATAAAGAGCGAGAGCGCGTTTCTTTGGGTTACAAGCAGCTGCTGCCCGATCCCTGGGAGACAATCGAAGAGCGCTTCCCGCAGGGCGCCCGGATGAACGGGAAAGTAGCCAGCGTTACCGATTACGGGGCTTTCGTGGAACTGGAACCGGGAGTTGAAGGCCTGGTCCACGTTTCAGAAATGAGCTGGTCCAAGCGCGTTAAGCATCCCAGCAAGCTCGTCGGGCCCGGCGACACCGTCGAGGTCGAAGTGCTCGGGGTCGATCCAAAAGCGAGACGCATCAGCCTGGGAATGAAACAGGTGCAGGACAATCCCTGGAGGACCCTCGGCGAGCGCTATCAGGTAGGCAGTCGCGTGCAGGGACGCGTTCGGAATCTCACCGACTTTGGGGCTTTCGTCGAAATCGAAGAAGGCGTCGACGGACTGGTGCACGTTTCGGACATTTCATGGTCGCGGCGAATTAAGCATCCGGGCGAGCTCTTGAAGAAAGGGCAGCAGGTAGAAGCCGTCATTACCGGCATCGATCCCGAAAATCGGCGCATGTCTCTTTCGATTAAGGACCTCGAGCCAAATGCCTGGAATGAATTCGTGGCGTCACACAAGGCCGGCGACGTGGTGCGTGGAAAGATTGCGCGCTTTGCCAGCTTCGGCGCTTTCGTTGAGCTGGGAGACAACCTGGAAGGCTTGTGTCATATCTCTGAGCTGGCGGACGAAAGGATCGGCAAACCGGAGGACAGCGTCGAAATCGGCCAGGAAATGGATTTCAAGATTCTTCGCATCGATGCTGAGAACCGAAAGATTGGCTTG
>DASZDU010000307.1:0-13586 GCA_035941655.1 Pyrinomonadaceae bacterium | reverse complement strand
ACCATGTACAAATGGGATGATTACAAACCCTATCTTTATAGAACCAGCGACTTCGGTAAATCCTGGAAACGGATCACGAACGGAATTCCCGCGACTGCGTTCACGCGCGTGATTCGCGAAGATCCTAACAAGCGCGGACTGCTTTACGCCGGAACAGAGACCGGCCTCTACGTTTCCTTCAATGACGGCGCCAACTGGCAGTCAATGCAGTTTGGCCTGCCGGTAGTTCCCATAACCGATCTCGCGGTCCACAAACGCGAACAGGATTTAGTGGCCGCCACACAGGGCCGTTCGTTTTACGTGTTCGACGACCTGCCGCTCATACACCAACTGAAAGATGCGGGTGGCATGGATGCTGTGAAGCAGACGAAGTTGTTTCAACCCGAGAATGCCTATCGCATGGACGGCGGAAGTCCCCAGCTTCCGGCGACAGCGTCACTAGGACGCAATCCGCCCAACGGCGCCGTCGTTTACTATTCACTGAAATCAAAACCTACAGCTGACGTGGTGTTGGAATTCCTCGACGCCTCAGGCAAGTCGATTCAGAAATTTACAGCTAAAGCACCGAAGCCGGCGGCGGCCGCGCCTTCGCCGTCCCCTGCAGCGACGACAGCCCCAGCCTCGCCAACACCAACGCCCGGCGCGGCTCAATTGACCACGCCTCCCGAGGAGCCGCAAGCTCCTTCGGGTGAAGAGTCGGAAGGTTTTGGCAGCCCGCGAGCGCCGCGTGTGAACACGGACGTCGGCCTGAATCGTTTTATTTGGGACCTGCGTTATGCGGAGTCCACTCGTTTTCCGGGAATGATTTTATGGTCGGGCGAGCTGCGGGGGCCGCGCGTTGTGCCGGGCATGTATCAGGTGAGATTGACTGTCGATGGCAAGACGATGACGGAGAATTTTGAGGTGAAGGCAGACTCGCGCCTGTCGACAGCAGCAAGTGACTTTGCGAAACAACTCGAGTTTGGATTGAAGATTCGCGACAAGGTCACTGAAACGCATAATGCGATACTACAGATTCGTGACGTTCGCAAACAAGTGGATGATCTGTTGAAACGAATCGCCGGCCAGCCGAGCTACAAAGTTATCAACGACGCGGCCACGGCCCTGAAGAAAAATCTCGCCGGCGTTGAGGAAAGTTTGTATCAAACGAAGAACCAGAGCAGTCAGGATCCTTTGAACTATCCGATTCGGCTCAATAACAAACTCGCCGCGCTGGCGGGTGTGGTGCAGAGTGCGGATGCGGCGCCGACAGATCAATCGTATGCAGTTTACGAAGACATCATCTCGCAGATCGACGCCCAGTTGGCGAAGCTGTCGCAGATCATGAAGACCGATGTGCCGGCTTTCAATCAACTGGTGCGCGATCAGAATATTCCGGCGGTGACGGTGAAAAGTGAAAAGTGAAAAGTGAAAAGTGAAGAGTCGTTGCGCCGGAAGAGAAGGTTAGGGCGGCCATGTAACAAGCGGGGCAAGCCCGCCTTCCTGACCCGGAGCTTCACTGAATTGAGTTGCGGATCGTAGATCGAAAGGCTTTCAAGGTTCAGTCAAACGACCGCTGCGAAAATCTCGAGGTTGGGAAGGCGGACTTGCCCCCGCTCTTCCGTTCAACAGCTTTGCCGGCAAAGTTGTAGCCCAGCTAGCCCAGCTTGCCCATGGTCTCTGGCAGGTGTACCCTTTCACTAGTTCTTCCAAGCCCACTGCGCCTTCCGCAGTCATCTAAACTCTCCCAGGTTTTCGCCCCCCTTAATACCGTTCGCCCCCGTATACCAATTGAGGAAACCACTATGAAAAAACTAGTACTGCTCTTACTGATTATTCTCGGTTCTGTTTCTATTGCCGCCGCTGACACAATCTATCTGCGTGGGGGCACGACCCTGCGCGGGAACGTGCTCGGCTTCATCAATGGGCGCTTCGCTATTCAGTTGACCAGCGGGGGAACCATACCAGTCAACCCAAATCGTGGCCAGGCAAACAACCCAGGCACAAGCACAGCCACGACACGCACCGTCAGCGCCGGCGAAGTGATTTTCCTGCGACCTCGCGACATCGAACGAGTCGAGATCGAGGGGCGCTCGCTTGACGACGCTCGTTATCAAACGCGGACAGTCGACGTCTCCCTGAGCCAAAACTGGGTCGACAGCGGCGTCGATCTGAGGCGAGGTGAGCGAGTACGCGCTGACGCGACCGGAACAATTTACGCGGGTCGCATGCGGATTACGCCCGCTGGTTTAAGCACGACAGACCCGAATTCGCCTCTCCCTCGAGCCGCGGAAGGTGAACTTATCGGCGTCATTGGTAACGATTATGACTCGCCAATCATCGAGATCGGCGCCAGCCGTGAATTCGTCGCGGACCGCGATGGCCGTCTTTACTTAACTGTCAATCGGGGAAACTTTACGGACGCTCGCGGAGCCTTTAACGTTCGCATCCGTAAAGAGTTTGATCTGACAGCGATGACAAGGGCTGATGAGAATCGCAATCCCAACGACGACAGCTACGATCCGTTTGGAGGCGAATCCGGAACTGGGCCGGCACCGGCGCGACCGCGCCAGCGTGGCGATTACAATCCGAACAGGGATCGCCGATCTAACCGGACGCTCGAAAGAACTGTTACGGTACAAGCGACCGAATCGCGTGGAGTAGATACCGGAATCGATCTACGTTCCGGCGATCAAATTGTCATCACTGCTACTGGAAACATAACGGCCGGACAGCGCGTCGGAGTCGTGGCTCCCGATGGCGCCCGCGTCGGTGCTGGAGGAGTATTTGGCGTCAATCGCCGACCGGTTCCGACCGCAGGAGTGGGTGCCCTAATCGGTTACATACTGCAAACAAACGGTCAGCCGTCGCAATTCTTCCTGGTTGGCACCCAGGCGACACTGACTACCCCCGTCGATGGACGGCTGTATTTGCTGGTCAACGATGACAACTACGGCGATAACAGCGGCAGCTTCACCGTGCGCGTAATCTATCCCGACTACCGGTAAAAAAAGAGCAAAAGGGCATTGGGCAAAGGGGGAAAAGGGTAAAGGGGAAAAGGCAAAAGGGTAAAAGAGGGAAAAGGGTAAGGGGAAAGGGAAAGGGAGAAGCTTCCTTTGCGCTTGCCCCCTTACCCTTTACCCCCTTTCCCCTAGACGCATTTCCCCTAGGCCCGGCGGTTTTTAATGACGGGCAGGGGTGCCCGTGCTAAGATTCCGCCGTCATGCATGCTGATGTAGTCATTATTCGTCTAATTTTTACTGCAATTCTGGTCGCTTCTGGATACGTTCTCAAACCTATCAGTGGCGATCCATGGATTTCTGCCGGCGTCGGCGCAGTCATCGCCATCTGCATCATCTTCTTCGAGCGCCGAATCCGCCGCGCCTCTCTAAAGACTCTAATTGGTGCTGCCGTCGGTTCCATCCTGGGAATTATCGGCGCGTTCCTGATCGGCTCTTTGATTAGCCGGCAGGAATCGCCTGCGGTCGCTGCCGAAGTCAAAACCTTCCTGACCCTCGCCTTAACATTCTTCATGGCCTACGTCGGATTGATGGTCGGCGCCGCCAAGGGCGACTATCTCGAGCTTTCGGCCCTGGGTGGAATTCTCACCGATAAAGCTTCGCGTCGGGATCTCAAAATCCTCGATACGTCGGTGATTATCGATGGCCGTATCGCCGATGTAGCTGAGACAGGGTTCCTGACCGGTTCGCTAATCATTCCGCAGTTCATTCTGCGCGAACTGCAACAGGTGGCCGACTCTCCGGATTCTTCCAAGCGACAACGTGGCCGCCGCGGGCTGGATATGCTTAACCGGCTGCAAAACAACAGCTCGCTCGATATTCAAATTGTTGAGACAGATTTCCCCGCCGTGCGTGAAGTGGATCTAAAACTGATCGAGCTGGGCAAACAACTTGATGCCGTGATCGTTACCAACGACTTTAACCTCAACAAGGTCTCGCAGCTGCGCGGCGTCAGCGTGCTCAATATTAATGAGCTTGCGAACGCCTTAAAACCGGTGGTGCTTCCCGGCGAAGCGATGCGCGTGTTCATCCTGAAGGAAGGCAAGGAATACAATCAGGGCGTTGCTTACCTCGACGATGGCACCATGGTGGTCGTTGACAATGCCCGGCGGTTGATTGGCAAGAATGCCGATATCGCGGTAACGAGTGTGCTGCAGACGACTGCCGGAAAGATGATTTTTGGCCGTCTTTGGGAAGAGCCCGAGAACGGCTCGAACAGCGGCGAACACCGCATAAACGGTTCGGTACGCCGCCAGCAGCGCGACCCGAGAAGCGGGCCAGTGCCAGTACGCATTACCGATACGGAACCGATCACGGAATCATAAGCCCTCATTCCCCTCCCATAAAAATATGTCAGTTTCCATGCGCGTGTGTCCGCTGGTCCTTCCGTTTAGATAGGGCACTTGTGCCCCGACCGCGAGGCGGATAAGTCCGCTTTCTAAACGACGTCGCGTGTCGCTTTTCTGATTAGCTACCCCACGCTGCAAATGTATGGCAAAATCACGGACGGCCCATTGCATAAGTTCTCGTCCAATTCCGACCCCTGCTGGTTAGTTGTTAGCTGTCACCTGTTTATGAATGTCGCGATCATTGCCGCTGCCGGTTCAGGCAGCCGAATGGGAGGCAAGCGGCCGAAGCAGTTTCTCGAACTGGCAGGCGTGCCGATTATTTTTCACGCTCTCCTGGCCTTCGAGCGCTGTGATTCCATTCAACAGATAGTGACAGTCCTGTCTGCGGGCGAGACTGACGGTTTCCTCTCAATCGCAAAAGGCCACGGGATACAAAAACTTGCGACGGTGGTGACTGGAGGCGAAACGCGAGCTGCGTCTGTGCTTCAGGGTCTGCGCGCTGTCGACTCGGCCGCCGAGGTGGTTGCGGTTCACGATGGAGTGCGACCATTTGTCACTTGCGATGAAATTGCGCGAACCGTGACGGCCGCTAAATTGGAAGGGGCGGCCATACTCGTTTCCACACCCGTCGATACAGTCAAAGAAGTTAGGCAGGGAGTGGTTTCCCGAACACTGGACCGCTGCACAATTCGATATGCGCTGACACCGCAGTGCTTTGACTATAGACTACTGCGCCGCGCGTATGAGCAGGTCGATGTCCTGGATCAGAGCTTTACCGACGAGGCGTCGGTAGTTGAGCGCATGGGGGCGAAAATCGTAACGGTGGAGGGAAGCGCGCGCAACATCAAGATCACGCGGCCGGAAGATCTTGTGATGGCGGAAGCAATACTCAAGTCAGTGAGCAGTGAGCAGTGACCAGTGGGCATTAGCCTGTCTCGCTGATACGTAGAGTCGACAATGATTGCTAACCAAACGACGACTGCGCACTGCGCACCGCCCACTGCCCACTAGTCTTATGTTCAGAATCGGCATCGGAAACGATACGCACAAATTAGTTGATGGCCGCCCGCTAATGCTTGGCGGGGTGCACGTGCCCTGCGAGCACGGTGGCGCCGGACACTCCGACGCCGACGCACTACTGCACGCGATCATTGATGCGATTCTTGGCGCTCTCTGCGAGGGCGACATCGGCCTACATTTTCCGAATAGCGATCCGCAATGGAAGGATGCGAAAAGCGTGGACCTGCTGGCACGCGTTGTCTGGTTGGCACATGAGCTCGGGCTTAAGGTCGTGAACATCGACTCGACCATCATGCTCGAGAAACCGCAGTTGCGGCCTTATGTGATGTCGATGCGTAACAATATCGCAGAGGTGTTGGGCGTTGAGGTTTCATGCGTGAGCGTAAAAGCGAAAACCGCAGAAGGAATGGACGCGGTTGGGCAGGGACTCGCCGTTTCTGCGCAAGCGGTCGTGTTGCTTGCGTCGTAAGGCAAAGCGTTTCGGATGAGTGTAAAGCAAACTGTTAGTTTGCGTGTGTTGGGGAAGGTCAAGGCCAGTGGCACAGGTTTCAGTCGCAAACTAACAGTTTGCTTTACGCAATCTAAAGGAAAAACTATTGAGACCGCAGGACGTAATCCGCAAAAAGCGCGACGGGCAGGAGCTATCGGCCCAGGACATAGCCTTCTTTATCGAAGGCGTCACGCAGGGAACGATCGCCGATTATCAGATAAGCGCGCTGCTGATGGCCATCTACCTTAACGGGATGAATGATGCCGAGCAGGAAATGCTGACAGAGGCGATGCTGCACTCGGGAAACACGCTCGATTTTTCCGACATCGCAAAACCTAAAGCTGACAAACATTCGACTGGCGGCGTGGGTGACAAAACCTCCCTGTTGATTGCTCCACTGGTGGCCGCTTGCGGAATCTGCGTGCCCATGATTTCAGGACGGGGTCTGGGCCACACCGGCGGCACGCTCGATAAGCTCGAATCGATTCCCGGCTATCGAGTGGACCTGAGCGCCGGCGAATTTGAACGAGTGCTGAAAACTGTTGGCTACGCTATGTCAGGACAGACAGCTGAACTCGCGCCGGCAGACAAAAAAATGTACGCGTTACGCGACGCTACGGCCACGGTAGAAGCGATCCCCTTGATTGTAGCTTCGATAATTTCGAAAAAAGGCGCTGCCGGTTTGGATGCAATGGTTATCGACGTCAAGGTCGGCTCCGGAGCGTTCATGCGTGATGAGAATCGCGCCAAGGCCCTGGCCCACGCGCTTGTTAGGACGGGCAATGCCTGCGGAATCCGTACGCGCGCACTCTTGAGTGACATGAATCAACCGCTGGGCCAGGCGGTGGGTCATTCAATCGAAGTGAAAGAGTGTATTGAGATACTGCGTGGTGAAGCGTCAGAACGTGCTCAGCCGGTTCTTGATCTATCACTGGAGCTGTCGGCTCATATGCTGGTCCTTTCTCATGTTGATGATTCGCTTGAAGCGGCTCGCAGTCGTTTGCGGCAAATTCTTAACTCAGGGCAAGCGCTCGAATGTTTCCGTCAAAATATTCAGGCGCAGGGAGGCGAGCCGCGCGTTTGCGATGACCCGGCCGGATTTCTTCCTTTGGCGGCAGAATCGTTTAAGGTAGAATCCCCGCGTTCCGGATTCGTCATCAAAGTTAATACAGCAGAGATTGGACATGCTATTGCTGCTATCGGCGGCGGGCGTGTGCGAATCGACGACACAATCGATCCAACCGTCGGCTTTATCGCTGAAGTGCGAATAGGAGATCGCGTCACTGATAGAGATGCACTTGGCGCGGTGTACTGTCGAGACGAAACCAGGGCAAGAGAAGCTGCGGAACGCATTCAGGCGGCGTATCAAATCGGCGAGCAGTCTCCATCGGACATACCGTTATTGATGAGGGAAGTAATAAACGAATGAAAGTTGTAATCTGTGCCACGCTCGTTATTCTGTGTTTACTACTCGCGATATTTGGATCGGGCTGTAACCGCAGTTACGGCGCCGACGACAAGTCGAAGATTCGAGTAGGGATTGTTTTTGACATTGGTGGCAAGGACGATCGTTCGTTCAATGCTGCCGCGTGGGCCGGCGCCAAGTGTGCTGAAACGGGCAAGTGGCCGGACGGCACGAGTTGCGGCAAACCCGCATTGCCGATCGTGCTCCGCGATATCGAGCCTGGCAATCCCACCTCAATCGAGCCGGCCATGCGCGCCTTCGCCGAACGAAACTACGATCTGATCATCGGCATCGGCTTCGCGCAAACGCCAATCATCGAACTGGTCGCAAAGGATTACCCCAACATTCGTTTCGCTATAGTTGACGGCGTCAGCGATCTGCCGAACGTGGCGTCGCTGATTTTCAAGGAGCATGAAGGTTCATATCTGGTGGGCATGTTGGCTGCGAAAACCAGCAAGACGGGCACCATCGGTTTTCTTGGAGGCATGGATATCGGTTTGATTCACCGGTTCAAAGGTGGCTACGAGGAAGGCGCGCGTGCTGTTAACCCAAACATTCGCGTGATTCCAAACTACGTCGGCGTTACTGACGCTGCCTGGAATAATCCCGGCAAGGGCAAGGAAATTGCGCTGGCACAAATCAGCAAAGGCGCGGATGTGATTTTCACCGCCGCGGGCAACTCAGGACTGGGCGCCTTCGATGCTGTGGAGCAGGCGGGCAGGCAGGACGGACGCGCAACGCATTTCGTTATCGGCGTGGATGCGAATCAAAACATGGTGAAACCGGGGTTTGTGCTCACCAGTATGGTTAAACGCGTCGACAACGCGGTCTACGCAATCGTTCAGGACGTTGTGAACGGGCAGTTCAAGGCGGGCTTTCACGTTTACGGGCTGAACGAAGATGGCGTGGGTTACGCGATGGACGAGAACAACAAAAACCTGGTAACTCCGGAAATGGTTGAGCAGGTCGAAGCGGCGAAGAAAAAGATTATCAGCGGTGAAATTCAAGTTGTGGATTTGATGGGCAAGTAGACCGCTTGGAACTTGGTGCTTTGTACTTTGTTCTTTGTACTTAGTATCTGGTTTAGTACTTCAACCACCCTCCGCTTGAGGGGCTTTCCATGGAGAGAACGAACTTCGAGAAGTTACAGGTGTATAAACTTGCGGAAGAACTTTCTGATGGGATTTGGGATATCGTATTAAAGTGGGATTATCTCGCTAAGGAAACAGTCGGTAAGCAGATGATCAGGTCTGCTGACAGCATTGGGGCCAACATCGCGGAAGGGACCGGACGAGGAACCTTAGAGGACAATCGAAGATTCATAAGAATGGCTCGTGGTTCATTGTATGAAACCCAGCATTGGTTGCGACGTGCTTACAAAAGAAATTTACTTAGTCGACAGCAGATAGCGCTGCTCAAGCCGATCATTAGCGAGTTGTCACCGAAGCTAAACGCCTATTTCCGATCTGTGAATAGAGCCGCCTTAGATAGAAAAGGCACACAAAGCACAAAGTACAAAGCACAAAGTTCAAAGCCTTAGGCGATTTATGCTCGAGCTACGAAATATCACGAAACGCTTTGGTGCTGTGCTGGCCAACGACAAAGTCAACATCGTCGTCAAGCCGGGAACAATCCATGCGATTGTAGGTGAGAACGGCGCCGGCAAGTCCACGGCGATGCGCATCGCCTATGGCTTTTACAAGGCTGATGACGGCGAGATACTGGTTGACGGCCAAGTTCACGAAATCGCATCGCCTCACGATGCGATTGCCCTCGGCATTGGCATGGTTCACCAGCACTTCATGCTCGTGGACACCATGACCGTCGCAGAGAATATTGTGCTTGGTGCCGAACCTGGCAGCCCCACTGCGCTCGATCTCGCCACTGCAAGCGTAGAAATCCGCAGGCTCTCCGAAGAATTCAAACTGGCAGTTAATCCAAATGTCGTAATTGAACATCTGTCGGTCGGACAGCAACAGCGCGTTGAACTGCTGAAAGCGCTTTATCGTCATGCACGCTTGCTCATTCTCGACGAGCCGACCGCAGTTCTTACGCCGCAGGAAGTTGAAGAGTTCTTTTCCATACTGCGGCGCATGCGAGAACAGGGCAAGACAGTCGTAATCATCACTCACAAACTGGCCGAAGTGCTGGCGATATCCGATGAGGTGACTGTAATGCGCGATGGCCGCGTGGTTGGCCGCGTGCAAACAAGCGAAACAAATGCCGCCGAGCTCGCGCGCATGATGGTCGGTCGCGAAGTGCTGCTCAGGGTGGAAAAACCAGACCCGAGAGTGGGCGCGGCGGAGTTGAGTGTTCGCAACCTGTCGATTACCGCGAAAGGCGGAGCGAAGCGCGTCGACGATGTTTCGTTTGAGGTTCGCAAGGGTGAAATCCTCGGGATTGCCGGCGTTGAAGGCAACGGGCAAACCGAGTTAATCGAGGCACTGGCGGGCCTGGTAACTCCTTCGCAACTTTCGGGGAAGATCCTTTTTGAAGATCGAGATATTACGCGGGAAGGCGCACGGCTGCGACGCGAATTGGGAATTGCTCACATCCCGGAAGATCGGCACCGGCGCGGTCTGCTGCTTGAATTCGATCTCGCGGAGAACTCGATCCTCGGTGTTCATTATCGTAAGCCAATCGTCAGTTTCGCCGGCGTAGTTTTGGATAACCCAGCAGTTCGCAAGCGTGCGAACGAGATTATCGAAGGCTTCGATGTACGTCCGGCAAATCCCGATCTGCCCGCTCGCTCGCTGTCCGGAGGCAACCAACAGAAACTGATCATCGGCAGGGAATTCAAAGTGGAACCGAAACTACTGCTCGTGTCACAGCCGACGCGCGGCGTTGATATCGGGGCTATTGAATTTATTCATCGCAAGCTCGTTAGTCTGCGGGATTCAGGCTGCGCCGTGCTGCTGGTGTCAGCGGAGCTCGAAGAGGTTACGTCGTTGGCAGACCGTTTGCTGGTTATCCATGATGGGCGGATTGTCGGCGAAGTCGATCCGAAAGTTGCGACTATTGAAGAGATTGGATTGCTGATGACTCGCGGACATTGAAGTCCAATTCCAATGTCCAACGTCCAAAGTCAAAAAAAGGAATTTGAGATTGAAGATTTAAAATCTGAAATCCAATGAAACTTCTTCGCGAACTTTTGTTTCCGCTGATTGCCGTGGTGGCCGCTTTTGTGGTTGCCGGAATTCTGATTCTGATAATCGGTGACAACCCACTGCAAACCTATGCATTGCTTTTTGGCAGCGCGTTTTCCTGGCCGGTGGGCATCGGCTATACGCTTTTCTACGCGACACCTCTCATCTTTACCGGCCTTGCCGTACTAGTGGCCTTTCGTTGCGGCCTGCTGAACATAGGCGCGGAAGGGCAACTCTACATCGCAGCCTTTGCCACAGCGTGGGTCGGCATCACCTTCGCAAATCTCTCCCCCTGGCTTCTCATACCTTTATGTTTCATCGCGGCGATTGTAGGCGGCGGTGTATGGGGTGCGATTCCCGGAATTCTGAAAGCACGCTTCGGATCGCATGAAGTCATCAACACCATCATGTTGAACTTCCTGGCGGTCGCGCTGCTCAGTTACTTCACACAGTATCACTACAAGGCGCCGGGCGATCCGATCATGCAGACAATTCCGATTGGATCAGGTGCGCACATAGCGCGGCTCGGTAAGTTTATTCCGAGCCTACCTTTGTTCATTCCGGTCAATCTTGCGTTTGTGCTGGCGCTGGTGTGTTGCGGCCTGGTCTATATCTTTCTTTGGCGCACGAAATGGGGATATGAACTGCGCGCGACTGGAACCAATCCCACGGCAGCCGAATACGGCGGCATCTCAGTGCGTAAACAAATTATTATTGCGATGACTATCTCCGGATCGTTGGCAGGAATGGTTGGCATCAATGAAGTGCTTGGTTATCGCTATCGTTACTATGACGGCTTCTCAGACAACTATGGCTTTACAGGCATCGCGGTAGCGCTGCTGGGACGCAACCATCCCGTCGGCGTGATCATATCGGCGCTGCTGTTTGCCGTCCTGCAGCGCGGCGGCATTCCGGTTGACGCCTTCACCGAGCACGTTACTAAAGATATTGTTCAGGTGTTGCAGGGAACAATAATCCTGTTTGTGGCCGCAGAGGCTTTCTTCCGCGGACCGTTCGCGAAATGGGGTTTGCTGAGACGCTCCAAGGTGTAAGTTCCGAACGGATTTTCAAGAGGCGAAATCAATGTCAGATATTATTAACATAGCGCTTATTTGGTCGACCATACGGTTATCTACGCCGTTGATCCTCGCCGCGCTTGGGGGAATGTTTTCGGAACGATCCGGCGTCATCAATATCGCATTGGAAGGTATGATGCTGGCGGGCGCATTCACTGCGGCAGCGGTGACCTATGCCGCAGGTAGTCCTTATGTGGGGCTGGTGGCGGGAATGTTGGCGGGAGCGCTGATCGCGGCGATTCACGCTGTTGCCTGCATTCGTTACAAAGCTGATCAGGTTGTCACCGGCACTGCCATAAATATCCTGATGATCGGAATGCCGGCATTCCTTAGCGGCGCGTTTTTTCTGTCGTCGGGTTCCACGCCCCAGATTCCCAAGGAGCAGCTGATACCGTGGATACCAATCGTGATCGCATTTGCACTGGTACCCATCAGTTGGTACGTGCTTTACAAAACGCCTTTTGGACTGCGTTTGCGTTCGGTTGGCGAAAATCCGGAGGCTGCTGATGCCGCCGGTGTCGCGGTAGCGCGAATGCGATACGCGGGTGTGTTGTTGTCGGGAGTGCTCGCGGGAATTGGCGGAGCTTACCTTTCAATTGGGCAGTCGTCATTGTTTACGAGAAACATGACTTCCGGTCGTGGCTTCATTGCTTTGGCGGCGTTAATCTTTGGCAAGTGGCGACCGTTTCAGACTTTGCTGGCATGCCTGCTGTTTGGTTTGACAGAAGCCGTCTCGATCCAGATGCAGGGCGTGGTGAAACTTCCTTCCGGAGACGACATTCCGGTCCAGTTCATACAAATGGTGCCCTACATCCTGACGATCGTTGTGCTGGCCGGCTTCATCGGCTCTTCGCGACCGCCTCGCGCTTTGGGCATTCCGTATCAGAAGGAAAGGTAAGAAGTTTCAAGTTTCAAGTTTCAAGTTCGGACAAACTCTGAGCGTCAACTTGAATCTCGACACTCGGATAGTCAGCTTCCAAACTTGAAACTTAAAACTTGAAATTTGAAACTGTTTCGTATGGGTGAAGCGACAGTGACATCAGATTTGTATTCACGCGCTGAGCACGCTGCGCGGATGATTAACGCGCGCGCTAGTGTCGACGCCGAGATTGCGGTTGTCCTGGGCAGTGGGTTGGGTGATTTTGCCGAAGAGTTTGAAAACGCCGTGTCGTTGCCTTACCGGGAAATTCCGGGGTTTGTATCTTCGACGGCGCAGGGCCACGTCGGCAGTCTGGTAGTAGGCAAAGTCGGGGGCGTTTCTGTCCTGGCGATGCAGGGGCGAGTGCATTATTACGAAGGGTACACGCTCGAGGAGGTCACATTTCCCATCAGGACGTTCAAGCTGTTGGGAATCAAGACGCTGATCCTGACCAACGCCGCCGGCGGCATAGATGTGCAATTGAACCCGGGCGCGCTGATGGTCATAAGCGATCACTTGAATCTGATGGGTGTAAGCCCCCTGCGCGGCGCGAATGACGAACGCTTCGGTCCGCGCTTTCCTGACATGTCGGAAGTTTATTCACGCGAGCTGCAGGAATTGGCAACCGAGGAGGCACGCTCCTTGGGCATCACGGCGCGCCGCGGTATTTATGCGGCGCTGGCGGGTCCAAACTATGAAACTCCGGCGGAAATTCACATGCTGCGGGCAACTGGCGCCGACGCCGTGGGCATGAGCACTGTGCCTGAAGCGATTGTGGCACGTCACATGGGCATGAAAGTTTTGGGACTGTCGTGTATTACAAATATGGCTGCAGGTATCAGCGAAGCCCCCATCAATCACGATGAGGTAATTGAGACGGGCCAGCGAGTGCGCGAGGCGTTCACTCAGTTGCTGCGTCACGTGATTTCGAAAATATAGATCGAGCACTTTTGGAGTGCGCTGACCTGTCAGCGCTTTGGTCGGTCGCGACCGTCGCGACCTCCGTGGGTGAAAGCTACTGAACGCTCGGGGCGTCAAGCCGCCCAGGACCAAAGTGCTGACAGTTCAGCGCACTCCAAAAAGAGCTATTAGAGTGTTGATTCAATCGTGAGTTTAATCATA
>DASZDU010000306.1:0-6557 GCA_035941655.1 Pyrinomonadaceae bacterium | reverse complement strand
TCGACGTTGGACTTGGCACCTCGCCCGGCGGTGATGACTTTGGTGGCGGCAGTGTTGGTTTGGGAACGGCTGGTTTCGTTGCTGTGGGTGACGCCTGTGGTTGCTCATCCGCAGTCTTGCTCGGCGAAGGCAGCGGCTGATTCGCAGGCTTGCTGCTGTTCGAGTTTTCGTTAGCGTTCTCGTTCGCATTGATGTCTTCTGCGCCGACATCGCTGGGACTTTCGCTCGGCATCACCGAAGCATTCTTGTTCTCGTTAGTATTGGCCGATTGATTCGTCGTGCCACCAGCAGGAACGCCCGCCTCCGCTTGACCGGTCGGCGGAGTTGCCGGTTCAACCGGACTGCTGTTTGGATCGGCAGCCAGGGTCGAACCCGTTGGGCTAACACCGGGCGGTTCGGGATTCCGTGATAGGGCGTAAATGACTCCGAAAATAACCAGCAAGCCGATCATCGAAGGAATCAAAACTTTCCAGGGATTGAAGCTGCTTGGCGGCGGCATTTCACGCTCCAGCGGGACAACGGCGGACGGCACCACATGCGGCACATCTTCCGGCGGAGCCATGGGCCGCGTAACCTTGCTGCGTACCAGAGTTTCTTCGTCCGCATCATCTATCAACTCATCTGCGGCCGTGGTGACAGGACGATTGTCCATAACGGGAGACACGCCGACCGGTTCCATTCCGGCTGCCATAGTAAAGTCCTCGACCAGCTCCCCTACTGTGTTGTAACGGTCTTCCGGTCTCTTCTCCATCGCCCGGGCGACTACGCCACCGACCGCCTCCGGGACGTCGTCTCTTTCCGTGAGGACTGACGGCGCCGGCTCCTGTAACTGCTTCAGCATGATCGCGGTGGGCGAAGCGCCGGTAAAGGGCACGTGTCCGACGAGCATTTCATAGAGAATTACTCCGAGTGAATAAATGTCGGAGCGCGCGTCAATATCTGGAGACTGCGAACATTGCTCCGGTGACATGTATTGCGGCGTGCCAATTACGAGTTCGGGCGCCGTCAGCCCGGGATCGTATGTACCCTCCGGCTCTATTATTTTCGCGATGCCAAAATCAAGCACCTTTGCATAATCGGTGCCGGAGCTGCTAAGCAGCATGATGTTGTCGCTCTTCAGATCGCGATGAACTACCCCTTCCGCATGTGCTGCATCGAGCGCGCCACCAACCTGCCGCAGAATTTCGACCGCGCGCGGCAGCGACATGGGGCCCTCGCCCCGGATAATGTCCTTGAGCGTCCGGCCGTTCAGGTACTCCATCACCAGAAACACGACACCGTTTTCAGCTTCACCGAAATCGGTAACGCTTAGCGCATGTGGATGAGAAATTTTTGAGGCTGCGCGCGCTTCTCTCGAAAAACGCGCGACGATCTTTTCGTCCGCGGCCAGGGACGGTCTTAACACTTTGACGGCGACGGTCTTGTCCATCAAGACATGTGTGCCGCGGTAAACGGTACCCATGCCACCGCCACTCAGACGTTCTTCGATGCGATACTTGCCAGCCAGAACTTGTCCAAGCAAAGAATCATCGGTCTTCTCGAGTGCGGCGCCATCAGCCGGACAGAGTGTGGTGGTATCCGGATATTCATTACCGCATTTTGGACAAGCTTTCATCGAATGTTCGAATCCTCGCTCACCTAAGTTCGACGCTCAGTTCTACCTGCCAACTGCGCAAAGCGACAGGAATTTCTGTCCTGATTTAGTTGGGGACTAATTTTATTTCGGGAGAATAGCTCAAGCGTATCACAGAGGTTTAGAGGCAGCAAAGAGTTGCTGTTAACGGGTATTGGGTCAGATTGAATCTCAATGAAGTTGCGCGGTTGGAACACCGAAGGTGTTGGCTAATTCCAGCCCAGCGTAACACCCTGGGAACAAGGCCCGCCAAAGACTTGAAACACTGAAAGTTTCATCTATTCACCCTTTCAGGGTTCTAAGATTAATCTCGTCAGTTACCCAGGGTGCTACCCTGGGCTGTAATTAGCCACACCTTCGGTGTTAACTACTTAAACGAAAACGACACTCGGACCCGTGAAATTCAAACTGATCCACTCCGGTTAACGAGTAGTGATCTGGTTTGAAAATCTCTTGTGCGTCCTCTGGCACAGAGGAAAGCTGAAATTAGGTCACCACGTGTTAAGGATAGTGGGTTCGAACTCCAAGGACGGGCAGTTAGTAGCGGACTAAACACGAATGCGAGCGAAACTCGTTAGCCTCGCTCGCATTCGATGCTTGATTTGACTGGCCGGAACGCGCTCGATATTTATACTTTTGCGAAGACCACGAGCAAGGCAAATAGAACCAGCGATTCAATAAGCGCAAGACCAAGAATCATCATCGTTTGGATTTTGGCTGCGGCGCCGGGATTGCGCGCCGCGCCCTCGCAGGCCGCCGCTCCAATTCGCGATTGGCCAAGCGCCCCGCCAAATACGGCAATGGCAAAGCCAACGCCAGCGGCGATTGCCTTTAGACCGACGCCACTGTCCGCCGCGTGGTCAGCCGCTGGAGCCTGGGCGAATACGGTCATGGCGCTAAACAGCACTCCCACAATAACCATGAAAAGCAAATTGAGTTTTCTCATCTTTCGGTTTCTCCTGCTGAAGCCGTAGCCTCAGAAAAATTGATCTGACCAGAAAAACTGCGTAGCAACAATTGCCGGTTTATTATTTCGCCTGCATCCGGTATCCACCGCCCCTCTTACAACGGCGCTCCTGCGAGACAGACCTGCAATTGAATCAACGATCAATTATGTCAATTGTGGCTTTCAGTTTTGATGGTCCGCATCCACATCACCGTGCGTGCCAACGTGTATAGGCGCCTTTGCCTGCACCGCTCGACCCGCTGCTTTTTTTACTAATCAAGAAGTTGCCAGAGCGGCATGTTCCGTCTGCGCATGATGTTTGTCCGACCCGGAACCCTGACCATGCTCTGCATGTTCCTCATGAGGCGCATGCGACACTTCGCTCAAATAAAGTTGCGAAAGAAGTATGAATACAAATGTCTGAATGAAGGCCACGAAAATGCTCAAAGGCATCAACAATAGCGGACCTACCCAGGTGTATGGCGGCGCCAGCCCCGAGACGGTGTGAACAACTTTTTCGTCGGCAAACATGTTGCCGAAAAGACGAATTCCAAGCGAGAAAGGACGAATGAAGTTACTGATTAATTCGATAGGAAAGATCAAAGGCGCGATCCACCAGATTGGTCCCATCAAATGCTTGAGATGTCCGATGAGTCCGTTTTCCTTGATGCCGATCCAGTTGTAATAGAGAAAAGATGAAAGTCCCAACGCGAAGGTGACACTCACCGCGGCGGTCGGCGACATGAACAGCGGAAACAAACCCATCAGATTTGAAACCAGGATCAAAACGGCAAACGTCATTACTACTGGAAAATATTTAAGTCCCTGTGGTCCGATGATGTCTTCAATCATGCCGCGCACTGCCAGTACGCCCACCTCGAGCGTTTGCTGCCCATATCCCGGTTCGTCTTCTGAAAGCTGTCCCTTGAAAATCCAGATGATTACGACACTGAGGATGCAGGCAATGACAAACATCACCGTGTACCAGGGGATGGCGGTCTCCGGAGTATAGGGACCAAACACTGCTTCCGGCGTGGTGCCAAATTTTGCAAAGAACTTCGTCCAGAGCGGATAGGTGTAGTTCATTTCAAACCGGTACGCCCACTCGCCAAAGTAGTGATTCACAAACTGCACGATGATCGGCGCTTGCTCAACTTCCTCGGCGTGTTCCGCACTCTTGGACGCAGCTTCTTGTAACCAGAACATCAACTAGTTTCCTCTCGGTGAACTATTGCAAAATAAAATTCTCGAAGGGCTTCAACAAACAAGGCAACTACAAAACTGCACAAGCCGGCAATCGTCGCTCCCAGTGAAATGAGGTTAAGTTTGTATGCGATAAAGACAACGGCGCCCACCACCAGGTATCGCAGGATGTATTGAGCGAGCTTGAGCTGAGGTTTTGCGCCATGAGCGACAACGCTAAACGCCGCCGCTGTGGAGCTGCTCAGCCAATGATGATTCAGTAGCGACAGAACTCCCCCCAACAGCAGTCCGGTGGTTATGCGCCACTGCGCCAACGGCGCGCTAATCATGACCGCAAGCGTAACCGCCGCGGCCATTGTTTGCAGAATCCGCCGGCCGGTGCCGTCCTCACCCGCACCAGAAAGCATAGTTGGGCCTGCATTGTTGGAGATCTCTTTCATAGCAAAGCTGGGGATTCTACACAGGAAATCAGGGCGTTGTCGAGGCGGCAGTCTGTTAACACTCATGCAGTTCAGAGTTCAAGCTTTGGCTTGCGTCGCAATTTCAAAAGCGGCAGCCTAAAGGCTGAACTCTGCACTGCAATCCTCGCAGCGCACCGTAGGCGCGTTTTCAAAGTTGGGAAGTGAGCCGAATGAACTGATAGAAACCGGCGATTGCGCCAAGCACAATTCCGGCTACGAGCAGCCACGGCTTGGTGCCTAACCACCGATCAAGCACCCATCCGGCGCCGCAAAGCGAGACTACTGATGTGAACAGCACAAGGGCTGCGGCGTAGGCAATGCCGCTCTTGCGATTGGTTTCGTTGTTTTCAGTTGATGGCACTTTGATAAATGAAATCGCTGTGAGAAGAACTGCGTTTAAATCAGTCAAATGAAATTCTGTCGTAAATATCTCGCAACGCCAGCGAGCAACTGATCGAATCCAACTCGATAACAGTCTCGAGCGAGCGCACCTCAGTCAACAACCAGCGCCCGGCAAGTTGTTTGACGTACTGTTCCACCCGGTATTCCTCTTGCGCCACCAACACGTATTCTGAAAGCGATTCAATGGTGCGGTAGTAGGCCGACTTGGCAAGACGATTGTAAGGCTCGGTGGATTTTGAAAGTACTTCGAACACTACGGTAGGGTTTAGCAGCGTATCTACGTAGTCGTCTTCAAACTGAGGTTCGTCATACACCACCACCACATCAGGATAAACGTAGGCGCGGCTCGCTGGCGATTTGACGCGCATCTCACCAGGATAAACTTCACAAGGCTTACCTCGCAGTTGCGAATTCAGCGAGGTAAGGATGTTGCCCTCAATCAGGTTATGCTTACGGCTGGCCCCTGCCCACGCGAACATCTCGCCGTCGACATACTCATGCTTAGTCTCAGCCTGGCGTTCAAGTGCCAGATATTCTTCCGGACTGACGTAGGGTTTTGCTTGACGAGACATTGCGGATTCCTAACTGAGTCTACCACGATTCCCGCATCAGATAATTCTTCGGAAGTTCATACAACATCGCGCGCGTCGAGTGACGCATGGAATCGTGTATGAAGCACACATGCGTGCACCAGCACGCTTTACCGCCATCGATCGCGGTCAGCTCGGCTTCCCGTTCATGCGCCGCCCAAAGCGCGCCGAAGTCGTAGTCGTAATCAGCCAGCGTGGCAAATTTTTCGCGCAACTCGCAGGCACGAACGTCGCCGTTATAGTCGATGACGGCGGTAGTGTCGCCGGCCGTGCAGGGAAAAGGCCAGGGTGTGGAAGTCTGGAAGTTTGCGTGTTGCGTGCGGTAGTGAGTAGTGATGGCGCCGACGTAAGCCACATTTTTGACGAAGCGTTTGCTCGCATCGTCATCAGCAAACATGCGATCGCCGTAGCGTTTAGTTAACCGGGAAATGTATTCGTACATCGCCGGTAACACGTTGGGCGGCACCTGCTTGATTTCGTCGCCTACGAGCGTTTCGCCGCGAACGATATTGAAATACTGACCATCCAATTGGAACTTAGCCCACATGAACTCGCCCAGCTTTTCTATCTCGGTGTAATTGTCGGCGCAGACAACGGTATTAACGTTCAAGCGAAAACGATCAGCAAATTTGGTTTTGAGTGGGTAAAGGAATCTAATGCAGTCGAGAGCTTTCTCCCAATTGCCCGGCACACCGCGGATCTGGTCATGTGTTTTGCCGTAGCCGTCGAGCGCGATGTTCAGGTAGAGATCGAGCCTGGGATGAGAACCGAGGGCGCGATCAACAATTTCATATACACGAGCTTTGATAAGTCCGTTGGTAGGGATGATTACGCGATCAACCCCATTCCTGTTTACAAACAGATCGATAATCTCGGAAACATCCCGACGCAGAGTTGGCTCGCCCCCGGAAAGCCAGAGGTCGGTAATCTGCGGCATTGTCGCGGAAATCTTTTCGACCTGCGCAAAGGTCAGGTCACCGGGCTGATTTAGCTCTTCGTGATAGAAGCACGTTTTGCAAAAGGCGTTGCAGCGCGACGTAACAAACAGGATGACCGTATCAAGACGCTTCTCACGTCGGGTGGAGCGCAGGAGTTGAACCAGTTGTACGGCTTTGTTTGTCATTGGCAACTATTTTGGAGTGCGCTGACCAGTCAGCGCTTTGGTCTGCGGCGGCTTGACGCCGCATTGTTTCGTTGAATTCAACTGATCGGGGCCGCGACAGGTCGCGGCCGATCCAAAGCGCTGACTGGTCAGCGCACACCAAAATCGGAATCGCGGGCGATGATGACAGCTTCGGTAGCCGATTTCAATTAATAGGTAA
>DASZDU010000305.1:0-13894 GCA_035941655.1 Pyrinomonadaceae bacterium | reverse complement strand
TGATTCCGTTGTAGTTCACTTTATCGCCCGGTTTGAGGACGTGGCCTGCCTCAGTCATGAGAAAGCCTGCAATGGTGGTGTAACTTTCAGACTCCGGCAACGAAAGCTTGAGCCGGCGATTTATATCCCGAACCGCAAGACCGCCCGCAAGAATGTACTTGTTCTGTTCGACAGGCACGATTTGTTCATTAACTTCCTCGTCATGCTCGTCAGAAATATCGCCGACAATCTCCTCGAGTAAGTCCTCCAGCGTGATGATGCCTTCAAGTCCGCCGTGTTCGTCCACCACAAAACCGAAATGCGCCTTCGCCTTTTGCATTTGTCGCAGGACATCTTCAAGCCGAGCGGTGTCTACAACGTAGAGTGGCGGCTGCAGCACATCTTCCAATCGAAATTTATCGGGCTGCAAAAGATAAGGCATGACATCTTTGCTATGGATGAAGCCCAACACGTTGTCGAGCGATTCCTTATAAACGGCCAGGCGGGAATAGCCGTGCTGATGAAAGGCCTTAGTGATTTGTTCCAGTGAACAGTTGCTCGGAATGGCAGCCATCTCGGTTCTTGGAACCATCGCTTCGCGCACCAGCGTGTCGGAAAACTCAAAAACGCGATGTATTAATCTACGTTCTTCAGCACGCAGGTAGCCGCTCTCACGCGCAACGTCGATCAACTGGCGAAGCTCCGTTTCGGTATAAACCGCCGCATGATCGAGGGTCGACTTCAAGCCGATTAGGCGACCGAGGAAGCCACCCACGGAATTCAGGACCCACAACGGAGCGCCAAACGTCCTGGCAAATAATTCCAGTGGTCTCGCGCAAAACAGCGCGAGCTTTTCCGCGCGTTCAAGGGCGATCATCTTCGGCATTAATTCGCCAAACACGATATGAAGAAAAGTGATCGCAGAAAAAGCGATCACGATCGCCATCAGGTGCGCCACGTATCCGGCTCGTCCCTCTGCAGCGATGCTTTCGGCGACTGGCTCGAGCAACGCAGCGACCGTGGGCTCGCCGATCCATCCAAGCGCGAGCGAAGCCAGCGTAATTCCGAATTGCACAGCGGAGATAAAGATGGTGGGATTATCCAGCAGCCGAAGCGCAGCTCTGGCGTTTTTGCTGCCGGCAGCGGCGCGCGCTTCCATCCGTGCGCGTCGCACTGATACCAACGCAAATTCTGACGCCACGAAGAATCCATTCGTTCCAACGAGGAACGCAATCGCAATGAGTTTTAAGAATGAAATCATACGAGCAGCGAGGCGGGTAAACGGCTCAACGAAAGACTGCGGGAAAGATTACGGTGCGGTTCGTCCATGGTAAACGGGGAAGTTGGTTCAGGTTTCAGGATTATAGCATGCGAGTCAGGTAGCCCCGAACATGCTTCGGCGAGAACTCAGAAGAGCTAAATGAAAGGACAAACCTGATGCTGGACCTGTTCAGAACGCCGTCGAAAGTTGACGCGCCCCTGGAGATTTAGTGGCCTGCGACCGCGGCACGGGCTCGCGCCGGCCGACGATCGTGCTTTGTGCAAGCACGTGTGAGAGCTTGTTCTACGCGCGGTTCGATGTTGCATTCGGGCTGGCGACAAACGGCGGCTAATTCCGAAATAACAAGGTAGCGCGCGCGTTCAAGCATCCGCTGCTCACGAAACGAAAGGGGCTTCAGTTGATTGAGATAAGTCAAATGCTTCAGCACCTCCGCCGCCTCAAAAACGTCGCCGGTGCGCATCTTTTCCGAAAAATCCTTGAAGCGATCTTTCCAATCGTTAGCCGGAAACGAGAAGTCGTCGGCTAACACCTTGAAAAGCATTTCGCATTCACCTGAGGAAATTGGGGATCGGAGACCGACTTCCGTGGCGTTTGAAACCGGAACGAGAACGAGGGAGTTATTGGCAGCGAGCCGAAGCGTATAGAAAGGCAACAAGTTTGCGCCTATTTGCTTCTGTTCAATCTGCTCAATGGTTCCGATTCCATGATTAGGATAAACAACCTTCTGGCCGACTTTGAAGCCCACCGCAGCACCTCCATTGAGTTTGAAAAATCAGACTGCGCCGCACGCGCGGGTCTGGGGAAATCCGAGCGACGCAAGTTAGCGCCGGGCCCTATTTGGTAAGTGTTTTGAGTCTAGCAACTCGTCTTGCAAAGCGTCAAGCTTTTACCGGACAAGTCCAACGTCCAGTGTCGAACGTCCAAAATAGAACGTTCAACACCCCAATGAAACGACTTTTTGTACTCCGCGTATGTCACAAAGACTGAAGCAAAAATAGCGACTAATCTTGTGGTTGACTCGTAACCAACGCCCTAGTTTTTCCCTGCTGAGGTTCTAAACGGTAATTGATAGTCAACGACATTCTCACAAGGCTTCAACTCTAATTCTGTTTTATTGGCTTCGGCCTCGCGACGTATCTGCAAGCGAGTCTCAGCTTCGTCAGGCGCGCGCAGTTTTGAGTCAAACTGCGGCTCACCATTAGCCGATAGTCGCGCCACGAGCCAATACCGACCGGGTGGCACGTTAACAACGCCAAACTTTCCATCGGTCTGCACGGGCGTGGTAAAAAATCGCAGCACATCTTCAGTGTTCTCTTTTTCAGCAGGAACCAGATGCACGTATAACTTGGCGGGTACGCTTTCATCTCCCGCCAGTTTCACCGCTCCGCGAAGCGAGCCGGCGCCTTCTGCAAGCACTACGGTTACGTTGTTAAGCCGCTCGCCGAATTTCAATTGAAATCCGTTCCGCGCCAAATCATTTTGTCGGCCAGCGTTGGCAATTCTCGCAGCTTGAGCAACGGATGGGTTTTGCTCAATCCGACGGAGATACCAGTATTTGGCAAAAAACCGGACGTTCAAACTGAATTGACCGGGAAGGAGGTTTCGCAGCACAAAATCTCCAGTCTTCCCGGGCGATGTTTGCAGCACTCCTGAAAAATTTGGGAACACCAATGGCTCTTTTCCCCGTTTGCTGCTTCTACGCGCCATCAATGATGTTTCAGAAAACAAGGGCTTGCGTTTGTTCTTGCATTCAGGGGTCGTGGAGGTTTCTAAGATTACCCGACCACTAACAGCGGGAAGCGAGTTGAGCGTGAGGTTTGCACCGCTGACATCTTTTCCCTTAACAGTAATGCGCAGCGGTTCTGAAAGCTGTTGATCTCCCGCCGCTGAAGCGGACTGCGCTATCAGATCATAGTCCCCATCCGCGACTCCATAAAAAGCGAAGCCGCTGCTATTTGGTAGTTGATAAGAAAATCCGCTCAACTGAGACACACCGTTCACAGCCTGCGCCAGGCTAATATTCGTCGGGATGGTTTGAGAAATTGATCCGCTAACAGTTCCGCTAATCGAGTGTCCTGGTTCACCACGATGGCGAATGTCTACTCCGGTTGCCTCCTCGCCAGCTCGTACTTCTATTTCAGCGGCCAGGGCACGCGTAGCTGAGGGCGCGTATGTTGGCGAGTCAGCATCGTAAGAGCTGAAATTGAAGGTAGAAACGCGACCACCGGCAGAAACTACATATGTCCCTGCCGCCAAACCGTAGATTCTATAAATTCCACGATCGTCCGTTGTTTTTTCGAATTGGAAGCGCGGTCCAGAAGGCGGCTTTCCATTATGGTCGCGTATGAGAGTCGCCCGTACAGCCGCCTGCACCATAGGTTGACCGTTAGGCGATGTAACTTTTCCGGTGATTACTCCTCCTTTTATGAGATTAATGTTCACTGAGTCACCAATTCTATAGCTGGAGGGCGAGGGGCTGTCGGGATCGCGGGGAGCAGTGATGTATGCAGGCGCCACCGCTCGAACAAAATAAAGCGCGGGATCCAAACCCGAGACCAGGAAGTTTCCGTCGTCGTTTGTCGTGGTGCTACGTTGTTGCGGAACGCCCATGGGACCAGAAACGAAAACAGTAGCATGTGAGATCGGCTGGCCATTTTCATTCAATACCCTTCCGGTTATCGCTCCCATACTCGGCGAGTTTTCTTCCTGTAATGATTGGGATAAAGCAGGCTGCAACGAAACTGAACCGAGGAAAAAAGCTGTCAGCAAAATAAAGAAGAGGGGTCTGCGCAAAAGCATCGGCCGGTACCTTACGGTTTTTGAAGTTGTTCAGGATTCGATTTCAGATCCACCGTGACCTCTACGTCGGTAGTTGCTCCGTCGGAGACGGTAACGAGTCGCTTGAGGGGTTGATCGGGCCGGCCTCCCGGAATATTCAAGTGAACAAAAAGTTCATAAGTCCCAGCAGCCACACCGTTAATCAGGAAATGGCCGCGCACGTCAATGTTGTTTGGCCAGGATGGGTTCGATTCTCCAGTATCTCCCACCTTCTTGATCCAGATTCCCCACCGTGCGCCTTGAGGCAACGAACCATTTTCGACTTTAACCAAGCCTCGAATTGTGCCCGTGCCATACCGTAATACCACGGTTATGCCGGTAAGATTTTCGCCAGCTTTGATTGCCAGGTTACCAGCTTGAACTGTTCCAGCATGCTCGACGCGCGAGATCGAGAAATTCTCCGGCGCCCCGAAATTTTTAGCAGTGAGGTAAAAGTTCAGCGTCCCTGGCATTAGGCCTCCAATGCGAAAACTTCCGTCGGGACTTATGACAGCATCGCGTCCGCCGCCGAAATTACTCGTCTCAGTATGGGAGTAAGCCTGCAGTCGCAGTTCTGCTACTTTAGCAAGAACATTCTTATCCGTTATCCCTTCCACTACGATCGTCCCGGTGATGCTCGATCCTTTCAACGTCTTGACCAGTAAACCCGTGACATCCTGATCAGTTACTTCGAAGGGTGCCCCTTCAGCGCGCACTTCACTGCCAGGTTGCGTCACTTCGACCACCAAATATTTTCCAGGGGTAACGTTATCGATTCGGAAATCTCCCTGACTGTTTGAAGTGGACATCGCCGGAAGTGCTAAATAATTGTCACCGACGATTCGTTGCAGCATGAACCTCAAACCCATGACTGGCTGACCGGTCTCGCCATCGACAACCTTTCCGCTGGCTGAAAAGCTCGGTAGGTTTCGTCCCAACGTGATATCAATATTGCTGAGTTCACCGCCTTCTGTAACTTCAACGATCCTGGCGTTGTCCGGATCCGTCGTGTCCGGATAAAAAGTCCGCTTGTACACCACTCGCCCAGCTCTGTTGTCCGGATAAGAATCGTCATCGGCCTGACCGGCAAAGACCTTATAACGACCTGCCGGTATGCCATAGATTCGATAAATACCGCGATCATCAGTTAGGAAACGTTGTCCGCCGCCAAAGCGACGCGGCTGACTGTTCAATTTAGACTGCCCTTCAGGGGAAATTGTAATTCGCTCTTCAATCACCGGTCGCCCATCGGCGTCCGTTACTTTCCCGGTTATTACTCCGCCGCGCTCCAGTACAAAATCGATGCCCTGAACGTCCTCGCCCTCCGCGAGCAACAGCGTCTTGCCTGGCGCTGCGTTCATCATGAGATCTGGCGGGGCCACGTAGGTCGGGGTCATCGTTAAGACCTGCCAGTTGCCCGGCGGTATTCCTGTAATCCGGTAGTTTCCGTCCTGATCAGTGACAGCTTTTGAGGGCGGGGAGAGTTGTGACGAGAATCGTTGGCGGTATAGAGCCACAATAATACCGGGAGCACCTTTTCCATGAATCGTGACACGACCAGAAACGCTGCTCGTCGCAGTTTTACCAATTGCCTTGCTTTGGCCCCGCACGGTTGAAGGAAGGCCTGCGTAGCAACAGCTAAGGACTAAAACGATTAGATATCGCGGGAGGCTATTCATGGAAAAATCCTGACAGGTTCCACTTCGTGATGAGGGCCATATAATACTCAATAGTTTTCGAGTTGTCTCGGATCAAACGGAGCAACTAAGTCAGTTCACCTCATCTCCTGCGCGCTGAACAATCGTCAGTATTGGGTTCTTCATCATCTGGTCAAATGTCGTGTGCCGCAGTGTTGAGGTGTCTGGTTGTCACAGGTAAACCCGTGTTAGGATCGAGCACGATCGATGAAGATTGTTTCTGCGTGAACTATTGGCTTCATTTCGCGAAGACTGTCCGCTGCTAATTCAGCTTCTGATGCTTGCGACATGGCACTCCTGAAAATCACCGACGCCAGCGGCCGCCAATGGGAATACGGCTTCCTTACTCAGGGCCCATGCACTATTGGCCGCGCACCTGACAACACCGTAGTTCTCGATGACCCCAGGGCTTCACGCTATCACGCTCATATCAAACCCGGCGACGATGGATCGTTCACGCTCGTAGACGGGGCAATCATCAATGGTGAATTGCGTCGTAGCGCAAACAAGGTCTTCGTTAACGGTGGCCCTCATTACGAGTATCAGCTGAAGAACGGCGACCGCATAACTATCGGCGCCAGCACGCTGCGGTTTGAACAGCGCGCCGAAGAACGCACCACCGACGTTCGTTACGACGACAAACCGCTGGGCCACACCCAACTCGTTGTCTCCGCCAACGACGTGATGCAGACGGTATTGCACAAGTCTGCCGAAAACTTGCCAATCGCAGCCACGAGCCAATCCAGAGACAAAGTTCTGGAAGCATTACAACGCAAGGCAAACATTCTCACCGCACTCTACGAAATGAGTAAGACGTTAGGATCGGTGTTTGATCTCGAAGCGATTTTCGCCAAAGCAACCGACGTGATCTTTCGTTCAACTCCTGCCGATCGCGTAGTCGCCCTATTGGCCGAAGGTAATGGATCTGAGAATCCGGAAGATGTGAAGTTGAACCCGATTGCCATGCGAGCCCGCGATGAAAGTCTGAATAACCACGCGCGCAAGTTGTCTATCGGTCGCACCATTACTCGTAAAGTGATGAGGGATCGCGTCGCCCTGCTTTCGCAGGATGCGGCCTCCGACGAAGAGTTTGCCGGAGTTGATTCGATCGTTTCGCAGGGAGTGCGGTCAACCATTTGCGCGCCGCTCGTGGGCGAGTCGAGAGTTCACGGAGCAATTTATGCCGATCGACTGGATCCTTTTGCGGCATTCAAGCCAGACGACCTCGAGCTAATCAGCGCCGTCGCCGCGCAAACCGCAATCGCAGTGGAGAACGCTCGCGCGCACGAGCGGCTGGCTCGCGAAGAAGTGGCCCGCGCCAATTACAGCCGATTCCTGCCCGAGTATGTTGTGAAACAAATGCTCGAGAATCCGGAGTCGTTCAAGCTGGGGGGTGTTAATCAAACCATCACGGTGCTATTTGCCGACATTCGCGGTTTCACCAGAATTTCTGAACACGCGCCGCCGGAAAAGATCGTCGGCTTGCTCAACCGCTACTTCTCCGCCATGACCGACATTATTTTTGCCCACGGCGGAACGCTCGACAAATATCTCGGCGACGGCTTGATGGCTCTCTTCGGCGCGCCCACTACGACGCCGGAAGATGCGTCGAATGCTCTGAATGCTGCCGTTGCCATGCAGCGTCGTCTGCTGGGTATCAACATCGAACTAAGAGAAGAAGGCTTGGCGGAAGTTGGCGTGGGTATAGGACTGCACACGGGTGAAGTGACCGTCGGATACATCGGCTCTGAACGCCGTTCTGAATACACGGCAATTGGAGATTCTGTAAACACTGCCTCGCGTCTGGAATCGAATGCCAGAGGTGGTCAAATTCTAATTAGTGACGCGACTGCCAAAGCCGCACGCAGCCGATACAAACTTCACCCGCGCGATCCGATCACAGTTAAGAATCGCGAACAACCCGTTGTCCTTTGGGAAGTTGATTGGCAAAAAGCCAGCGGCTCGTTCTGAGCGCCATGTCGCGAAAGCTCCATTGAAAAACCCAGAGTAATACCGGACATTTTCCATATCTCCATTTCTCATTTTTCATTTTCCATTGCCCACAGGGGTTACGTATGTAAGTGAGAATGAAAACTGAGAAATGACAAATGGAAAATCTGCCATGCTTGCATTTGTTCGTGGCCCGCCTGGCAAATCAGTTTTGCTATGAGTCTTAACGATATCTTCAAACGGCAACTCACCATTGCACGCGTCTATGGAATTCCAGTGCGCATCGACTATCGCTGGTTTGCAGTCGTCGCGCTGAGCATTTGGTTAATTGCCAGCAACCTGCAAAAACCTATTCAACTTGGCAACGTACTCCTGCCTCCCCATGCCCAAACAACGGCTTGGCTCCTGGGTTTGATTACTACCGCGGGGCTTTTCCTTTCCGTCTTTGGTCATGAACTCGCACACGCACTGATGGCACGCGCAGAAGGAATTGAAATCGAGGAAATCGTGCTGCATCCGTTTGGTGGTCTTGCGCGCATGAAGACCGAACCTCAGAATCCGCGCGCTGAATTTCGGATCGCCCTGGCAGGACCTGCTTCAAGCTTTCTCTTTGCCATTCTTGCCTTCATCGGCGCAAAGGTTGCGGCAATCGGCAGCTACGAAACGACGGTGGTCGTATTTTTCTTAATTGCTTCAGGCAATCTGCTGCTGGCCCTTTTCAATCTCTTCCCCGGATATCCGCTTGATGGCGGACGTGTCCTGCGCGCAATTCTTTGGCGCCGAAGCCAAAACATCGTGGAAGCAACCCGGCAGGCGGGAATCTGCGGTGTGCTGATCGGCGGCGTGCTGGTGGTGTTCGGTGTTTACATTCTGATCTCGCCAAACTGGCAGGCCACGCAGCACTATTTCATGGGTGGATGGTCTATTCTGGTCGGACTCTTTCTACTCGACACCGCGGCAAAGATCGTCAAGAGCGCACATGATGTGCGACTGGCAACCGTTAGTGATGCCATGTCTCCACCGTTCGCACTTGAACCGGCGCTTACCATCACCCGGCTGGTAGACGACATTCTTCCACTTCATCGTCAAACAACTTTTCCCGTGGCAGTCAGCGGCCGGCTCCACGGAATTCTGTCGCTTGAAGATCTCAAATCGATTCCACGCGAACGATGGGTCAACACACGTGTGCAAGCCGTGATGCGTCCGGTAGCACCGAGTTTTTTTGTCGAGCCTTCCACCACGCTCGATTCCGCGCAAGCAGTGATGAAGGAAAACGGAATCGGCTCGCTTGCAATCGTAGACGAGCGAGGAAAGTTGGTAGGGTTTCTGCAAAGCGGTCGTATCCGGCCACAGCGAAAAGCCAAACGGCGGTGATCCTCATTGTTGTGAATGAGATCAGTATCACCACGCGGTCGCGGGTGAGTTTGCCGGCATGAATAGATCCGTGTTCCACCTCCACAGAACCCACCCACTACCTTCGTGGTACTGACTTCATCTTCCAGGCTGATCCAAACACTACAACTCGCCAATAACCATTGCCACGGCCTCGATTTTTCGCGATAATCCAAGCGGAGCTTTCATCTCGTAACCGAAGGAAATTGTTGATGCTGGCAGTAGTCGGTGCGCTCTTTGCCAACGGCGTAATTGCGATTCTGAAACTTGCGGCGGCACTGATAACCGGCTCGTCGGGCATGATGGCTGAAGCGCTGCACTCGATTGCAGACACCACGAATCAGGTGTTTCTGCTGCTCGGTTTAAGGTTTTACAAGCGACCAGCTTCTGAAAAACATCCCTTTGGGTACGGGAAAGAGCGCTTCTTCTGGTCTTTCATAGCAGCCATCTTTATTTTCGGCGTAGGAGCGACGTATGCGATTTACGAAGGCATCGTAAAGCTCAGTCATCCTCATGCGCCGGAACATTTGGAATGGGCTTACTGGGTATTGGGCATCTCGTTCGTTTTGGAAGCCGGTTCAATCGCCCTGGCGATTTACCAGGAGGTGAAGGAAGCGCACCACGAAGGCCTGACGTTCTTTGCATATCTTCGCGAGTCGAAAGATCCAACCGCGAAGACAGTCATCTTCGAAGACTCCGCCGCTTTGCTTGGCATCGTCATCGCCGGTGTGGGACTCTATCTTACTGAGCACCACAGTGGACCAGGCGACGGAGCATACTGGGACGGGGTTGCTTCGATCCTTATCGGAGTGGTCTTGTCGGTGGTGGCGTTTGTTTTGGCCCGAACGTCACGCGGATTGTTGCTTGGCGAAGCCGCCAACCCGAAAAGTGTTCGCGCGATCATTCAGGCGATTGAAAGTCATCCGAACGTAGTAAAAGTCATCGAACTTTTGACGATGCATTTGGCCCCCAAACAGATACTGATTAACGCCCATATAAATGTTCGCGATGAACTGATGACCGGCGATATAGTGAAGACGGTTGAAGAGGTTGAAGAATTGATTAAGCGCGCGGAACCAAAGGTGGAAATGATTTTTCTTGAGGCCGCGCGCCAAGGAGAAAGCTCGGAACAGGAATGCTTAACCGAGCACGTTGGCTAACAGGGGGACCGGGATTTTTCGATTACGGTTTGGTGAAACTAAATTGCAGCCCTTGAATCGCAAATCGCAAAT
This sequence comes from Pyrinomonadaceae bacterium, assembly GCA_035941655.1. Lineage (GTDB taxonomy): Bacteria > Acidobacteriota > Blastocatellia > Pyrinomonadales > Pyrinomonadaceae > PSRF01. The sequence continues at coordinate 3,545 of DASZDU010000305.1, read as the reverse complement.
CCGAAATTCCAAAGTAAGAGATGTTGTTACTACTGCCATACACGGAGTACCTGGGAAGGCTTAGTGAGCCGCGCAATCTCGCGGATATCATTCTTGTCTTCTTGCTTGTGTATGCAGTTTTGAAACTCGTTCGAGGCACTCGCGCCGCTCCCATGGCAGCTGCCATCGGAGTCTTTGCCCTCCTTTATTGGCTCGCCGTTAGACAAGACCTGGCCACACTCGCATTTATCTTACGCGGGGCGCTGCTTTACATCGGCGTTGCCATCATCGTTCTCTTTCAAAACGAGATTCGTCAGGCCCTCATAACTTTCGGCAATCGCTTTCGTATGCCATTTACGCGCCGGCACCACGGGCAATTTGGTGAGGGCGTGTACGACGAGATCATTCTTGCCGCCACTTCCCTCGCCTCAACCAAGACAGGCGCGCTGATCGTGATCGAGCGTAATATCGGTTTGAAAAATATTATCGATGGCGGCGTGAAACTCGATGCCGAACTCAGCTACGACTTGTTGGTGAGCATTTTTAATCCGGAGTCGCCGCTGCACGACGGCGCGATCGTCGTTCGCCGGCATCGGGTTGCCGCCGCCTCGTGTTTTCTACCGTTGACCTTGAATCCGCGGCTCTCCCGCGATCTGGGCACACGGCACCGCGCCGCCCTGGGAGTTACTGAAGACACTGACGCAGTAGCCGTAGTGGTCTCAGAGGAGTCAGGCCTGATTTCCATTGTTCAGCGGGGTGAAATCAAACGTGGCTTGGATGCGCCAAAACTGAGAGTGGCGATTTCTGAAGCACTCGAGGTTTCGCCACAACGCGAGCGAGTAAAACACCTCGCGAAGCATGATGAACCTGATGCAGATACTGAAGAAATTGCCTCGATTTGAAGCTTTCGATCCTGAGCCCTGAAATTTCAAGTCTGAAATTCGAGCTTGAAACAATTCGAAATCAGTTATGCCATTTCAAGACAACGAAGACATAGAGCTCGCTGCCGTACCGCGTATACCGACCACGCCTGAACGGTGGCTGCGCAAGTTGTTTCTGGAAGACTGGGGCCTAAAGCTGCTTGCCCTGGCGATAACCTTTGTCCTTTGGCTGGGCGTGACAGGTCAAAACAAGCCGGTGACGCTGCGAGTTAATGGCGTGCAACTTAATTTTCTGCGACCTGAGGGCTTTGAACTGAGCAACGATCCACCCGGTACCGTGGATGTGACTTTCACGGGCAGCAAAGACAAACTCGATCGCATTGAACCACGCGAACTGATCGCGAATGTCGACTTAAGTGATCAAAGAGCCGGCGAGCGGATCATCAAGTTAACCGTCAATCGCGTAAAAATGGAGTTGCAGGAAGACGTGAAGATACAGGGGTTTCATCCGTCAAGTCTCGCTGTTCGACTCGAGCCGGTTATCGAAGCTGCGTTGCCTGTCGAGGTCAAGTTCGAAGGCAAGCTGCCTGACGGTTATGAGCTGGGCAGCGTCACCGTAAACCCTTCTGTGATCAGGTTGCGCGGTCCGGCTGATCATATTAATGGCTTGCGAAAGGGTATGACAGAAACCATCTGGCTGGATGGTAAAAAAGAGAGCTTTAGTCTTTCCCGCGTCGAAATCAATATCCCTGACGCAAAAATCGACGTGCTCGATCCGGCAGTTGATATTCACATTAACGTAATAGAAAAACGACGTGGCGACTTGCATCTTAGATTAGCTTCTAGTGATGGCTCGCCTTACTTAGCCAGACTGATCACTTCCCGCCCTCAATCTGATCCCTTGTTCCTTTTCCCTTCTCAATGAAACGACTCTTTGGCACGGATGGCATGCGCGGTGAAGCGGGAGTTTTTCCACTTGACATCGCAACGATTAGAACTGTCGGAGCCTCGCTCGCACAACGCTTGAAGCAGAAACTTCACCGCCCGCCTCTGATCGTAATCGGCAGAGACACTCGCGAATCAGGCGAATGGGTGGAACAGGCTCTGGTTACCGGTTTGACGGACGTCGGCGCCGAGTCGAGGTCCGCTGGTGTGATCACAACGCCCGGAGTTGCTTTCCTGGCGCGCTCCATCCCGGCGGATGCGGGCGTGGTAATCAGCGCTTCGCATAATGCTTATCGTGACAACGGCATCAAAATATTTGCACCTTCCGGACGCAAACTTGATGAAGCGACTGAAAGGCTAATCGAAACGGATGTTTTTTCTCAGCGCGAGGCGGTTCCGGAGAACCACCACGATCAATCACCGCAAACCTTGACAGAAGCTACCAGTGAAGGAGCGGAATTGAGATCGCGCTATCTGGGTTTTTTGGCAAACGAAATCGGCAAAGAGTTATCTCTTCGCGGTATTCGGTTAGTGCTCGATTGTGCAAATGGCGCCGCTTCGGACCTGGCGCCTCGATTGTTCGAACGGCTGGGCGCTGATATTACAACAATTAATAATAGTCCCGACGGCCGCAACATAAATCTCGGGTGTGGCTCCCTCCATCCTGAAGCACTGCAAAGTGAAGTCGTTAAGCGAAAAGCGAATTTGGGTGTTGCATTCGACGGGGATGCGGATCGGGCCATGTTCGTAGATGCGAACGGCCATTTGGTAAATGGCGACAGCAGCCTCTGGGTCCTTGCCCGCTACCTGCACACCCGTCACCTGTTAACTGACAATACAGTTGTGGCGACCGTCATGAGTAATATCGGCCTCGAGTTAGCCCTCCGGTCGCAAGGCATTAGCCTCGTTCGAACGGACGTCGGCGACAAATACGTTTTGGAGGAACTGCTGCGTTTAGGCGCGAGTCTCGGCGGTGAACAATCGGGCCACATCATCTTTCCGCATTTGAGTTTGGCTGGCGACGGATTGATCACGACGCTCAGCCTGCTGCGTGCCATGACGGAAGAGAACAAGGAGCTGCATAACCTCACGGAAGGGTTTCAAGTGTTTCCGCAGATCCTTGTCAACGTGAAGGTAAAAACGAAGCGGCCCTTTACTGACGTGCCGGCCATACAAAAAACGGCGCATGAGATAGAAACCGTGCTGGGTTCTGAAGGTCGATTGCTGCTGCGTTACTCCGGAACTGAGCCACTGGCACGCGTTATGATTGAGGGGAAGCACCAGGGAGAAATTGAAAAGTACGCGGCCGACTTGGCTGGTGCGATTCAGCAAACACTGGGGTCGTAGTTGCCGAACCAGTGAAAAATTTACGCGTGCTTTTGAAATTATTACGCTGTTTTTTCCTCGACCCATGCGCTCGTTATTCGGCTCAAATTGAACCGCGAATAAGAAGCGCAGTAAATCCATAACCTTCTGAATTGTCAACAAAATGCGTCTTGCACGGCACGCGCGTTGCGATGTATATTGTGGGGCAAGAAGAGACGGTTGGTGAATCCTCCGTCTCAGTGGTTGCTGGGGTGAGGACAGTGACCACAAATCTGGATGGGCGCGACGTACTCCCACGTTTGTCGCGCCCATTCGCTTTTTTATTTGACCTCCAGCCAGGATTCTTCCGAAACACAAATCAAATGCTTTTCGCTACGTTAGGAGCGAAGATTTTTGTGCCTTCGTGGTTGCATC
>DASZDU010000304.1:0-9074 GCA_035941655.1 Pyrinomonadaceae bacterium | reverse complement strand
TCACTCTTCACTCTTCACTCTTCATTGCACTAATCGCCGCTGCCGGGCTGGCGGCCGCGGCAGTACAGTCGAATCCCACCTCTTAAACTCATCTCGCAATTCAGTGAACCTGGTCGGATTCAATTCTCGATAATTGGCTTGTTCTCTCGCGTCAACTGACAGATCGAACAGATACTCCTGCGTGCCGTCGTTGAGATATTTCCAATGCCCTTTCAACGCAGCATCCTGGTTCGAGTTACGCCAGAAGAACGTGCGTTCGTACACCGGCTGGGTTCCACGAATCACCGGCAACAGATCATTGCCGTCGAGCGGATAAGCAGCGTCGGCTTTAGCATTCCCCACCGTCAGCATCGTGCTGGTCCAGTCCATCGTGATCGCCGCCTGCTGGGTTACACGATTCACAGGAACAACACCCGGCCAACGTACAATCGCCGGCACGCGAATGCCGCCTTCCCACAACGTAAACTTCTGCCCGCGAAACGGCCAGTTATAAGAAAAACGCTCGCCGCCGTTGTCACTGGTGAAAACCACAAGCGTGTTTTGAGTCAGGCTCGATTGATCCAGCGCTCGCAAAACTTCCCCAATGCCGTCATCCAAACTCTTCATCATCGCCGCGTAAGTTTTCAGTGAACCACCGGCAGTAAAACCATCGTAGCCTTGTCCCAGGGCGCGACTGACACTTTGATCTCGCGGCCCTTCCCACGGCCAATGAGGCGCGGTGTAATGCAAACTAAGATAGAACGGACTTGCACTTCCTGCGCCTTTACGCCGATCAGAAATAAATTTAACCGCGCGCTGCGTCAGCATTTCTGTCGTGTAACCGATGCGTTCGACGGAAACTTTTCCCTCGTAAAGATCGGCGTCGCCGGCCATATCTTTGTGTGTAAAGAAGTCGGCAGCACCGCTCATGATTCCAAAGAACTCGTCGAACCCACTTTGCACCGGTCCAAAGTTCGGCAAATAACCCAAATGCCATTTGCCGATGAGCGCTGTTTGATAGCCGTTCAGCTTCAGCAAAGAAGCGATGGTTGGATGTTCAGGCGGAAGCCCCAGCGTCTTCGCTTTCTCGCCCAGCTCTCGGGGCTCGGTTAAAGGCTCCTCGAGACCGACGCGAGTTCGCGCCGGATAGCGTCCAGTGATGAAGGCGCAGCGAGTAGGCGTGCACACTGGTGAAGCGGAATAGGCGTTAACAAAACGAACCCCCTGCGCGGCGAGACGATCGAGGTTTGGCGTTTGATAGTCAGGACGACCATAGCAACTCAAATCACCATAACCAAGATCATCGGCAAGAATGAACAGAATGTTTGGCCTACGAGGCGACTGGGCCAGGATATTCCGGCGAGCCGTTTGCGATTCGGCCGGATCGGGTGCTCCGGCGACGATTGCGGCGCCTGTTAGTACAGAGCCGACAAACTCGCGACGAGTGACTTTGCGTGACATGTGGCGAATGTTAATTCCTGCGGCGATCAAAATACAGCGGAATCTTATTTTGCCGAATCGGATTCGTAGGTCCACGAATTCGGAACAGGGAGCGGTAGCGACCCGGTGAGGCTGACCCGCACTAGAATGATGGCTAACGATTGACCCGGTCGCTAAGGCGTCGGGGTTCTGACTTCGTGTTATGCAGCGACCCGGTGAGGCTGTCCCGCACTAGAATGATGGCTAACAAACGACCCGGTCGCTACCCCGAGGCGTCGGGGTTCTGAATTCGTGTTATGTAGCGACCCGGCACGAAAAAATGGATCACCCCTGCGTCGAAAACTCTGGCTTTCCGCGAAGCTCAGGAATAAACTAGCAGGACCCAAGACCATCACAGAGAGCCGACATGGGCGACCAAAAACATAAACACCAACCTGAATCGTGGCGAGATGATGACCTCGGCTTGTCTGCGGAAGAGAACGACTTCGGCGGTTACGGCTTCACACGCACTCGACGAGCTGAGTCACATCCGAATGTGCGAGAGCAAACCCGTGTGCTGGAACTACTCGGCCGCATAAACTACAAGATTATCAAAGGCAGCAGAGTTTATATCGAAGCCGGCGGCGTCGTTTACAAAACTATCTATGGCGGTTACTGGCGCAGTGTTTTTACCGGCGTCGAGCACTACCTCTTCCGATGCGAGCAAGTATCGGGGTCGGTCTGGGCCGAAGAAGACACTACGGAAACTGCCGTTGACCTACCCATCGTCTACTCGAACGAAGGCTGGACCGCAAACGGTCATTCCCTCTCCTTCATGCTCTCGCGCGATTGATCAGTGGCGTGCTTGAGACACACCAGGAACCCAACGAGCCCCGTCAACCATTCGCCCTTGAAACTACGCTATGCCAATAGAAAAAACAGAAGACTACTACGAGGTACTGCAGGTCAGTTCCAACGCTGACCCGGAGACAATCGATCGCGTGTACCGGCTGCTGGCCCAGCGATTCCATCCAGATAATCAGCAAACGGGTAACGAGGACCGATTCCGCACACTGCTGGAGGCCTACACGGTATTGCGAGATCCCGAGAAGCGAGCGCGGTACGACGTCCTCTACCAACAGCATCGCCAGGACCGTTGGCGATTGGTAGCCAGCGGTGCGCATTCTGAGAACGACTTTGAGATGGAGCAAGTCGTACGGCTTACTGTGCTGGAAGCCCTGTACACTCAGCGGCGTTTGGAGCCCACCAAACCCGGAATTTTTTGGGGCGCATTTGAAAAACTGACAGGCAGGCCGCGGGAGCACCTCGAATTTACTTTGTGGTATCTAATCCAAAAGAAGTTTGTGGAGCGCAGCGATGATTCACGTCTGACGTTGACTGTCGACGGCGCTGAGTATTTGGAGCATAGTTACCGCACCAACCTGCAGCAAAGGCGGCTGCAAGCCGCCAGCGAAGTGAAGTAAGTTGCGACGTGTGAAAGGGTTTTCGGCGCGTACCGTCGGGATGAGTTTAGCCCGGGTTCAGATACTTTTGCTGGTTAACGCACCCAATGCGTCAACCATGTAGCAAAGCTAAGCCAAGCCTGAGTGCCGCCAATCATTAGTCGCAGCGGTTGAGAACCAATTATCAACAAGCTGGCCAACGCCGTGATGCGATGTATGCGACGTAGTGTAATCAGGTCGTAGAGCAGGATAACGAGTATGAAGATGTCTGAGATAGCGAAGAATACCGGTGGGCCCCCGGTCGCAATAAACGAGAAAGGCAATCGCGCCACGGCAGCCGCCAAAATCGAAATGGTCGCGAACAGCATCAACCTTTTATGCACGTCAGGTCGACGGCGAAAATAGAAACCAGCACTTACCAAAATTGAAAACACCAGAATGTCGCCGATCGGGACCACCAGGAAGACAAGTGCGGGCGGTGCGCCCGGCGGAGACGCACCCTGAGCAGCCCTGATGACGGCGGTAATAAACCCGACCAGAACCATCAGACCGGCAATTACTCCACCAACAATTCCCAATCGACGATGAATGTCTGTGCGATGCGCGGCGACGAGTGTGGTCTGCACCAGGAAAAGCACGAGCCACGAGCTGAACACGAGCCCATGCAGATGCAGCAGCGGCATTAGCGGCGTGACGGTGAAAACCGGGCGCAGGTAATAGGTCGGCGCAAAGCCGGCGAAGACAGTAATGACGAATGCAATCGTGATCCCCAGGTAAAACCAACGCTCTCGTCGCCTGCGCGTGATTGCCGGACTCAGTTCCATACTCCCTCACGTCTCCTGAAGAATTGCAGTTAGTAATCCGGCGCCTTGTAACACGATTTGCTTTACCTTGCCAGCAAATTTTGGTGTGCACGTTTTTGGAGTGCGCTGACCTGTCAGCGCTTTGGTCTGCGGCGGCCTGTCGCCGCATTGATTCGTAGCTGATCAACTAAACAGGCTGCGATAAGTCTCGCCGTGATGAACACTTCCCGATACTTCTTTGCCGCGGACTAAACCAAAACCTGCAAACCCTTTGGCCCTCCATGAAGAAGTGGAACTGAAGAGCAGTGGTCAGTGGCCAGTGATCAGTGGTCAGTTTTGGAGTGCGCTGGCCTGTCAGCGCTTTGGTCTGCGGCGGCCTGTCGCCGCAGTTTCTGCAAAGACACAACCAGACACGTGCTCGCGACCACTGGCAACTGAAATGCTAAGATCCGCGCACCCCGCTGGATTCAGCTAGTCGTCTGCTGTTTACTGTTTGTTGTTTGCTGTTTGCTGTTTGCTGTTTGCTCTTCATGTCTTTCAACCTACTCGACATTGTGATGATCGCGCTCGTGGTGTTGAGCGTGCTCAATGGCTGGCGGCGCGGTTTCATTCTGGGCACACTCGACCTCATAGGTTGGGCCCTGGTTGTGGTAGCGGGTCTGCGTTTTTATCAGCCGGTAGCGCGCTGGCTGGGCACACACGTCGACTTGTGGTCTGAAGTTTGGGACCGACCGATCGCGTTCGTGGCTTTAGCAATCCTCACCGGCGGGCTGGTCCAGGTCGCGGGCTACGTGCTCTTGCGGCGGGTACCCAAAGAAGTTCATGAGAAGACGTTCAACCGTCTGCTGGGCATCATCCCGGGCCTGGCAAACGGATTAATTACGGCGGCTCTCGTTGCCGCCTTGCTGCTTGCCATCCCTTTTAGTGAAAGTCTGCGTGAACGCGCCCGCGAAAGCCCGCTGGTAAATCGTCTCGCTGTTTACGCCGAGAGATTTGAGGCGGCACTGCATCCGGTCTTTGCCGAGGCCGTAGCCGAAACGCTCAACCTGCTCACGATTCAACCTGAATCCCACGAGCGTGTATCTCTGCCTTACACGGTCGCGAATTCGCGTCCACGTCCTGATTTGGAGGCGAGGATGTTGGAACTGGTAAACAAAGAAAGAGTGGCGGCGGGACTCAGGGCCCTTGCGCCCGACCCCGAGCTCACTCAAGTTGCGCGGCAACACTCAGCGGACATGTTTGCGCGCGGTTACTTCGCACACGACACGCCCGACGGTCGCGACCCCTTTGATCGCATGCGTGCAGCGCATGTTCGATTTGATACTGCTGGAGAAAACCTCGCGTTAGCTCCGACAGTGCCAGTCGCGCATAGAGGCTTGATGAACTCACCCGGCCATCGCGAAAATATTCTGCAGCCACAATTCGGACGCGTCGGCATCGGCATCATGGACGGCGGCATCCGCGGCCTGATGATCTCGCAGGAGTTTCGGAATTGAGGCTCACGCTGAAGGTGATCGGGACGTTGCCACATGAGGTGGTGACTTGGTTACGAAATCTTTGTGCGTCCTCTGTGATCTCTGTGCCTCTGTGGTGAGTGGTTGCCGAACAAATTCACCACTGAGACACAGAGATCACAAAGGTGGCACAGAGAAAACCTGAAGCGATCCACAGCCTTTCGCCGACCCTGGATGGGTCGGCGTTGTGTTGTCTATTGCTTCTCTAGTTTCTTTAGCATTTCGACGCCGTTGGAATTCTGTGGGTTAAGGGTGAGGGACTTCTTGTAGTTAGCGATGGCAAGTTCTTTGTCGCCGCTATTCATGTAGGCTTCGCCTAAACTATCGTAAGTGTTCCAGGCATCGGGGTAAAACTCGACGTTGAGCTTGAACAGGGCGATTGCTTCCGCCATTTTCTTTTCCCTCATCAAGGCATAGCCCAGGTTGTTAAGCCGCGCTTCGTTAACGCTGGCGTTGTCGCTTTCGTCGCTCTTAATTTTGCGATAACCGTTCAGCGCTTCAGCGATTTTACCGGTCATCAGAAGCTCAAACGGCACCAACGTGTCGGCGTCGATTCGCCGCGCTTCGTTAGTAGCGTCGGAAAGTTGAATGTGGACAGCATTGAAGCTGCCGGCGCGTTTCGCCGCCGGATCGCCTCCATCAGCTGCACCGCCGCCTTCGCTCCGAACGAAGTTGTACTTGTTGTTAGAGTCGCGTCGAATGAAGGTAGTGTCAGAAACAGGAAGCAGTTCAAACTGCCGATCACCCGTCGGTAAAGCCAAAAGTTTTCCGCCTTCGTTTTTGATAGTCAGGACGAGATCGGGATTGACCAGATACCGGCCCACGTAATCATTCAGTTTCGCCGGTTCGAGCGCGATAGTTTCATAAGGAGCGGGAAGAAACTCGTCCCAACCATACTCGCGCGCCACGCCACGCAACACCTCTCGAAGTATGTTGCCGTTGTCAGAGTTTGCCATTACCACTGCGCCGTAACCTTTATCTCTGCTGACCAGCATTTCAGCGCGGAATCCTTCATCCGCGCCGCCGTGGCCGAAGTAAAGAGCGTTGCCATGCTTCTCGATGAAAAAGCCCAAACCAACATTCTCCATAAAGGAGGTGGTCATCATTTCCACCGAGCTTTTGCTGAGTACCTTGTTGGCCCTGCCGGCGAGCGAGAGTTGCAGGTCAATCGCAAACTTCGCGAGATCGGTCGGCGTGGTCCACAAACCCGCAGCGGCCATCTCGGGATACACATGAATCTTGCCCGCAACCAGACTACCGTCCTGCCGGTGACCGGAGGCAGCCTGTTTACGCCACTCATCGGGCAGCGGCTGGCTGTATGTGCTGTTGGTCATGTGCAGTGGCTCGAGTACAGTCTTCTTCGCAATCTCCGGATAGGGCTGCTTCTCGATGTCCATGATCGCCAGCTGCGCGATGGTGGTACCGCCGCCTGAGTAGCGAAATTTCGATCCCGGCTCGAAGTCCACTCGCACCGGCGCAGTATTAGCCGGGCTTGCTCCGTCCAACACCTGCGGGAGCGTGGGAACTTTTTCGCTCACTGCATAACCGGGAAAACCATGCACCGTGGTTCCGGCGGTGTGACTAAGCAGATTGCGCAGCGTGACTTTCTTTTTCGCGGTGAACTCATTCTCGGGAAGTTTCCAGGTAACGAGTTTGTTATTGATGGGCTCGTCGAGTGAAATCTTTCCCTGTTCTACTTTCTTCATCAATACCATTGCGTTAACCGACTTGCTGATTGAACCCGCCTGAAACAAGGTCTCGGTCGTGACCGGTTCATTCGACTCGATGTCCTTGACGCCGTACGCGCGTGCCCAGTCGACCTTGAAGTCTTTGATGACGGCGATAGTCAGGCCCGGAACTTTGTAAAACTTCATCCGCTCCGTGATCGACCACGAGGGATCACCCTTGATCAATACCGCGGGTAAAAGGCCCTGTTCGATGCGTTTGATCCGCGCGTCGAGGTTGGCCTGAGTGTTGGGATCAGTTTTGACCTGTGCGAAGCTTGTGACTACGTTGACTTGAGCGAAAGTTGGGAGTATGAAAGCGAATAACAGTAGCTTGGAAATAAGGTGTTTCATATGGGGCCTCAATTGCTTCAGATTTAAAAGTTCGGCGATGAAAACTACTTGAATTGGAGATGTCCGGGGAAGCGCGTTGTAACACGTGCCGAGGAAAGAAGTCCAGACTTTTGACACCACGAAGTGGCGTAGTTTGAAAATCTCTGTGCGTCCTCCGTGATCTCTGTGTCTCTGTGGTGAATTTTACTCGGCAAACATCCACCACAGAGGCACAGAGATCACAGAAGTGGCACAGAGGAAAGCTGAAATTAGTCCCACCTCATTTCGCAGCCCTCAATGGATCGGCGTGTTATTTGAGTTAATAGAGGTCAGTACCACCTCACCGCAGCGGGTGGTCCTCAACCAGCAAAAAGGAGATCACATGGCACTAACAAATAGTCTAGCAGGCAGAAACTTCGGCATGATTTTACTCGCGATTTGGTTGATTCTCACCGGACTTTTGCCTTTGACCAGCGTGAGAATTTCCCCCACCCTCTCGATGGCTTTGGCCATACTCGCCATCGCTGCCGGAATATTGATCCTGCTCCGGCGTTAAGCGGTCGACGCTAATTAGGAAAGGTATTCCTGCCTGTCCTTGCCGCGAATCGGAGTAAGAGCGGGAGCGAGCCTGCCTTCACCTTGAAATCGGGTGGCAGCGCAAAGGCTACTAGACCACGCTGTCCTGTTCGCCAGGCGATCATTGACTTTTGTGAGTGGCTGGCGTAGAAGCGGCCTGCAATCCCAAGTCTAAAATCCCCAAGGAGCCTCCCATGTCCCCAAACTTTCGTTTCAAGTCCCCAAAAGTTTGTTTGTTGTTACTTTCGATTCTTGCCACCTTCGCGCTGCTTTCGTGTCAGCAGGCGCAGCCGCCCGGAAACGTAGCTGAGAACAGGGCCACTCCCGCACAAGCGGAAACGGCGAAGAAGGCCGCGCCGACAGATCTCGAAGCGCTCGCAAACCGACTGGTCACTCAGGTTGCCGGCGTCAAGGAAGGCGAGATCGTCTTCATCAATGGCGGCGTTCGCGACCTGGAGCTGTTGGAAAATATTAGGACCGACGTGCGCAAGGCCGGCGCTTTCCCACTGTTAACAATCGGCCGCGATCGCATGTTCAAGAAATACTACGAAGAGGTGCCGGAGAAATATGATTCCCAGCCGCCGGAGCTGCAGCTCAAATTGGCCACCCTGCCGGCAGTCACGATTGGTATTGACACCAACGAGTCGGACGAGGCAGCCAACGGCATCTCGCCCGCACGGCTGGCTGCGGTCGGAAAAGCCGGAGAACCCGTCGCTGATCTGTTTCTGAAGCGCAACGTGAGACAAGTCGGGATCGGAAACGGATTTTATCCCACCGCTGATCGCGCCAAACAATTCGGCATGGCGCAGGACGATCTCGCCAAGACTTTCTGGGAAGCGGTGAACTCTGATTATTCAGCTATCCAGGCCACCGGTGAAAAAGTGAAAGGCCAGCTTTCGACCGGCAAGGAAGTGCACATCACAAACCCGAATGGCACCGATCTGACAGTGAAAATTGAAGGCCGGCCATTCTTCGTCAGCGACGGAATTATCTCCGCAGACGACGTCAAGAAAGGTGGCCCTGCCGTCTCAGTTTACATACCGGCGGGTGAAGTTTTCTGCGCAGCCGTTCCCGGAAGTGCAACAGGCAAAGTTGTCGAGACGCAAACTTTTTCCAGGGCAAGGAAGTAAATAATCTGACGCTGACCTTTGCCGGAGGGAAGTTGACGGAAATGACGGGCTCAGGTCCTGGCTACGCTGATCTTAAAGCGGCATACGACGCCAGCGGCGCCGGCAAAAGATCGGAGGGTGTGGGAAAGAGTGT
>DASZDU010000303.1:0-10505 GCA_035941655.1 Pyrinomonadaceae bacterium | reverse complement strand
GAAAGTAAGTCTTGGGCGACAGGTCGCCCAAGCCAAAAGCGCTGACAGGTCAGCGCACTCCAAAAAGATACCTTCCGCGTTCGCAATGGCCGCGTTCCGCAGTGCTGTGATAATCTAACCCGCTCCTGTATTACTCCGACTGTTTGGCAGCCTTGCGGCGGTCAGGCCGTCTATCTCGACCAAAGAACCACTGCATTTCTATGTTGCACGACGCAGTTTCGCGTTACCACGATTTGCTTCGCGACAATACGCTCGCGGAGTCGTCCCGTGCCATGCTCGACGACGGCCTTGAGCAATCAAAGTTGATTTTTGGCGGCCGGCGGCTCTCGCCATACCTGCGGCCGCATTTCGTCACCGAAGTCGATTTTGCGCGGGTTGTCAGCATCTGCGAAACCGTCTGGTCGGCCATACAGAAAATAAACGAAGCGGCGATTCACGATCCTTCAATCGTGAATGATCTTGGCGTCACGGAGATTGAACGCGAGCTGATTAGTATCGATCCCGGTTATCAGGCCGTGTCGCCTACCGCGCGCCTCGACTCGTTCCTGACGGAGCAAGCCTACAGTTTCGTTGAACTCAATGGTGAGAGTCCCGCCGGCATCGCTTATGTGGACGCCGCGTATGAAATCTTTTCGCGGCTGCCGGTGATGAAAAAATTTGGCGAGACCTACAACTTTAGCCCGCTCTACGGCCGCCGCTACATGCTCGAAGTCTTGCTCGATTCTTACGAGGAGTTTCTGGGGCGCAAACCCGACACTACTCCGCAGATTGCTATTGTTGATTTGAAGGGAATGCCGACGCAGAAGGAGTTTGAGCTCTTCAAGGAGTTCTTTGAAAGTGAAGGCTATCCTTCCATAATCTGTTCGCCCGACGAGTTGGAATTCGATAACAATCGCTTGCATGTCGGCGACTTCAATATTGACATCGTTTATAAGCGACTACTTGTCAACGAGTACCTGCCGATCATCAGCAATTATCCGGCCCTTTTGGACGCCTACCGCTCCGGCGCGATTTGCATGGTCAACAGTTTTCGATCCAAGCTGATTCACAAGAAAGCGCTCTTTGCAGTGTTGACTGATCAGCGACGCGCAGTTTTGTTTAGTAACGAAGAGCGCGAAGCGATTCGCAAACACGTTCCCTGGACCCGAATGGTCCGGGCAGAAAAGACTGACTACTTCGGCGAAGAAGTCGAACTACTCGAATTCATCAAGAACAATCGAAATAAGCTGGTGCTGAAGCCTAATGACGATTATGGCGGCCATGGAATAACAATCGGGTGGAATGGTGATGATGCCGGCTGGAGTTCGGCTTTGCAGAGCGCGCTTGCGAATGGCGACTACATTGCGCAAGAGCGTGTGCCGACCGCGCGCGAGGTTTTTCCGGAGCTGGTTAATGATGGCTCGATCGAATTCACGGAACAGCTGGTCGACCTCGATCCGCTCTTGTTCAACGGAAAGGTGCGGTCAGCATTTACGCGGCTGTCTTCCACTGAACTGGCCAATGTGAGCTCCGGCGGAGGCATGGTGCCAACGTTTATCATCAGCAGGAAAGACTAGCTGGCCTTTGGAGTGCGCTGACCTGTCAGCGCTTTGGTCAGCGGCGACCTGTCGCCGGCTCCGTGGGGTGAATTCAATGTGAACAGGTTGCTACAGGCCGCACCGGCTTAAAGCGCTGACAGGCCGGCGCACTCCAAAAGAGGTGCGGCCCCTATTCCGACTTGATTCTTCGGTTGTGTAAAATAAGTTTCGGGGCAGCGACAAAAAAGAGGAGATTGTTTGTGGGTGACGAACTAGATGAGAGCCTGGACGGCCCAGACGAGCGGCGGCGCTACGACCGGGCGCGCTTAATCGTTGACGTGTTTTTTGACGGTAACGACGCCACTGGCGTGGCCAGCACCAAAGACATCAGCGTGGGCGGCTTTTATATGAACACGCAGGCTAACTTGCCGGAAGGCGCAATACTGCTCGTTCGTATTCCACTTGGCGACGGTAGACAAATCATCGCAAACGCGGAAGTGGTCTATAGCAATCCGGCGCGCGGCGTCGGGCTTCGCTTTCAAAACCTGTCTGACGAAAACCGTGTATTGATCGAAAGTGAGCTGGGACGTGGCTGAGCTGGTTGCGGAGGTCGCACCGATTCTTTGGAAGGACCTTCCGTACGAGACACGAGAGGATTTGACAGGCAAACTTCGCGGCTTGTGGGGAGCCCCGACTGACGAAGCAGTCTTCAACGCTTGTGCGGTTGATAAGCAGCAGACACTTTTGCTAATGGTTTCACGGCTGCGGGAAAAGCGACTTTGGCAGGTGGTCAAGCGAATAGACAATGTCTACGGTGAGGGTGGTGTGGGCCTGGAGTTCTTAGCCTGGCCATTCATTCATTCGACCCTCGCCGCCAGAAAAGACTTCACGCGGTTCTTCGCAAATCATAAAGAATGCGCCGGTGGGTTTTACGAAAAGGGCCGGGCTGACGCGGTGCTGCATTTTCTTTATGTAGATGGAAAACCGGAAAAGTGGTACGTTCATTTCGATCTTTACAGTCCGGTGCATTCCCCGGTTAGCATATTTAACCATATGCGACATGAATGTTTTGGCAAACTCACGCCCGATTGGCGCATGATCCGGAAACATTTGACCGCATAAGCCGATTCACCACAGGAGCCTAAAGGCATGTTCGACCAATTCACGTTAGGCATTGAGGAAGAATTTCAGATTGTTGACCCTCAAACGCGTGAGTTGCGTTCGCACGTGTCGGAGTTCCTGGAAGAAGGGAAGATGATTCTCGGCGAGCAGATCAAGCCCGAGATGATTCAGTCGATGATTGAGGTCGGTACTGGTATTTGCAAAAACATTCAGGAAGCGCGCGCCGACATAACACGTTTACGCAGCATCATCTCCGGTCTGGCCGGAAAAACCGGACTCGCCATAGTTGCCGCTTCGACACATCCGTTCTCGCATTGGCAGGATCAAAAAATCTACGACGACGAAAGATATGCGCTGCTGGTTCAGGAACTGCAAACCGTAGCTCGCTCGCTGCTGATCTTCGGATTGCACGTTCACGTGGGCGTCGCCGACCTGGATCGTCGCATTCACATCATGAATGCCGCGCGGTATTTCCTGCCACACGTGCTGGCCCTGACTACATCTTCGCCTTTTTGGATGGGACACAGCACCGGACTGAAATCGTATCGCTCTGAAGTCTTCAAACAGTTTCCGCGCACGGACATTCCCGATCACTTTGATTCCTACAGCAGTTTTCAGCGATATGTCGATCTGCTGGTAAAAACACAATGCGTTAACGACGGTAAGAAAATTTGGTGGGACTTGCGCCCGCATCCGGTTTTCCCGACGCTGGAGTTTCGCATCTGTGATATCCCGACCCGCGTTGACGACACCGTGGCGATCGCGGCGTTGTTTCAGGCTATCGTCGCCAAGCTCACGAAACTGATCGAGAAGAACCTCGGCTTCCGCCTGTATCGTCGCATGCTGATCCAGGAGAACAAGTGGCGCGCGGTGCGTTGGGGTATCGAAGGCAAGATGATCGATTTCGGAAAGCAGAAAGAAGTGCCGACTCGCGATCTGATTCTCGAGCTGCTGGATTTTGTTGACGACGTTGTGGACGAGCTCGGATCGCGCAAAGAGATCGAACACATCCACACCATACTCGAACGCAAGACTTCGGCAGAGGATCAACTCCGCGTGTTTGCCGAGACAAATGACCTTAAGGCTGTCGTTGATCGTTTGATTGAACTGACGATGGAGAATGTGCCGGTGACGACCGACTTCACTGTGCCCACGCCAATGACCACGGCTTCGACGATTTCGAAGTAACGCCTACATTGCTTGCCCCCGCTCTTCATGAAGTTCAGAATTCGCGTTTATCCGCGAAAATCCGCGGCTAATTCTGCATTCTCTCCTCGCGTTCCCAGATAGTATTGCCACAACATCCGCGCGGCCACGGAACGATAGGGCCGCCACGCTTCCGCCAGCTGCAAAAGTTGATTTGAATCTGGTCGCGTCGGGAGTTGCTTCACCTCCGTGACCGCCGTGATCAGCGCAAGGTCGGTTGCCGGAAAAACATCCGGTCGCCTCAGCACCATCAATAAATAGACATCCGCACTCCAGGAACCTATTCCCTTTATCTCCATCAGAGCGGCCTTCACGTCCGCATCACTCATTCCAGAGAGTTGCCGGAGCAGCAGCGGCTTGTCCCGCAGCGATTCAGCCAGGTGTAGACAGTACGAGGTCTTTTGCCGCGTCAGGCCCTGCGATTTCAAATGGGCTTCTCCCAATTCGATCACGCGCGCCGGATGAAAAGGCGAGGTGTTCTTTTTTAGCCGGGCAAATAGTGCGGCCGCGGATCGGAGCGAAACTTGCTGTTCCAGGATTATTTTGACGAGGGTAGAAAAGCCGGGCCTCCGCGCCCACAGAGGCGGAGGCCCGAACTTTTTGAGAATGGCCGCCAAATCGTTGTCCCGGCTGGCCAGTGTTTTTGCAGCGCGCAGCAGATTGGCTTCTGTTAAGGGTGTTAAAGGTGTTGACTGGTAACGCGGCATCTTCCGCTCATGGTTTCGTGTGATTTGGGTTTGTTGGTGATATTTGATGGTCCGTTTTGGATATCGCAAACAACGAACCACTAAATCACACGAAAGCAGCGAGTCAGCGAGAATGAGCGAGCGCCAATTGCAGAAAGTTCTCGAAAAGAATACGGCCGTCGCGAGACTCGTTTTGATGTTCCCAACGGGTGCGACTCTTGTTCCAGTCTTCAAAAGATTTTTCCAGATGAAACTGCACGGTATAGATCAACTGGCCGTCTGTGCTTTTGACCATCATCTGATTACGGCAGAGGTAGGAAGTGGCCAGTAGCTCAAATCCCGTCGGAACGCGGTCGAGTTGCAGTCCGTGGTTTTGCCAAACTCGCAGCACACGCGGTTGCGAAGCCAGGTTCAGTTCAGGTTCGTTGATGCCGCGGAAGATTGGGTCGTTCGGTTCAATAATACGGACAAAGCGATACTGATATTCCAACGGCCGATTTTCACGTTGCTCGTGTTGCTCGAGTCGATCGAGTGTCATAACGCGGGCGCCGAAGCTAAGCCCGACGAGCTGATGTCCACCACAAATGGCCAGCACCGGAATCTGACAAGGGCGAATGAACGCCGCGAAAGTGTCGAGTACGGCCGGATTGTAATAATCGAAGTCGCGTAAGGTGCCGCTCAGCACAATGGCGTCAGGCTGAAATTGTTTGGCGGCTACCGCGATCGAGGCCAGTGGCGTTACCTGCGTAATGGGTTTCTTGACCAGCCGCTCGATGTTGCTGATGATATTTTCAATCGCCATGCCGGCGATGCGGCGCTCGCGTTTGATTTCTGCCGCGGCAGCATTGCCCCAGTCGCGCCGCGCTACATCGGAGAGATCGTCTTCATCGCGCAGTAGACTATCAACCACCAGCACGCGTACTTCGTCGATCTGTTTTTCGATCGGCTCGTAACGACAGAACCTTTGTTGGTTGAAAGGAAACGGAAGGGAAGTTTCTACTTCGCACGCTGGTGGATCTTCAATTAGGAGTTCACGCGGCTGCTCGACCATGTTGCGGACTATTAAACTTCGAAACTCGCCGGTAACGCAAGTGGTCAAATTTAAGAAGGGCTGTGATTGCAGGTTTCTCTCTGTGCAACCTCCGTGTTCTCTGTGTCTTTGTGGTGAATCCTAATAAGAATTGTTAACCACAGAGACACAAAGAACACGGAGGTTGCACAGAGAAAATCCGATTTCAGGTTCGCTGGCGGGTGGCTGTTTTGAATTCTGGCATGAGCGCTCCGGCGCCCTGGTCAGAAATTTCGCCTCGTACGTGAGCGAGTAACAGGCGAGAGACTCGAGACCTCAATGCTTGTGTTCGGTCACTGGTGTAATGGTCGGTCAGCAGTAACATCCGATGCCAGGACGACTCGAGTTCGTCTGCAATTTGCGACACCCTGGTTATGTCGTAAGGCACGGCCACGTCTTCGCAGCCTGCTCTGGCGAAAACTGACAGATAGCGCGCCGTAGCCAGATCGGGACAGAGCAGACGTCTGCGGCCGACCTGCAACTCCACTCCCAACAACGTATGTTGAATCTCTACGCGAGTTTTCTTTCCCAGTCCCTCGAAATGATACGAGCGTGTGGGTTTGTTTCGGACACGGCGATAGATTTGCGGGAGCCAGGCATCGCCGAGATCGGCCTGCACCTTTGCGGCGCACTCTTCAGCGTTCATTTCTATTTGGACTGCGCTCTTTTTGGAGTGCGCTGACCTGCACCGCTCTAGTCGTCTAGCGACCTCTCGCGGCTAAGGGTTTTTGTTCCGAGCGTAAGCGGCGTCAGGCCGCCGCGGACCAAAGCGCTGACAGGTCAGCGCACTCCAAAGTTAGATCAGCGCACGGCAAAACTGGAAACTGACACCGCAGGCTTTCTCTGTAGTGCATCAATAACGCGACCGGGAAAAAGGCCGAGGTACAAAACACCCAGCACGGTAATTATCAACGCGATGCCAATGCTTGCAGGTATTCGCGGCGCTTGCCACGTAGTAGTTCGTTCGCGGAAGAACATGACGACAATCAAGCGCAGGTAGTAGTAAGCCGAAATCGCCGTATTCAAAACTCCGATCACTACCAGCGCGTAATAACCCTGGTCGAGCGCGGCGCGAAAAACCATCACCTTGCCCATGAAGCCGGCGGTCAGCGGCATTCCCAGCAGACTAAGTAGAAACAGCGACAAGCAGAACGCCAACCATGGCGACTGGAACCCGATACCGTTGTAATCCTCCACTTCGGTGCGACGATCGGAATTGCGTGCGATCAATTGCACGACGGCAAAAGCTCCGAGATTCATCACGGCGTAAGTTAGGAGGTAAAAAATGACCGCCGCGATAGCTGCGTTGCGTTGCTCAATGTCGGGAGCGGCGCCCGCGGCGATAAAGCCGACAAGGGCGTAACCTGCGTGGGCAATCGACGAATAGGCAAGCATGCGCTTTACGTTGTTCTGCGCGATGGCAACTACGTTGCCGACCGTCATCGTGAGGATTGCCAGCACGATCAACGCACCCAGCCAGGCGGCATGGATTTTCCCGCCGACGCTGTCTGCGGCTGTCGCCACCACGAAGGGAAACGCGAAAACGAAGACGCGCACAAACGATGCGAAGCCCGCGGCCTTCGGACCTGCTGCCATGAAAGCCGTAACCGGAGTTGGCGCACCTTCATAAACGTCAGGAGTCCACACATGAAACGGCGCCGTGGCAATCTTAAAACCGAAGCCGACAAGCATCATGGCTGCGCCCGCGAACAGCAATTGTGGGTATTGCGCGTCAGGTAGTCTTCTGGCGATTTCAGCGATGTTCGTAGTGCCTGGCAGCCCCGCTGCCGTCGAAGTGGCGCCATAAGTGAGCGCAATGCCATAAAGCAGAAAGGCCGACGAGAACGAGCCGAGAATGAAATACTTCATCGATGACTCGTTTGAACGAATGTCGGTGCGGCGGAACCCGCACATGACGTAGGTGGCGATAGAAAGTATTTCCAGGCCGAGAAAGACCATCACCAGGTCGCCCGCCGAAGCCATAAACATCATGCCCGCCGTGGCAAACATCAGCAGGGAATGGAACTCCCCTGCCGGCAATCGCTCGTTCTCAACCCAAACCATCGACACCAGAATTGTGAGCGCTGAAACGACGAGGAAGACGAAGGTGAAGCCAAGACGCAGTTCATCCAAAACGATCATGCCATTGAATGCTTCGCTCACGCTGCGCCAGGAGAGCCATAACCAGGATGAACTCGCAGCCGCGACAATTATCCCAGCGAGTGAAATTGCGCCAGTGACCCACCTTTGTGTCGGCTTGGCGAAAGCGTCGACCAACATCACCGCGACGCCGGCAACGCAGATGATCAGCTCGGGCAGTATCAGCCACAGGTTGATGTCCGGAGTCATGAGTTGTAGCGCAAAGAAATTCATTAAGGTCTAAATGGCAGCACGTGAGCCGCAAACGCTAAGAACAAAAGTCAAGACAGTTAAGCTCGTGGTCGGGAAGGGTGGCTTGCCCCCGCTGACGTTGAAATGCCATTCAACCGAGCGGGGGCAAGCCGCCCTTCCCAACCCTGAGATTTTGTTGCTTGAGTCATTACTATTGAGGAGCCAAGACTCCACGATCTCCGGCCGCCTTCAACCCTGCAAATGAGCCACCAGCCTGCGACGTTCCGATCCGCGTTTTGATTTCGTCAACACTCGCTTTCGATCTATCCAGGAATGGCCGCGGGTAAACTCCCATAAACAGCATCAACAACATCAGCGGGATCAGCAGGCCAATCTCACGTGCATTTAGATCCCGCAGCTTTGCGTTTTCCGGATTAGTAACTCTTCCGAACACTACTCGCTGCAACATCCACAGCATGTAAACCGCCGCCCATATCACACCGGTCCCGGCCAACATCGTTGCAATCCAGGCGCGCTGAATAGCATCGGAGGTCCAACTGCCGATCAGTATCAGGAATTCGCCGACGAAGCCGTTTAGAAAAGGCAGGCCAATCGATGAGAGCGACGCGATCACGAACAGTGTGGAAAACCAGGGCATCGGCGTGGCCAGTCCACCAAATTCACTGATCTGCCGCGTGTGCCGGCGTTCATAAATAAAACCAACGAAGAGAAACAACGCCCCGGTCGAAACGCCATGATTGAGCATCTGGTAAAGCGCGCCCTGCATGCCCTGCTCGGTGAATGAGAAGAGTCCCAACACCACAAAGCCCATGTGACTGACGGAGGAATATGCGACCAGGCGTTTTACATCAGGCTGCACCATTGCCACCAAAGCGCCATAAATAATTCCGACAATTGCGAGCGTAATAATTAACGGGGCGGCGGCCCGCGCCGATTCAGGAAACAGGCCGAGATTGAAGCGCAGCAGTCCGTAAGTCCCCATCTTGAGTAACACGCCGGCCAGGATTACCGACCCGGCTGTCGGTGCTTCGGTGTGCGCATCCGGGAGCCAGGTGTGAAATGGGAACAGCGGTACCTTGATGCAAAACGCCAGAGCGAAGGCGCCGAAGATAATCAGCTCGAATCGGGCCGATCTGAGTGTCGATAACGTTTCGCCACGTTGCATCGCAGCCAGAATCAAGGTGTAGTCAAACGTGTTATAGACGTAGTAGAGCGCGATTATTCCCACCAACATGAGCAAACTGCCGACGGCTGTGTAGATGAAGAATTTAACCGCTGCGTAGATCCGGCGTTCGCCACCCCAAATCCCGATCAGGAAAAACATCGGCACCAGGGAAGCTTCGAAGAAGAGGTAAAAGAGCAGCAGATCCAGCGAGACAAAGACGCCAACCATCGCGCTTAGTAGCAACTGGAGAAACATGTAGTACGACAGTTGACGCTTCTGAATTGAGGTCCAACTGGAGAGGATCGCGATCGGCATTAGTAGCGTAGTCAACAACACCAACCAAAGACTGATACCGTCAACGCCCACGTGATAGTGCGCGCCGATTGAACCAATCCAAAGCACGTCGTCAACGAAACTAAAATCCTTGCTGCCCACGCCACGGATCAGCAACAACGAAACAGCAAACTCAACGATGCTGACGCCCAGCGCAATCCATTTGTAGTTCGACTCACGCTTGTTCGGCAGCAGGCTGTACCCAACCGTCGCCAGCGCGCCGGCGACAGGTAGGAGGATGATGATGGTTAATAAGTGCTGCATGAATTGATGTAAAGCAAACTGTTAGTTTGCGTAGCCGTCGCGACTTTTTTCGACTTGAATGACAACAAACCCCGCAAACTAACAGTTTGCGTTACACAAAACCTTAAGGGCGCAAAGCCTGAACACCGTAATAAGCGAAAAAGCCGACCACTGCCAACGCACCCAAAAGAATGATGGCGGCGTATCCGCGCACGAAGCCCGCTTGCAGATGTCGAACGGCCTTGCCGGTCTCAGTGACGGCGTCGCCGAGCGAGTGCAAAAAGCCGTCGATGACGCCTACATCGAATAATTTCCAAAGTCCTTCGCGCGAGCCGACATTTATGGGATTGATAATCGCCGCATCGTAAAGCTCGTCGACGTAGTATTTGTTTTCGAGTATCCGCGGCAGCTGAAGTAGTGGACGCTTCCTGAATATAAACCAGCCGCTTGCAATTCCAACTAAGGCAATGGCAACCGACAGCAGGGCCAGCAGGCGTTCCTCGCGAATCTCTTCGGGCGAATGAAACGCCTCACCCTCGTGTTCACCAAGCGGCACCAACGCGGGCGCACCATCTACGTTCTGCGGAGGATGGGAAAGCCAAATTGTTTCGTCTAAATGTTCCGCGGCGGTTTCGGTGCCGGGCGTTTTTGCGATAACGGGATCTAAAGTGTGTTCGATGTAGTTTTCTGGATGACCCCCAAACATCGAGCTGATCGCATAAGGCACGCCGATCAAGCCGCCGATAGTAGACAGAACTGCCAACACGATCAGCGGCGCCGTCATTAGCCAGGGCGATTCGTGTGGCTGGTGC
>DASZDU010000302.1:0-4611 GCA_035941655.1 Pyrinomonadaceae bacterium | reverse complement strand
GTGCCGTTGGTCGGGAGTCTTGTCAGGTTGGAAGCTATTGCACGCATTTTCAGGCGAGGCTGATCGAATGCTGGCGGCCATGGAATGAGGATACGTCGGCGTTGCGTGATCGTCCAGCGGTTGGAAGAGAGCAAAACCCGCGAGACGGCGACAGCGTCATATCTGTCGTCTACTCCACGGGCTGGAATTTCTTAAGGACAATGAACCTGGGGTTCAACTGCGCTCCACCCCAGGCTTTACGCTTTCGTCTGCTCCGCAGGCTGAGAGTTAGTTTTGCATTGCGGGCGAAGTCTTACTGAATCTTCTGCAGCGTGATACTGGTCATAGGCGTAGCCCCGCTGGTGCGATTGTAAGAAACCCAGTAACCGGCCTTTGGGAATCGCACCATTCTGTAAACTGAGCCATCCGCTTTCGCTTCGACATCAGATCCGAAGACCGTTTTGGCTGTGGGCACGTCGGCTGCGGCAGTCAAATAATCGGCTGAGATCGTAATTACCTTATGCGTCTGATCATAAACAATCTGCGCGGTCTCGGTTTCGCCAAATACGAAGAAATCTTGTTCGTCTCCCTTGTCTTTCGGGGTCCCGAGTTTCTTACGCACTTCATCAGCAAGCATCCCGAGTTGCACGCCGCGATATTCTTTGAATGCGCCTGATTGATCCTCCGCGGCCGCAGCGGCCACTGCCTTACGTGACGTCTGGGCATTACTGCTGCTCAAAAAAAGCACGAGGCTCGCGGCGGCGACCGTGAAAACAAAAACGCGAGACGCTCTGCGATTTCGTGTTTCGGTGAGCGGCATTGGGGAAATTGTCGAGTTCATGGGTAATTCTCCTTTTGAAGAATAACGACCTTGGGCGCGGCGGAATCGCAGGGATACGAAAGAGTTGGGCGCCAGACCCGCGCCAGGGATATTCGTTCAGCAGTTGCGGACAATATCGCCAGAAAACGCGATTGTCAATGCTGTTCGATATGTTGTCCGCAGACCCGCCAATCAGGCCCCACCTCGGAGTAACCCGCCTACGGGCGGTAGTGGAAAGGCAAGAATCCCGATCCTACTTCACAAGAAATTATGGCTCGAATCGTCTTGACTATTCATGCCGTTTGGAATAGAACGCACGCGCTCAGCAAACCAGTATAGGGAGTCAAACCATGAAGAAGATGCTCGTATTACTCGCTGCCTTGATCGCGGCCGCTTGTGCCGCGCCGACCAATCAACCGACGCCAACGGCGAATACAAATTCCGCAGCCACTCCGTTAGCTGCGGTGATGACTGAAGCCGACGCGGTTGCCAAAGAAAAAGCTATTTGGGACACGATAAAGAATAAGGACTACGACGCTTTCGCCAACATGCTGGCCGAGGATCAGATTGAAGTCAGCGGTGAAGCCGTGTGGGATAAAACGGCCGCGGTCGCAGCGATTAGGGAATTCGAACCGACAGAAGTGAGTTTTAGTGACTGGAAGTTTCTATCCATCGACAAAGACGCGTTCATCGTCAACTACACCGCCAACGTCAAGGGAAAATACAAAGGCAAAGATTTTCCGCTGGAGTCGGCCCGCGCAAGTTCAGCCTGGGTCAATCGCAACGGCCGATGGCTTGCCATATATCATCAGGAATGTCCCGTGAGACCACCGATGCCGCCTGCGAAGGCGAAGGCGAGCACTGCGGCGAAAGCGAGTCCGTCGCCTGCTGCGGCGCCGGCCACCACCAACGCGGGGAGCGATGCTGCCGCGAACGAGCAGATGGTTTGGGATTTGTTCAAGAGCAAAAACTATGACGCCTTTGCTGCTTTGCTCGCCTCGGATTTTATGGAAGTCGAACCTGACAAGGTTTACGACAAGGCAGGTTCGGTTCAGGGCGTGTCTCAGTTTGACGCTTCGAGAGCAGTGTTGAGCGATTGGAAGGTGGTTAAGCTCGATGACGATGCTTCGCTGGTTACATATGTGGCGAAGGTTCCCTTACCAGGCGCACCGCCAATGGGTGAGCGTCACTCGACGATTTGGGCAAATCGCGACGGCAGGTGGTTGGCTGTTTTCCACCACGGTGGCACGGCTGTAAGAAAACCGGCACCGATGGCCTCGCCCGAAGCGTCACCTTCGGCTTCACCCAAAGCGTCACCTTCGCCGAGGACATCACCTTCGCCAAGGACGTCACCGACGGTGAGACCATAATCAAGTCGTAGGCTGCGAAAGGGTCTGTCGGAAAACTTAAGTCGCTGTGCGATCTTTGTGAACTCTGTGTCTCTGCGGTGGATTTTATCTAAGCCAAACAACTACCACAGAGACACAGAGACACTAACGATGCACAGAGAGAAAAAGAACCGCAGACGATCAACTTCAAGACCAAATGCCCGGAATGCCGGTCGCGCATGAAGGGCACTTGCCCTCCGGTGTGACGCTCATCTGTCTAATCAAATATCCACGGCGCTCAACCAGCAATTCATCGCAGGAAGGACAGTAAGTGTTTTCCCAGCGGCCCACTCTGCCGGGAAGGTTGCCGGCATAGATGTAACGCAGCCCAGCCTCGCGACCAATCTCGCAAGCGCGTATCAACTGTGCGGCAGTGGTGTTGGCGTTTTCAGTCATGTGATAGTCCTGGTGAAAGGCCGTCACGTGCCAGGGAATATCTGGTGAAACTGAAGCGATGAAATCCGCCGCGCGTTTCAGTTCGTCTTCAGAATCGTTGAAGCCGGGAATCACGAGTGTCACGATCTCTTCCCAAAAGCCGCGCTCATGGACCATCTGAACAGTCTCCAGAATGTTATCGACCACGCCGCCAAGTTGCCGATAGTTCTTATCGTTCATCGACTTCAGATCAATCTTGTAACAATCCGTCCACGGCCTAATGTAGTCGAGCACCTGGGGCGTCGCGTTGCCATTGGAGATGAACGCAGTTCGAAATCCTTCTGGTCGCGCTTTCCGAAAAACTTCTACCGCCCATTCAGCGGTGATCAAAGGTTCGTTGTAACTGCTGCCGACCATTGAAGCGCCGTAAGCCTTAGCCATCGCCACCAGCCGCTCCGCAGTCACCAGCTGTGGTTGCGTGCCCGCGCTGTCATCGCGCAGCGCCTGCGAAGTTAGCCAGTTCTGGCAATAACCGCAGTGCAGATCGCAGCCAAGCATGCCAAAAGTCAAAGTGTCGGAACCGGGCAGCACATGAAAGAAAGGTTTTTTTTCGGTTGGGTCACAGGCGAGTGCGGCAACGTAATTTGTCGGCACGAGCAGCCGTCCGCTTTCATTGAAACGAACTTTGCAGATGCCTCGCTTGCCTTCCTTGATGAGGCAACGATGGCCACAGGCATAACACTTCAACGCGCGGTTAGAAAGGTGCTCGGTTAATTCCGCCGCGCCTTCGACAGTCAGCGAGTCGAGCGTTGCGGCGAGGGATTTTGCTGTATTGCTAAGCGGCATCTCAGTTTCTATGCCTCGTTTTGAATCCGTCTGATTATACTTTGCATAGTGCGAAAATTCCCTTGCGATTGGGTAGTGTCTTAGTTTGATTTTGTGTTCTTTTTGCGGGAACAAGGGACGAACCACAAAATTACACGAAACCTCAAATAAGGTGATACCGTTTCGTGTGTATTCGTGGTTGTTTACTTTGGCCGGGTTTGATCAATTTAAGAATTACCTGCAACCGGGAGGCCTCCTTTGACTGCTTGCCTTTCGGGCCTTAAAAGTGAGGCTAATACTTGCACCACGCCCTCACGGGCGTGGCTATTGAATTCCCGCCCTTCGGGCGTGGGAGTCGTACCTGAATAGAAATCCAAAGATGATCATCGAAGAAATTACCGTCACTGCCTTTCAACAACACACGCGCATACTCGGTTGCGAGCAGACGAAGCTGGCGATCTGCATGGATCCGGGCGATGACTCAGACGCGATCGTCGCGGCCATAGATAAGCACGGGTTTGAGCTGCAGGCGATTGCCGTTACGCACGCACACCTTGATCACATCGGCGGTGTGGCCGCGCTAAAAAAAATAAAACCCGCCGCGGCGATTATGCTGCACCAGGCAGATGAGTTTATCTATAAAGCGCTGCCCGAGCAGGCAGCCTGGATCGGCATTCCGCGCGCTCAGTGGGCTGAGTTCGGCTTTGATTTTGAGGCGCCGCCTGGCGTTGACGGGTATTGGGAAGATGGACAGATCTACCGGGTCGGCACACTCGAGTTCCAGGTGATCCATTGTCCCGGCCACACGCCCGGGCACGTCGTCTTGTTCGAACCTCAAGAACGTAAGGTGTTTGTCGGCGATGTCCTTTTTGCGGGCTCGGTGGGCAGAACTGATTTGCCCGGCGGTTCTACCGAACAACTGCTCGATTCGATTTTGAATAAACTTTTGCCGCTCGGCGATGATGTTAAAGTTTATTCAGGACATGGGCCGGTAACAACGATTGGCACGGAAAGAAAAACGAATCCATTTCTCACCGGAGTTTATCAACTCGGGCGCGGACGGCTTTGAAGAACCCACAACAGTGTTTAGAAAGCGGACTTGTCCGCCGGTCTGTTAATCGCAAGCAGCCGGCGACAAGTGCGTTTCTAAACAGGATTTTCTATTGAGCTATCGGAAGTCCGGGTAATGCGGGATTATTTCTGCCCGGGCCCGCGCAAACGGCT
>DASZDU010000301.1:0-21056 GCA_035941655.1 Pyrinomonadaceae bacterium | reverse complement strand
GAGGTCAACGCCGCCGGTCGGCCCGTTATTGCTTTCCGGGGAGGGGGAGCACTTGAAACAGTTGTTGAAGGCGTGACTGGCGTCTTTTTCAGCGAACCAACCAGCTCTTCCCTGGCGCAGGCAATTCAAGATTTTGAACTCTGTACCTGGGATACGGCGCGCCTGCGTGAACATGCAGCGCGCTTCGATCGGACGGTTTTCGCTGCGCGCCTGTTGGAGTTTTTGCGTGCCGTTGCGCCCGGGGTCGAACTCGAAGCGAACACCGTATGGCAGGGTTTTGCGGCGTTGCCGGGCAGTTCGATCAGGGAACCTTCATCCATGCCCGGTCTTATGCCCTCATCCTCTTGAAACCGTCCGGGGGTCGGAACACCGTTTAGCCAGGGCGGCCTCACGAGGCGGACAAGTCCGCTTTCTAAACGACTGCGTCGCATTAGTAGCCCGCGTTGTCGAATGACGGCAAAAGTCCCTATTCCCACCACTTAGCGTGCCGCTTTTCTGGCAATTCGCCCCTGTTGCCACTTTCTATTTATAGAGCGCACATGCATTACAGGCACGGTTGTGCCGGGACGCGTTGATACCGGTCGCCGTGGCAGCTCACCGGTTGCGCAAAGCTTTCAAGTTTAAGCGCGGTATTCGGATTAGGAGGCGATTCTCTTGGTTAGTAGCGTTGCACTTTCTGCTTTTCTGGCGGAGTTAACGAGTCAACTCTCGGGGCTCAACGATCAAATACTCCAACGTGTGAACGGTTTGGCCGGCCGCTCGTGGTTGTTTGACAGTTTGGTTGGCCTCACGCAGGAAAACGATCTACTCAAGGCCGGTCTCATTGGGTGTTGCTTCTTCGCCGCGTGGTACAGCGGGAACACTACGGACCAAACACGCACTCGCCGCAAGATTCTGTTGACGACACTCATCGCCGCTGTTTGCGTGCTCGGCACGACCAAAGTCTTGTCCAAAACAATCTTTCTGCCGCGGCCGGCGATTGAATCGCAGAAGATATATCACCTGTCCGGCGACAACCTGGTTGAGTTGAAGCGAACAAGTGTTCGTGTTCCGCTTGACGAGCAAAGTCAAAAGGAGCATCGCGACCTTGTGAATGGCAACGTGCAAAGCAATGACCTTGGATCTTTTCCCAGCGACCACGCTGGTTTTTTCCTGACGATTTCGTTGGGAATTTTTCTCGCCTATCGCCGCATTGGATTAGTCGCTCTCGGCTGGACGGTTTTTGTGATCCTGGCCGGAAAAATGATTCAGGGCGCGCACGCCCCGGTCGACATCCTCGCCGGAGGCGTAGTGGCTGTTGCGGAGTTATCGGCAATTAGATTCGTAGTTAAGAGCTGCCTCGATCGCATGCTCGATACAGTAACGTCCTGGTCGTTCAAATACGCTGCCGTTTCAAGCGCGCTCCTGTTCGCGGTGGTCTTTGAAATCGCGAGCACACTGTTTCACGTTAGACACGCGCTGTCGCTGCTCGCTGCTGCACGACATCACTTACTTGGTTAACAGGGAACAAATCATGTCCACAACCAGGAAATCAATATCCGGAAGCGCTGCCTTGAAATCTTTGACCGTCACGTTGTGCTCTCTCTTTTTTCTGACTTCCTGCAAAGTGGTCGCTAAGGACGGGCTGATCCTGATGACGGATCGTTCCTACAAAGCGACGGTCTTCGCGACGAACAAGATTGGTTTCGGCGCACCCGATGGGCTCCGTTGGTACCAGGGTAAATTATATCTGGCCGATGAGGGCGCCGGAGCGCTTCAGGTTTGGACGACAGAAAACGGAATGAAGACGCTGCTGGACGGTCAATTCGGCGCACGCTCCCCTGAAGACGTAGTGGTCGATGCCGCAGGGAACGTCTTTTTTTCTGACGACGATGCCGGCGGGGTTTGGGAAGTAGACGCCGAGGGCAAGCAACATTTGCTTGCTGGCAAGGAAAAGGGTCTGCACTCAACTGAAGGAATCGCAATCGCTCCGGATGGTTCGATCATTGTGGGAGACACTGATGCGCACCAGTTGTTTAAGGTCACCAGGTCGGGAGATGTTTCAGTGTTTCTCGGTAGAGAATTCGGTATTACGAAGCCGGAGAGCATGACGTTTGACGACAAGGGCAACCTTTACATCGCTGACAACGAAGATGACGTTCTTTACCTGCTGGACACGAGCCATCAGCTTCATCGTGCGATCGCTCGGCAAGATGATTTTTCACCAGAGACGATCTTCTATTCGCGAGGCTCGCTGTATATCACTGACAGCAAATCGGGCAAGCTCTACATCTACACGCCAAATGAAGAACTAAAGCCTATCGCCGCGTTTGGCGGTCAGCTGAAAAATATCCAGGGCGTCACCGTGGACGAACGGGGCGACATCTACGTGTCTGTGCAGTCAGACTTGAAACATAACGTCGGTTACATAATTAAGATCAGCAAAGAAAGCTGAACTAAGGGCCAGTTTGAACGGTTCTCAGCCGAGTGGCGCTTAGAAAGAAACCGTTGAAACGGTTCCCAGTTTTCGACCTTCGCTTTACACCGGGCTAAAGCCTCGGCGTGGATGAGACTAAAAAGGCAAACTGGCACATAACAGAAGAGCTGAACGATCAAGGATATGTCGATGATTCTCGAACCGTTATCCATGGAACTACAGAGGCTAACTGGCGATGTGCGACAGCCCCTGCCGGGGTGCTTTGGTCCGAAGATGGAGCACTTCCTTCATTCCACGTTCCCTCGGTTGTTTGAAGAACAGGCTGCGATTCACCCTCATCGTGCCGCCATCATTGCTGGCAGAAATCGATTGAGTTACGCGGAATTGAACGCTCGTGCGAACCAGCTAGCGCGTCATCTGCGCGCGCGCGGAGCCAGACGGGAAACGCTGGTGGGAATTTGTATCGATCGTTCGCTGGAGATGGCTGTCGGCATTCTCGCGATTCTCAAATCCGGTGCAGGTTATCTTCCGATCGATCCCGATTATCCCCGTGAGCGTTTGAAGTGGATGCTTGAGAACTCAGGCGTGTCGCTGGTTGTCACTCAGCAAAGACTCGTGGCGCAGCTTTCGTCCTGCGGCGCGCGCCTCATCGCGCTTGAGGCTGACCGCGAGCTAATCTGTCAACAGACAGAGGGGAATCTCCATAACGGTCCAAAGGCGGACAATCTCGCTTATGTAATTTACACCTCCGGGTCAACAGGTGAACCGAAGGGCGTGACGATCACACACGCGAGTCTGGCCAACTACGTGCTGGCGCTGCAGCACGAGCTTCAAATTGATCATAACGATCGCTATTTACACACCGCCTCGATTTCGTTCTCGTCCTCTCGCCGCCAACTGCTGCTGCCGCTTTCGCAAGGCGCTGCCGTTGTAATCGCGAGCGCCGAACAAAGAAAAGATCCACTCGCTCTTTTTCAGATGATCAAACGCGAGAACGTGACTGTGATGGATGCCGTGCCCTCCTTCTGGCGCAGTTGTACCGCGATGTTAGAGACACTCGGTGACGAAACCCGTGCCCAACTGCTCGACAATGGCCTGCGCCTGATGCTGTCAGCGAGCGAGCCGTTGCTGTCAGACATACCGCGAACCTGGCTGAATAAGTTCGCACACAGAGCGCGTCACTTTCATATGTTTGGCCAGACTGAAACAGCCGGCATCGTGTGTCTTCATGAAGTTCCGAACGACAACGAATTGAGTGGCGATATCGCTGTTGTGCCGGTGGGCAGGCCCATTGCCAATACTGAAATTTACATTCTTGACGAGCAGCAGCAGCCGGTTGCGGCGGGAACTACCGGCGAGCTCTATATCGGTGGCGCCGGATTGGGACGAGGGTATTTGCGTCGTCCCGGACTGACTGCCGCGAAGTTTATTCCGCACCCATTTAGCGAAACTCCAGGCGCCCAGCTTTATCGAACCGGTGACTGGGCGCGCTGGCGCGCCGATGGCGCGATCGAATTCGCCGGGCGCCAGGACAGCCAGGTGAAAGTTCGCGGTTTTCGCGTAGAGCTTCAGGAAATCGAACTAGTTCTGGCCCGCCACCCAGCTGTAAAAAACAACGTTGTCGTCATGAAAAATGACGGTGGCGCAAAACGCCTGGTAGCGTACTTCGTAGCTAACAGCAGCACGTCTTCAGTCGCCGAGCTTCGTAATTTCTTGACCGAACGTTTGCCCGACTACATGGTGCCGTCTGTTTTTGTGCAGTTAAAGGCTTTGCCGCTAAATGCTAACGGCAAGGTCAACCGGCGTGCACTTCCGGAACTGCCGGAGAAGCGGCCGGAACTGACCATTCCCTACCGGACTCCAGAAACATCGACCGAAAAAACATTGGCCTCAATCTGGAGTACTGTGCTGAAAATTGATCAACCTGGACTTGACGACGACTTCTTCGAGCTGGGCGGCCATTCGCTGCTGGCAATGCAGGTGATGGCCCGCATTAATCAGCAATTGAAAGTCACGCTGCCGCTGCGCGTTTTATTTGATGGCCCCACGATTCGACAACTCGCCAAGAAGATAGCTGCGACAGAACTTCACGAAGACTCGACCGCTCAAACAATTCAAGCGATATGTCGCACGCGCGAAAGTCCGCTCTCTTTCGCACAGCAACGATTGTGGTTTCTCGATCAACTGGAGCCGGACAGCCCGCTATATAACATCAACCGCGCCGTGCGTCTTAGCGGGCCGCTCGATCTGGCAAAGTTGGAAGGTGCCGTGCAGTCGATTGCCGCACGACACGAAGCATTGCGCACGACGTTTGTTGAAGTCGATGGTCTGCCCGTGCAGCGAGTTGCGCCGACTACTGTCCTGCCCTTTCAGCTTCGCGATCTCCGTTCAGTGCCCGCGACAGTCCGTGAAAAGGAGCTGCAGCGGCTGCTGACTCTGGAAGCTGAGCGTCCCTTCGATATGACATGCGGACCTCTGGCCCGCGTCAACGTTCTCCGTCTCGCCGCTGAGGAACATGTGCTGCTGCTGTCGATCCATCATGCCGTCGCCGACGCCTGGTCGATAAGTTTATTTTTCAGTGAGCTGGCGAGCTTTTACCTGAACGAAGAATCCCAGTTGCCTGCATTGCGCGTGCAGTATGCCGACTTTGCTGAGTGGCAGAGAGCACGCCTTAACGGCGGAGCGCTCTCGGCACAACTCGCCTATTGGAAACAACAACTCGCAAATGCGCCGCTTGTTTTGGACCTGCCAACTGATCGCTTGCGGCCGTTGATGCTGAGTTCTCATGGCGCCAGACAGGCAATCTCTCTGGTACAGGATCTTCGACAAGCCTTAAAGGATGTTAGCCGCGAGGAAGGCGTAACGCTGTTCACGTTATTGATGGCTGCGTTTCAAGTGTTGCTCGCGCGTTACAGCGGGCAGGATGACATCCTTGTTGGTACGCCCGTAGCGGGCCGCACGCTTGTCGATACCGAAACCCTCATAGGTTGTTTCATAAACACGCTGGTGTTGCGCGGGGATCTTTCCGGTAATCCTTCGTTGCGAGAGGTGATCAAGCGCACTCGCGAGCAAGCGCTCGGCGCCTTTACAAACCAGGACGTTCCCTTTGAAAAGCTGGTGGAGGAACTGCGGCCGAATCGAACGCTCAGCCGCAGCCCCATTTTCCAGGTGATGTTCGTGCTGCAGGACGAAACCAAACCGGATCTCATGCTGCCTGGCATTCGCGTAACCCCGTTGGAGTTCGATAGCACCACAGCGAAGTTTGAGTTGGCGCTTGGTGTAGTTGAAAAAGCGGAGAGCATGGATGTTTGGTTGTCTTACAGCACAGACCTGTACGAGCCCGCAAGCATCGCGGCAATCCTCGATGACTTCACGCAGGTTTTGAAAGTGATCGTTAGCGACTGCGGGCAACAACTCTCAGATCTGCCAGCGGTTAGTTGGGTAACGCAGACGCCGCGGGCAGAGGAGTGTTTCAGAACGAGCATTCAGGATGAGCAGGGAACAGCAGCGGCGGATTTTGTCGCGCCGCGAACCCCTGTTGAGGAAAGGCTCGCCGACATCTGGAGCGAGGTTTTGCAGGTTGAGAAAGTCAGTGTTCACGAAAACTTCTTTGAGCTTGGCGGACATTCTTTGCTTGCGGCTCAGGTAATCGCACGCGCGCGCAACGTGTTTTCCGCGGCGCTAACGCTGCATCGTATTTTCGAAACGCCCACGATAGCCGGGCTCGCGGAAGCGATATATGAAATTGAAACTAGTGAAACTGAAGATGATGAATTGGCTGCGATGCTAGCGGAATTGAATCAACTTTCGGAAGAGGAAGCCCAGCAACGTGTTGCCAATGAACGCGTTTGAAGTAAAGCAAACTGTTAGTTTGCTTAGTGCTGACAAGGAGGCGCTTGCCGCCACAAACGCAAACTAACAGTTTGCTCTACGTTGTCCGACGAACATGATGGAGAGGCAGAACCAAACTTACGAGCTGACACCGACGCAACAAGCGATGCTCTTGTATTCGCTGTACGCGCCGCGATCGAAAGCCTACTTCGAACAAGTCTGCTATTCCTATCGGGGGCCGCTCGATCGTCAAGCCTTCGCCAAAGCGTGGCAGTCAGTAGTGGATCGCCACTCGATTTTGCGCACCGGTTTTTCCTGCGACAACCCCGAGCGCCCGACGCAGATTGTTTATCCGGAGGCTACGCTTCCGTTCCAGCACCTCGATTGGCGCGAATTGTTGCCGGCTCAACAGCAGGAGCAGCTGGATCAATTCCTTGAAGAAGATCGGGCTTGCTCTTTCACCATGGAAGATCCGCCCCTGCTGCGAGTGGCCTTGCTGCAGACTCAAGCTGACGCTTATTGGATTGTTGTAAGTAACCATCACATCATTTTGGATGGTTGGTCGATGTCTGTCGTGCGCAATGAAGTGTCACAGTTGTACCGACAGTACGCGCGACAAAATTTCGACGCAAAGCAAACAGTTTGCGCTACGTTTCCTGTCGCACTCGAATGCGCTGCTCAATTTTCCGATTATGTGGAGTGGTCAGGAAAGCTGGACCAAAACGACGCCCAGGCGTTTTGGCGCCGTGAGCTCGAAGGTTTTTCGTCGAGCAATAAATTGCCAATCGACAAAGCCTCCGGCCAGCTGCCGAGCGCGATTGAGGAATTTGCGGAGAAGCAGATCACCTTGTCCGCCGCGTTTACAAATGAATTAAGTTCATGTGCAAAACGTAATCATCTGACGATAAGCACGATATTGCAGGCGGCGTGGGCGGTGGTGTTGAGCCGCTACTCGGCGACTAACGATGTGTTATTCGGTATCACCGTTGCTGGCCGGCCTTATGAGCTGCCCGGTATTGAAAAGTTGGTGGGGCTGCTAATTAACACCTTGCCCCTGCGAATTCAAATCGTGCCGGAAGAGCCTTGTCTTTCCACCTTGCAAAAGGTGCGGAACACAGTTTCTGGCCTGCTCGAGCACGAACAGAGCTCGCTGACAAAAATCCAGCAGTGGTGTGACGCCCCGCGCAATCTGCCGCTCTTCGAGACCCTCGTTGTGTTTGAAAATTTTGCCGGCTCCGGATCGTCGTTCGAATTGAATGGACCGTTGCATCACTTGAAGTCTCATCTTTCGCGGACCAACTACCCGCTGACGCTCGTCGTCGATCCAGCGGCCGAATTGCAACTACAAATGGTTTACGACGCCGCTCGTTTCGATGCAGACGCTATTGAGAGACTGCTGAGCCATCTTGGCAATGTTCTTGAAGCCATGATTGCAAACATCGAACAACCGGTTGCGAGTCTAAACTTATTGTCCGCGGCGGAAACAAAAACGCTCCTGCTCGATTGGAACGGCGGACAAAAAGAATCGTCGTTGACGCCTGAGGCCAAGCCAATTAGCCGGCTCTTTGAACTACAGGTCAAACGAACGCCCCATGCGATTGCCGTCGTCCATCAAAGTCGCCAATTGACTTACGCCGAACTAAATGCAAGGGCTAACAAGCTGGCGCATCATCTCAGAAAGTTGGGTGTGGGCCACGGGAGCCTGGTTGGCGTTTGCGTTGAGCGATCCATACAGATGTTGGTAGCCGTGCTCGCCATTCTCAAAGCCGGCGGCGCCTACTTGCCTCTCGATCCGACCTATCCCAAAAGTCGTCTGGACTTCATGCTTACCGATGGCGCGGTGAAGCTGCTGATAACGAATGACCAGCTGCTGCAAGCGCTGCCGGATTACAACGACACGATAGTTTGCCTCGACAAGCACGCGGACCTTATCGACGGTTCCAGCGATGAAAATTTGCCTGAAGCTGCGAACGAAGACGATCTTGCGTACGTGATCTATACCTCTGGCTCAACCGGAAATCCCAAAGGAACGATGATCGAACACCGCTCGATCGTGAACTTCATCGAGGCAGCGTCGCAGGAATATGCAATTTCACCGAGCGATCGTGTACTGCAATTTGCTTCGCTGTGTTTCGACACCAGCGCCGAAGAGATTTTTCCGGCGCTCACCACCGGTGCCACCGTCGTCCTGCGAACGGATGCGATGCTCAGTTCCGCCAGAGACTTTCTGCAAGCCTGCGGAGAATTTGAAATCACAGTGCTCGATCTGCCGACTGCCTACTGGCACGAGCTTGCTGACGAGCTTACGACTGATAATCTCCGCCTCCCTGACTCGCTCCGTCTCGTCATCCTCGGTGGTGAGAAAGCTATGCCGGAGCGGCTTGCGAGTTGGCGCCGGCGCGCGAATGCTGCAGTGCGGCTAATAAACACTTACGGGCCGACTGAAACGACAGTCGTCGCCACGATCTGCGATCTTGCGAAAGAGGCCGAAGAGTCGTCCAGCGATAGTGACGTTCCTATTGGACGTCCTCTTCGAAATACGCTCGTCTACATACTGGATCCGGATCTTCGTCCCGTTCCCATTGGCGTGCCGGGCGAACTCTACATTGGCGGTGCCGGAGTTGCGCGAGGTTACCTGCATCGACCTGAGCTGACTGCAGAAAAGTTTATTACTAACCCGTTTGGCGATGTACGAGCGCCGCGTCTGTACAAGACCGGCGACCTGGTTCGCTATCGTTCCGACAGCAACCTCGAATTTCTCAGCCGTATTGATAACCAGGTCAAAATTCGCGGCTTTCGCGTCGAGACAGGAGAGATAGAGCAAGCTATCAGAAGTCACGCGCTTGTATCTGATGTGATCGTCCTCGTGGAGGAAGACGTTGCAGGCGACAAGCGTTTGCCGGCTTACGTTGTTGCGGCGCAAGCGGAGCAACCGACTACTACTGAGTTACGCGAGTTTCTGAGCACAAAGCTTCCCGCATACATGCTGCCATCTGCTTTTGTGATGATCGAAAACTTTCCCTTGCTGCCGAACGGAAAAATCGACCGGCAGGCCCTGCCGTTGCTGAAACCGGAGCGACGCTCGCCGGATGTGGCCGTCGCGGCGCCGCGTAGTCCGCTCGAAGAGTCGGTGGCCAAAGTGTGGCGCGAGGTGCTCAAACTGGAACAGGTTGGCATCAACGATAACTTTTTTGAATTGGGCGGCCATTCGCTGCTGGGCGCCAAATTGATATCGAACCTGCGCAGAAGTCTGAATTGTGAGTTGAGTCTCATCGATGTCTTCCGCTCACCAACGATCGAGCGGTTGACGGAGGTCATCTACCAACGTCAGACCGAGAGCGCAGCAGAAGAAGAGTTGAGCGTTCTGCTTGCAGAGCTTCAGAACCTTTCGGAGGACGAAGCCCAGGAGCGATTAGAGCAACTCATTAGCAATGGCGGTTCGCTTGCGCAGACTCTGAAGCTGGCCGTGGCAACGGGAACCTGCGCCGCATTGGAAATATTGTCTTACACAGTCTGAATAGAACGGGGCCCAAACGAGCGTGTCAACCAGTCTCTTAAGTGTCAGAGAACAACTTGCAGGCTTATCTCCGGCGAAGCGCGCTCTCGTCGAGTTAACGCTTCTGAAAAAGAAAGCCAACTCAGGCGAGCCGAAGCAGCTGATTTCGCGTCGCCCGGCCGGCTTACCGGCGCCGCTGTCGTACTACCAGCAAGGGCTGTGGGTGTTGAGCCAATTAATGCCCAACACTTCGCTTTACCATGTGCCGAAGGGCCTGCGCCTGACTGGCGAACTGAATATTTCGGCTCTGAAACAAGCGCTCGATCATTTGGTAGCACGGCATGAAGCGCTACGCACCTGCTTTCAAACTGCAGACGGTGTTCCCGTCCAGGTCGTGCGTGAACTGTTAACGCTCGACATGCCTTTGCTCGATCTCAGCCAGGTTCCGGAGACCGAGCGCGAAGCCGAAGCCCGACGAGTGCTTGCGAATGAAGCGCGGCGGCCTTTTGATCTTTCCACCGGACCACTCATCAGAGCTTGTCTGCTGCGACTTCACGACGCAGAACACATACTGCTGATAACCATGCACCACATCGTGACCGATGGCTGGTCAATGGGTATTTTCGAGCGCGAGTTAACCCTGCTCTATGAAGCCTTCATAAATGAGCAGCCTTCGCCTCTTCCCGAGCTATCCGTTCAATATCCCGATTACGCACTCTGGCATCGCGAATGGTTTCAGGGACCGGTTTACGATTCACAACTCGCTTATTGGAAAAACGTTTTCAAGACCGAGCCGCCAGTAATTGAATTACCGGCTGATCATCCTCGTCCTTCGGTGCAGGCGCATCGCGTTTTTAGAGGCGTGAAGCGGGCTCTTCCGCTATCGAAAGAGTTGACGCGGAAGCTAAAGGAGTTGTGTCAGAAGGAAGAGTCAACCCTCTTCATGGTCTTGCTCGCTGCTTATCAGACGTTACTTCATCGTTACACCGGCGAGGACGACATCGTCGTTGGTTCTCCAATTGCCGGACGCTGTCTGACCGAAACAGAACAACTGATCGGCCTGTTTATTAATGCGTTGGCGCTGCGTGTGGATCTCTCCGGCGATCCAACCTTCCGCGAGTTGATAGCGCGCGTCAAGGAAGTCGCGCTTGGCGCATATGCCCATCAGGACCTGCCTTTTGAAATGATCGTGAAGGAAGTGCAGCCCGATCGCTCGCTTGCGCACAATCCGCTGTTCCAGGTGATGTTTGTGCTGCAGAGCGAGTCGACCTCCATAAAGAGAGTTGCCGATTTGCAGGTGAGCCACGTGCCGGTTGAAAACATTGCCGCCAACTTCGACCTGACGCTCGACGTGGTGGAACGAGACGGACAGCTCGAGTGCATGTTTGAAAGCAACGCCGAATTGTTTGACGCAGACAGAATTACGCGACTGCTCGGTCACTTCCACAATCTGCTCGAAGGCATCGTCGCCGATCCGCGTCAAAGGCTTTCACAACTGCCATTGTTAGGCGAAAGGGAACGTCAGCAATTACTGGTTGATTGGAACGACACGACTACTGTTTATCCCGCCGACAAATCCGTGCAGCAACTATTTCAGGAGCAAGTGGAGTTCGCTCCGGATTCCGTTGCACTCGTATTCGACGATCAGCGGCTGACATATCGGGAACTAAACGAACGCGCCAATCAGTTGGCTCATTACCTGAGGAACAAGGGAATCAGTGCCGAGGCGAGAATCGGTGTCTGCCTTGAAAGATCGCCCGAGTTGATCGTGAGTTTGCTGGCAATCTTGAAGGCCGGCGGGGCCTATGTACCACTCGATTCGCGTTACCCGGCAGCGCGCGTGCAATTCATGATGGAAGATGCAGAAGTGCGCGTACTGTTAACTCAAAAGAGTTTGAGCGAGAACTTTACCGGCTCCAAAACGGAAGTGATTTGTGTTGACGAACGTTGGGAAGACATTGCGTGCCAGCCGGTGCAAAACCCGGATTGCTTAACGAGCGCAGACAACCTGGCATATGTGATGTACACGTCCGGTTCAACTGGGACGCCAAAAGGCGTTGCTGTCACTCACAGAAATATTGTGAGGCTGGTCAGGAATACGAACTACGCGAGTTTCACGCGCGAAGAAGTTTTTCTACAGTTCGCACCTATTTCGTTTGACGCCTCGACGTTTGAGATCTGGGGGAGTCTATTAAATGGAGCCCGGCTAGCTCTGATGCCGCCGGGTGCCGCTTCGCTCGATGAATTGGGAGCAGCGCTCAAACGCCACCAGGTGACAACACTTTGGTTAACGGCTGGTTTGTTTCACCTGATGGTCGACACACATCTCGACGACCTCAAGGGACTGCGACAACTGTTGGCGGGTGGCGATGTCTTGTCGGTCCCACACGTCAAGCGTGCGCTAAACGAACTACCGGATTGTCGTCTGATCAATGGCTACGGACCAACTGAAAGCACGACCTTCACCTGTTGCTTTCCTATTTCCGCGCCCGCCATTAATGGTTCAGTTCCAATCGGTCGCGCGATATCAAACACCAGTGTGTATGTCCTGGATCGCTATCGTAATCCAGTGCCGGTCGGTATTCCCGGAGAACTCTACATTGGCGGTGACGGACTGGCGCGCGAGTATTTGAATCGTCCGGAACTGACTTCGGAAAAATTTATTCGCGATCCGTTTACCGGTCAGGATCGCGCAAAACTTTACCGTACCGGCGATTTGGTCCGTTACCGCCAGGACGGTCAGATTGAATTTCTCGGCCGGATCGACGGTCAGGTTAAGGTGCGAGGATACAGAATTGAACTTGGAGAGGTTGAGACTGTGCTCAGCCAGCATGAATTAGTACGCGAGGTTGTGGTGCTCACACGGAAGGATCAGGGGGACAAGCATCTTGCCGCGTATGTTGTGCCTCGAGCAGGAACGATACCCACCTCCGATGAGTTGCGCACCTTCCTGGGCCGGAAACTTCCCGCGCATATGGTCCCATCAGCGGTGACGATCCTCGACCAGTTGCCACTATCTGCAAATGGCAAAATCGACAAGGCAGCCCTGGCCGTCATTTCTACTATTGGCAGCGGTTCCGCCTCGCTGGATTCATCCGAAGCTCCACAGGATCAGCTTGAACTCAAGCTCTTGAAAATATGGGAGCGAGTGTTGGCCGTAAGCGCGATTGGTCTCGACGACAACTTCTTCGAGCTCGGCGGTCATTCGCTTTTAGCGGTTCGCTTATTTGCGCAAATTGAAAAATCCTTCGGTCGAAATCTACCGCTCGCTACTTTGTTCCAGGCGCCGACGGTTAGATCACTGGCGCAACTGATGCGCGAAGCTGGATGGTCGGCTCCCTGGTCATCTCTGGTGCTGCTGCAGAATGGAGGCGCGCGTCGTCCCTTCTTTTGTATTCATGCGGCCGGCGGAAACGTTTTGGAGTATCACGACCTGGCGCGGCTGGTCGGTGCGGATCAGCCATTCTACGGACTGCAGGCGCAGGGCCTGGATGGAAGTAAGCCGCCGCACACGACCATCGCCGACATGGCGGCTCACTACATAAAGGAGATTCGCGACCTTCAAACTGAAGGCCCTTATCTAATCGGCGGGAGATCATCCGGCGGAACGATCGCATTTGAGATGGCTTGCCAGCTGCGGGCTGCGGGTCAGGAAGTAGCCCTTCTGGCTTTGCTTGATGCTTATCCCGCAGGGTATTTCAAGTTGCTGCCCGGCTCCGGATCATTTGGGCAACGCGCGCAACGTCTGGCGCGAAAGCTGGCATCGCATCGACGGAACCTTGGTCAACTTAGCACAACATCAAAGTTGCAATACCTCCTGGATAAGCTGAAATTCGCACCAGCCAAGCTCAAACACAAAATTTATCGTCGCGCCTACAAGCTTTATCGTCGCCTGGGCCGGCCGTTGCCTCGAGTTCTCAAGAACATCGAGGAACTCAATTTCGCCGCCGTAAAAGATTATGTGCCGCGAGTTTATCCGGGACACGCCACTATTTTCCTGGCAACCGACGATCTAACTGCCGCATACGACGTTGAAGAAGGTTGGCAGGATCTCGTTGGCGGTGGCCTCCAGAAGATTAGAGTACCGGGCAATCACCTCGACATCGTCAAAGAGCCGCATGTTCGTGTACTGGCGCAGCAGCTCAGAGTCTGCCTCGATAAGGTGGAGGCAGAATTGTCTGCCAAGGAAGTAGCGGCAGCATTTGTTGGGGAAATAGGCTGATAGTTTCTGGCAGGTGCGGTGTTTTGGAAGTTTCTATTATTACGAACAGATTGCAGCGGGCGAGTGCGGCTAGCGTCGCGGGCAAGGGTCCAGAGGAACCCCAGGGTATCGAACTGTGCGAATGCTACCGTATTTAATCAGGAATGTGACGATTAACGTATGACCAGTTATCCATTAGACTCAGCGAACCTCCAGGTCGCGAACCCGCAACAGATCACCCTCAGCTATCTGCGTCCAGGCAGTCCGCTGCCGCTCGTGGTGCGGCCAGCCATCAAGGGAATTGATCTCGTGGAATGGGCTGCCGCAAATGCCGGCTTCATCGAAAATTATCTCCTGCGAAATGGAGCGATTCTGTTTCGCGGTTTCGGACTCAAGTCCTCCAGAGAATTTGAACGAATGATCGAAGCTGTGTCTGGCCCACTGCTCGACTACTCCT
Source organism: Pyrinomonadaceae bacterium (assembly GCA_035941655.1). Taxonomy (GTDB): domain Bacteria; phylum Acidobacteriota; class Blastocatellia; order Pyrinomonadales; family Pyrinomonadaceae; genus PSRF01. The sequence goes on along the minus strand of DASZDU010000301.1, from coordinate 6,655 downwards.
ATCGTTCGACTCCCCGCCATGTAATCAGTGGCAGGATTTATTCATCGACTGAATATCCGGCACATCAGTCGATACCGCTGCACAATGAGAACTCCTATTCACGAAGCTGGCCGATGAAGCTGGCGTTTTTCTCACTGCAAGTGGCGGAACAGGGCGGGGAAACGCCTATCGCCGATAGCCGGAAAATTTACGATGCGGTCCCGCTTGAGATTCGTGAATGTTTTGTGCGCAAGGGGCTGATGTATGTGCGGAACTACGGCACCGGTCTTGATCTCCCATGGCAGGAAGTTTTCCAAACGTCCAGTCGAGCGGTGGTTGAAGACTATTGCCGCAAGGCTGAGATGGAATTTGAATGGATCGGCGACGCCCAATTTCGCACGCGTCAGCGTTGCCAGGTCGTGGAACGGCATCCCGTCACAGGCGAAATGGTCTGGTTTAATCAGGCTCACCTTTTCCATGTTTCCAGGTTGCAGACCGAAGTTCGCGAATGGTTGTTGACGGCATTCGGCGAGCAGAACCTGCCGCGAAATGTTTACTTCGCCGACGGGTCGCCACTGGAACCAGCGATGCTGGAGGAAATCACGCGCGTGTGTGACCAGCAATCAGTAGTGTTCAGCTGGAACGAAGGCGACATATTGATCCTCGACAACATGTTGACGGCACACGGCCGCAAACCGTTTGTCGGTAAACGCAAAGTTGTAGTTGGCATGGCCCAACCAAATCAGATGGTCGCCACTCAGGGGCGCTCGACCAGCGTAACGGCAACCGGAGGTTCGAGTACCAACTAAGACGCGACGTATTCAGGCGAACGTATAGAGAGAAACAGTATGGCAACCCTGGTTCAAGACATTCTGCGCATTGGCGAAAACGGCTCCGCCCGACTTTTTCAGCATGAGCAGTTTTTGAATAGCTTCAATAACACTGCCCGGGCGTATCCCGACAAATGCGTGCATGAACTGTTTGAGCGACAGGTTGAGCGCTGTCCTGAAGCCGTTGCCGTAATCGCGGATCAAACACAATTCACATATCGCGAACTGAATGCTCGTGCCAATCAGCTGGCGCATTTCCTTAAACACTTCGGCGTTGGACCCGATTCGCTGGTGGGGCTTTGCGTTGATCGCTCGCCGGAAATGCTCGTCGGAATTCTCGGAATTCTGAAAGCGGGCGCGAGTTTCGTGCCGATGGATCCGAGTTATCCACGCGAGCGCCTCTCGTTCATGCTGCAGGATGCGAATGTCTTTGTCTTGCTGACGCAGTCACACCTGCTCGATTCATTGCCGTCACACAATGGCCCGCGGATTTCGCTTGACTCAGACTGGGACATCATCGGCAAGGAAAAAACGCATAACCCAATATCGAATGTAACGCCGGGCAATCTGGCTTATGTGATCTACACCTCGGGCTCAACGGGGCAACCGAAAGGCGTGATGATTCCACATCGTGGACTCGTCAACTATCTGAGTTGGTGCACGGAAACTTACGAAGTGGCAAAGGGTTGCGGCGCGCCCGTACATTCATCAATTTCTTTTGATCTCACCATTACCAGTCTCTTTTCGCCCCTGATGGTTGGTCGCACTGTTTTTCTCGTTGCCGATGGCATTGAGAATTTGGTCGAAGCTCTCCTGGCTCGCGATAACTATAGTCTCGTAAAAATAACGCCCGCGCATTTGCGCGCGCTCGCGGAATTGATGCCTGAGGATGAAGTGGCAGGCCGCGTTCGCGCGCTGGTCATCGGCGGTGAAGCCCTGCACATGGAGAGTCTCTCTTTCTGGCGCGCTAATGCCCCGGCAACTCGATTAATAAATGAGTATGGCCCAACAGAGACAGTGGTCGGGTGCTCGACCTATGAAGTAGCCGCTACCGACGCGACGTTTGGTCCGGTACCGATCGGACATCCCGTGGCAAATACGCAGCTCTACGTGCTCGATGAAAAATTGCAGCCGGTTCAAAAAGGCGTCACCGGAGAACTCCACGTCGGCGGCGACGGCGTTGGCCTTGGATATCTCAGGCGTCAAGAGCTAACCGACGAAAGGTTCATACCGGATCCGTTTAGCGGCAACACTAGCGGACGTTTGTATCGAACCGGAGACCTGGCTCGCTTCAATTCCAACGGGCTTCTCGAATACCTTGGGCGCATCGATAACCAGGTAAAAATCAAGGGCTTTCGTATAGAACTCGACGAAGTAGAAACTTTTCTGAATCAGCATACTGACGTGGAAGAATGTGCGGTGTTGGCCAGAGAGGATGCGACCGGCGAGAAGCGACTCATGGCTTATGTCGTTTGCGACGAGGCTGTAGTGCCGGATCTCGAAGAATTGAGGACCTTCATGAAGCTGAAGGTACCCGATTACATGGTGCCTTCAGTATTTGTCAGACTCGAATCCTTGCCACTGACTACGAATGGCAAAGTGGACCGCAACGCATTGCCGGCTCCGGAGCGTAAGGCCAATGGCTGTCAGGAACAAACCTGTGCCTCGAAATATACGGCAACTGAACAAAAGCTGATGAAGATTTGGGCAGACGTTTTGAAGGTTGAACACGTGGGACTGAACGATAATTTTTTCGACCTTGGCGGCGATTCCATTCTTGGAACACTCATCCTGGCGCGAGCCGCGCAAGCCGGAGTTAAATTTTCACCGCGACAACTATTTCAATACCAGACGATAGCCGAGTTGTCCCAAGCCATTAGATAATGCTTCCAATTGAGCAACCATTTTATTGAAGACCCTGCCGCTACCACTCGCGTCGCCGATCTCATCGGCCGTGCCGCACTGAATACGCCACTCCAATTGCAGCCTGACGAAGTCCACATCTGGTTTGCCGACCTCAACCAACATTCTGCCGACAGCTTAAAATCTCTCCTGGCTCAAGATGAAATCGTACGCGCTGAGCGGTTCCACTTTGAGAAAGATAGAAAGCATTACATTGTCGCCCGGGCCTTATTGAGAGAATTACTTGCCGCTTATTTGGGTACCGCTGCCAATGAACTGCGTTTCAATTACGGAGAAAAAGGCAAGCCGTCACTGGTAGGGGCTGAGAATACTCTACTCAACTTCAACCTCGCGCACTCACACGGCAAAGCGATCTATGCGTTTTCGCACGGGCGTGAGCTTGGGGTCGATCTGGAGTTCATGAAGGAAGATTTCGGCGGCGAAGAGATTGCCGAACGATTTTTTTCGGCAGGTGAGATTGCTGCTTTCCGAGGTGTTCCTGCCGATTTAGCAAAGCAAGCGTTCTTCAATTGCTGGACGCGCAAAGAGGCCTATATCAAAGCGCGAGGCGAAGGACTCTCAATGCCGCTTGATGTTTTCGAGGTATCGCTCCGGCCCGGTGAGCCCGCTGTCCTGCTTCGCAATCACAAGGAACCTGCGGAAGTGATGCGTTGGTCTATGCATTCGCTGTCCGTGCCAGACGGCTATGTTGCCGCGCTAGTTGTGGAAGGACACTTCTTGAAGTTGAAGCGATTCAGTATTGCTTAAAGACAGACACCGAAGATCTTCCAAATCTCAGTTCTCATTTTTCATTGTCATTGTAGAGCGCTTGCCCCGGAATTCGCTGGTTAAAGTTTCTGACAAATGGAAAATGAAAAATGAAAAATGAGATATGGAAAATCTTCTTTAATTCGGCACCCGAACTCAATTTGTTGCTTCACCCGCCGGCGCCGCTTCAGCCTCCTCCTTCTTGGCTCTCCACATACCCGCGATTTGGTTAGCTTCGGCGAGCGTCATGTTGTCGTAGATATCGGCGTTATTCTTAATCACGCCGTCTTCGAGTTCACACACTTCCCAATCAGGCGCCTCAGGATCGGTGCCGGCACGGCCTGGCTTGACGCGCACGTCGAATGAGATCACCGGGGATTTGTTTTCGTTTTCCATCGAATGAGTTCCTTTTGTTAATTTATTGCCACCGTAAGAGCCGCAAATGTATCACAACTCAGTGACATGAAGTCAGTACCACCTTGCGATAATGCTGATGCAGTTTCAATAATTGAACTGAAGCCGGCAACTATGGGTAAGACGAGCAAGCCAACACAAAATCAGAACCCCGACGTCGGGGTAGCGACCGGCCGAACACTCAAGTTCTTTTAAAGACTTTCTAATGATTGCGTCCTTTTCATCGTTGAGTCCCTGGCCGGTCGCTACCCCGAGGCGTCGGGGTTCTGACTTCGTGTTAACTACACAATCGGCGGGCTGGCGCAAAATTGTTTTGATAAACGTCCTGCGTCAGGTAGCATGGCGCGCGAAAGTGACAGATTGAATCCATAAACAATTAATCATGTGTACTGACAGAAGAGACTTCCTGCGGCTCTCGGCTGGTCTGGCAGGCGCCGCTTTGATAACCAATGCCGCGCCCGCGATTGGCGCGTCCAATGACGGCGCTGGCGGTGCAGAACTCTTTCAACAACGCGAGCTACCGCCAGCGGTTCGCAGACTGAAAAAATCCACCGATGGCGTCGTTCCTATTTCTTTGGACGAACGTCGGGCGCGAATTGAGAAAGCTCGCCGCTTAATGCGCGAGCATAAGATCGATGCCATTTACGTTGAACCGGGCCCGAGCATGTTTTATTACACGGGCATGCGCTGGGGCACGAGCGAGCGGATGTTTGCCCTGGTGATTCCGGTCCGCGGCGAGATTGCCTGGGTTTGTCCTAAGTTTGAAGAAGAACGTGCGCGCGAGCTGATTGCATTTGGTAAGGATATTCGCACCTGGGAAGAAGATGAGAGTCCTTACCGCCGGGTGGCGGAGATATTTCGTGATCGCGGGCTGCGCACCGGGCGCGTGGGCATTGAAGAGCGCGTGCGCTTTTTTCTTTTCGATGGTATTCGCAAAGCCGCGCCCGGATTGCAATTCGTTAGCGCCACTCCGATAACGGCGGGCGGTCGGATGTACAAGTCTGCCGCGGAGCTGGCCCTCATGCAGAAGGCGAATGATCTGACCATCATTGCCTATCGTGCAACGATCGACAGCGTGCGCGAAGGCATGACGCAGGACGAATTTGCGGGTAACTGTTCGTCGGCCTTTCGCGCGCTTGGCGTCCAGGGCGGAATCTTCTGCAGCTTCGGCAAGTACACCGCGTTTCCCCACGGCAGTAGCACGCCGCAGAAACTAAAGGAAGGCGACGTGGTGTTGATGGACGGCGGCTGTAGTGTAGAAGGTTATCAGTCAGACATCACACGCACTTTCGTTTTCGGAAAACCCACAGCACGGCAGCGAGATATTTGGAACCTCGAACGAAAAGCGCAGGATGCTGGTTTTGCGGCAGCCAAAGTCGGAGCGCCGTGCGAGGCAGTGGATGCTGCGGCTCGCAAAGTGATCACGGATGCCGGCTTTGGTCCGGATTACAAAGTGCCGGGATTGCCGCATCGCACCGGACATGGCATCGGCCTTGACGGGCACGAGTGGACAAACTTCGTACGTGGTAACAAGACACCCCTTCAACCGGGAATGTGTTTCAGTGATGAACCAACCATCGTGATTTACGGTGAGTTTGGAATTCGCCTGGAAGACTGTCTTTACATCACTGAGGATGGACCGAAGTTTTTCACGGCGCAGAGTCCATCGATCGAAGAACCGTTTGGGTGAAGCTGGGAGCGCAGACATCTTGTCTGCCTCAACGTTCGTGACCACGTTAACAGCAGCAAGATGCCTGCGCTCCCAGCAATACGTTGCCCGCTGTCTTTGGGGGTCATTGCCGGCCTTCAAATGCCTTGAAGTCTTCCTCGAGTTGCCACTGAAGTTTTGCTTTCTCGCTGCCATCGACGTATTGGGCGCATGCACTGGACGGCTTCATCACAGCGATGTCATTAACGCACTGCGAGACTGGGGCCAGTTTTCGAACGTCGCTCCATAAGCTACCGCCAGCGATGAATGAATATTGAAGACTGTTCCGCGCCATCATTTTGAGTTGAAGGTAGCCCAATCCCTGATCCTGAACCGCCCGCAAAAACTCTCTTGAGATTTCCGAACGAGAGAGTCCTTCATCGTCTGTAGCCAACGCCACCGGCACGCCAAACTTCAGATAAGTCGCCAGCGGGTGCTGTGCTCCGCTGATGCCGAGAATCGTATCGTTGCTCGAGAGGCAAATTTCCACCAGCACATTGCGCTGCGCCATTTCCTTCAACAGTTCGTTTGCCCCATCCTCATGCATGATGTCGACGCCGTGGCCGATGCGCTCGGCCCGCGCTGTTATCACTGACTCGCGTATGTGAAACGTCAAACCGTTTGGCGGCACCAGGCCGGGTGCGAGTTCTCCGGCGTGCAGGCTCAGATGGGCATTCGGGTATAACGGCCTTAGGAATTTCAACATCTTCATGTGAGTCCCAAAGTTCTGCATCGACGCCGGTGCGTCTTCGCCCTGTACCAGATTCAAGCCCACTACATTTGAACGGGGGTCGTTTGCTAAAGCGAAGCCGGTTACCATCTGCGCAAAGACGGCGCCGAGCGAACCACTGGCACGCGCCACCTGCGCAATATAGCGAACCTTCACTGCGCAACCTGGGTCGGCTTGCGGCGTGTCACATTTCAGCAGTTGGTTTTTTTGCGCTTCGGCCGCCCGCAGGTTGCTAATCGCGGTCTCAGCCGCCCTGGCTATGCCGTTTGCTTTAAGTTTTTCGAGCGTGCTTTTGGGATCGTCGTTCCAACCCACACTATCTCC
>DASZDU010000300.1:0-1921 GCA_035941655.1 Pyrinomonadaceae bacterium | reverse complement strand
TCCTCGACCATGTTCTTTTCGTTGGGATAGACAAACTCGTCCATGAAGGCTGTGGTGCGTTCACGGATGGCTTCGAGCTCGGGGGGAATGCTGAAATCAATCATTGGTTGGACCTTCCGGCGAGCGCCTGAGATGAAGAACAGCAGGGATTGTAACTGTAACACTACGCAATTACAGAGTCCCGACCGGTCTGGGTTCGGCAAGCAGTTCTGACAAACACAGGCTCTGCGCTAACATGCGCAATGCAATCTGACTAAGGCGCCTTACGTGAGGAGGATTCGACATGAAACGGTTCGGCCTGCTGCTTCTGACCTTGTTAATGGGCTTTGCAAACGACTCTGCTGTCGCTCAACATCGGTTGGCGGATTTTTCATCTCAGAGGATCGTTGATCTGTCCTACGCTTTCGATGACTCAAGCGTTTACTGGCCCACCGCCGAGACGTTTCACCTTGAAAAAGATTTTGAGGGAACGACCGATAAGGGCTACTACTACTCCGCTTACCGATATTCCGCTGCCGAACACGGAGGAACGCACATTGATGCGCCTGTGCATTTTGCCAAAGGGCGAAATACTGTAGACGAAATCCCGCTCGACCAACTCATCGGGCCGGGTATAGTAGTGGATGTAACAATGCAGTGCGACAAGAATCCCGATTATCTGGTTTCGGAAAGTGACTTCAAGAATTGGGAGCGACGCCATGGAAAGATACCAGCCGGAACCATCGTGCTGTTACGGACGGGATTCGGAAGATTTTATCCTGATCGAAAGAAATACCTGGGTACGGACCAACGCGGCGCCGGCGCGGTGCCAAAGCTTCACTTCCCAGGCCTGCATCCCAATGCCGCGCGCTGGCTGACTCAAAACAGACAAATTAAAGCTATTGGTCTAGACACGGCCAGCATCGATTACGGACAATCGACGCTTTTCGAAAGTCATCGCACGCTGTTCGCCAAAGATATTCCCGCTCTGGAGAACGTGGCCAACCTCGATAAGCTTCCGGTCACGGGATTTTCAGTAATAGCCCTGCCAATGAAAATCAAGGGCGGAAGTGGCGGCCCGTTGCGAATCGTTGCCATTATTCCGCGAAGCAAATAGCAAAATGATTTTCGGCGGAAGTATCGACTGGTTCCCCATTAAGTTATCGTTCGCCGTCGCGGGCGCAGCTACTTTGATTGCGCTCGTGGCCGGCTCGGCGTTGGCATGGTTACTGGCGCGTAAGCGATTTCCTGGTCGCAATCTGATCGATTCGCTGATCACGCTCCCGCTCGTCTTGCCACCGACAGTACTCGGTTACTACCTGCTGGTCTTGCTCGGCACACGTTCGTGGTTTGGCGGCTTTTTGTATCATCGGTTGGGGATTCGACTGACGTTCACAGTGGGCGCTGCAATTATCGCCGCCACTATTCACGCCCTGCCGTTGGTGACTAAAAGCCTTCGGGCGGCGTTTGAAGGCGTTGACACAGAGCTAGAGGCTGCTGCGCGCACATTGGGCCTTGGTGGGCGGATGATTTTCTTTCGCGTAACTCTGCCGCTCGCATCTCGGGGCGTACTGGCTGCCACCGCCCTGGCCTTTGCGCGCGCCCTGGGCGACTTCGGGGTAACGATCATGATTGCCGGAAATATTCCCGGCAGAACTCAAACCGCTTCAGTGGCAATCTACGACGCGGTGCAGGCAGGACGAGATAATGAAGCTTTCACCCTCGCGGTGATCGTCTCGCTGATCGCCGTGGTGATGCTTTACTTCATCAATCGCTTTGGAAGATTGAGGTGGTAAAGGAATGAGGTCAGTACTCGCGGTAGCGGGTGGGTAAGCGACGCGCAACTATTGCAGGACATCCCTACTGATTGACGTTTAGAAAGGGCACTTGTGCCCCCGCCGCCGGCGCACAAGTGCGCTATCTAAACGCAAGCTTGACCTCA
>DASZDU010000299.1:0-3341 GCA_035941655.1 Pyrinomonadaceae bacterium | reverse complement strand
GATAGATGACGAAATGATTCTGATCTAGGTGATCGTGCTTGGCGAGATAGGGACCGGAATTGAATTCGATCCAGGTCGACTCAGGCCCGAAACCATCCCGCATAATCAGATGTCCAATGCCGCGAAAATAGTGTTGGCGTGAAATCTCGGCTTCGGTGCTGTCAGCGGGATTGCGCGCAGTAACATTTGGATCGTCCCAGAGAAATTGCGTAATCGGAACCCGCCATTTTTTCTGAGCCGGCCAACCACTTTCTCGCAGCATCCAGGCGGCATAGGAGTCTTTGAACCGATTAACCGCGTACCCCAGGCAAATGTTGTCTTCCCATTCGAGGTAAGGAAACTCGTTGTCGTCGTCACGCGCGGTCGTTCCGTCAGGCAACACTTTGTATAGGTATGTATCGGTGTAGTGTTGAAAAACAGAGTAGCGTAATGCCGGGTCGCTATTCACAGTTGTGCGCAGCAGCTCGGCCAACATAGCGAGCGGCGCGTAGGTAATCCGCTGATAGTCCATCGACTCGTGATAGCCACCGTCGGGAGTAATGAAGTCTGTCAGATCCAGGATGTGATCCAACACCTCCCGCGCATGCTTCCGCAAAGGCGAGGCGCGCGACTCGACCGAGGCGTGTCCTTCAATCGCAGTAAGGGCGAAGAGGGCAAGCGTCAGGTAACGAACGGGGTAATTGTGATACATCGCCAGTTGCACTTCTTTGAGCGACTGGTCTGCCATCATCTGTTCGGCGGCCTTTAATAATTCGCCTGCAATGCGGTCCTTAAGTTCGGCATCGAAGCCGGGAAAGTTATAAAGCCAATCGAAAGCCAGGGACCACTTCACGTATTCCGGGTAAGTGCGCGAGCCAACCCGTTCGGGCGGGTGGGTGTCTCGCATCTCCTGGAGAGCGCGCCTGGCAAAGCTCTCGTCGCCATTCAGCAGGTAGGTAAGTGCCCAACCGGCGATGTCGTCTGAGGGTCGGGCACCTTTGGCATATCTTTCGCGCAATGCAGTGAAACCCGTGAGCGGGTCACGTTCGCCAATTAACATTCGTGGCCGGGTCACTCTGCTGCCCGGTTGTGCCGAGGTGCCAGGCAAAGTAGGCCCACCGGCAATCAGAAGGCCCGCTGCGATGATTACGCCTGTCGATACTTTCTGCCAGGTTAACATTGAAAACCTTTCACTAGTGCCGCTTGCGACTGCAGACGGCGCAGCTTTCGCGAAAAGGGGAGTTTCGACAAAGTCTTCACTCCGTTAGGAGTGAAATGTTTATAGATCCAAGTCCCCTTACTTCCTTCTTCGTTCGAAGTTTGCAGCTCGTCGCTGCGACGAGCTGCAAACTTCGAACGGAAGCGTAGTGAGAGCAAACCCATGTTCTATAAACATCTCACCGCGCTGGGGTGAAACCGCCGGCCGACCCACTACGCTGTTTGTCGTCTACTGATTTGCAACTTCACGTTTAGCGCCTCGCGCTCCGGCCAGGTACTTCAGCCACTCTTTTGCCATTAATCGATGGTAGGGTTCGGTCATGTGAATGCCATCGAGGCACACGAACCTGGACCGGTCTGGAGCCGACGACAAAACGCGGTCAACCTCTATCACCTCAATCCGAGAATCTGCTGCCGCTTTAAGAGCGCGTTCCACCGTTCCCGGCTTAACGCTCTCAGGATCGTGAATTTCATCGAACATGTGCGTCTTGATGCCTGCTTCGCGAAATCCTGCACCGAGTTGCGTCAGGGCATCGTAATCTTCGTCAGTGCGTGTCATCACGACAAGCATGACTTTGTCCGGCTTCCAGGCGAGCACGTCCTTATAGAAGCGCTTCAACGCGCGCGACGCAGTGAGGCCGCCGCCGGCAAACTGTTTGAACTGCACGGTTGGATTTTCCCTGCGGAAGACATCCATCACGATGGGAACGAAACTCGAGGGTGAAGACCAATGCAGTCCCATCGTGAACGAGTGACCGATCACGGCAATCTTCTGCGGCGGCATTGCCCGCAGATTCGGCAGCAGCTTTTTTACCTCTGGGTCGCGCAGCAACTCCGACGCCAGCACGCGTTCATCGCGAATGTGGAGATTTTTTTCTCCCCAGTTCCATATTTTCCTGCCCGCTATCTGCCATTCCGCCGCAGTTGTGCCAACCGGCGCCTCGCAAGCCTTGCCTTCAAGTTGCTGTCCCACCGCAAGCAGGTCGGCATCGCTGCCGGGCAAGTTGAGTTGGCCCACATAAACCGGTAACCCCAAACCGATGTAAAAAGCGTATTCCTCCTGGAGTCGATCGCCATCGCGCTCAACCTCCAGCACTGTCTGGTAGAGACTGGCGACCGCGCGCGTCTTCGCGCCGCTGAACTTCGTGTTTTGTCGCAGATAGTTGTCGAGGATATTAACCGGGGCGTTAACCGGAACAGTAAGTCCAAATGAAAGTATCGGACGAAGATCCTGCGCCGGATCGAAGGTGGACTTCGCTCCTCGTACCCAGGAACGCACGGCTTTTAAATCGGACTTCAGCAGTTTCGCTTGATGTTCTGACAGGCTTTCGAGCTCTCCGTCCGAAAGCCTTCCGGGTGAGAAGCATGCCGGATCACCCTTACCCGATGTTTTTGCAAGCAGAACCTGGAAGGCGTGGACCGCGATGATATTCGCTTCGACCAATTGGGCCAGTCGCGAGGCGCTTCCCTGCGCTGTTCTCGGAGTGACGTTCTGACTAAAGACGACACTCGGAAACGCCAGACAAAACAACAGCCGAATGATGTTTCTTTTCATACTCAATGGCCGCCGGCACGGCCACCAACTGCAGCATTTTGTCCGCTCTTCAGTTCTGCGAGTTGGGCCAGAGCCAATTCGTTTCGTGGATCCAACTTCAAGGCGCGTTCCAGCGCCACGCGCGCCTCCTCCTTACGACCGAGCGCTTTTAACCCGGAGCCTGCAAGCACGAATCGAATTGCGCCCGCAGGCGGCCACGGTTCGGATTCGAGCATTCGCTGTTCATCGTTAAGTCGCGCCAGTCGCTCATAGAGTGCTCGCGCCTGCGTGTGGCGTCCAGTATGTTCGAGAGCAACGGCCTTATAGAAATAATGCTCGGACCAGGGCTCTTCGGGCTGGGAGGGAGGATTGAGTTCCTCGGAGGCAGCGCGTTGCCACCAAAGTTCCGCTTCGTCGCGTTGACCCGCAGCTTCATATTCGCGAGCCGCAGCTACATACTCCCGCGCTTGCGACTGCATCGAGGGGCGTCCGACACCAAAGTTACGCGGATACTCAGTGGCCACAGCATACTCCGCCGCTGCTTTCTGATGATCTCCTGATTGACGGTACTTCCGTGCCAGTCCCAACTGGGCCTTACGATATAGTGCCA
>DASZDU010000298.1:0-3700 GCA_035941655.1 Pyrinomonadaceae bacterium | reverse complement strand
GTCGGCCGCATCGCGGGCTTTAAAAAAATTAATTCAAAAAATTTAAAGGGGTTGCGCATCGCTCCACCCCAGGCTTTATGCTAATGGCCGCTCCGCGGGCTCGCATTCTGACGTTGAAAGGGACTCTCTTTTCTGTAACAGTCTGTGCTTTAATCTGCTTAATCTGTGGATATGAATTCCCCGTTGCGTGCTATGACAACCGCCGACAATAGTTCCCTTCACTATCGCGCCTGCAATCTCTGCGAAGCGATCTGTGGCATCGAGATCAGTGTTCAAGCGGACCAACGTCTGGACATACGCGGTGACAAAGACGACCCGTTCAGCCGCGGATACATCTGCCCGAAGGCCGCTGCCCTGGGAGATCTTCACTACGATAAAGACCGGCTGAAATATCCCGTGCGTCGCACTGCTAACGGTTGGCAACGTCTAAGGTGGGACGAAGCTTTTGACGAGGTAGCGCAGAACCTCAAACGCATTCAAGCGAAGTATGGAAGAAATTCAATCGCCACGTACCTGGGTAATCCCACCGTTCATAACTACGGCGCGCTGCTATTCGCGCCCGGGTTTCTCCGCAGCCTGCATACGCGGAACAGGTTTTCCGCCACCTCTGTTGATCAACTCGCGCATCATCTCGCGGGCTACCTGATGTTCGGTCACCAACTCCTGCTCCCCATCCCGGATATCGATCGCACAAAATTCTTCTTAATTCTGGGGGCGAATCCGGCGGTATCAAATGGCAGCCTGATGACTGCTCCGGGTGTGGGTCGCAGGCTCCAGGAAATTCGCCAGCGTGGAGGCAAAGTGATTCTCATCGATCCGCGCTTCAACGAAACTGCACGCCTGGTCGACCGGCATATGTTCATAAAGCCCGGTACCGACGTGCTATTGCTGCTGGCACTGCTGCATGTTGTTTTTGAGGAAGGGCTGACGCGCCTGGGCCAATTAGCTTCATTTACAAAAGGCGTGGATGTCGTCGCTAAGCTTGTGGCCGAGTTTCCTCCCGAGAGAGTCGCATCAATAACCGGCATTGACGCTGATCAAATACGGCTGCTGGCGAGAGAGTTTGCTTCAGCCGAGTCTGCCGTTTGCTACGGAAGAATCGGTGTCAGCACTCAGGAGTTCGGGGGTGTTTGTCAGTGGTTGATTAATGTTTTGAACGTGGTCACAGGAAATCTAGATCGCCCTGGTGGTGCCATGTTTACCAGTCCGGCGTTTGATCCCATCACCGCCCCGCAGTCGCTCGCGCCGCGAGGTAGTTATGCGCGTTGGCACAGCCGTGTGCGAAAGCTGCCAGAGTTTGCCGGCGAGTTGCCGGTCGTCACGCTGGCTGAAGAAATTTTGACCGAAGGCGCGGGGCAAATTAAGGCGCTTGTTACTTCTGCCGGGAATCCAGTGCTGTCGACACCGAACGGCCGTCAGTTGGATCGCGCGTTCGCCGGCTTGGAATTCATGGTTTCCATTGATCCATACATAAATGAGACGACGAAACACGCGCACATTATCTTGCCGCCGAGTTCTTCGCTTGAGCGAGCACACTATGACGTGGCCTTTCATGTGCTCGCAGTCCGCAACACGACCAAGTTCTCACCGGCTTTATTTCAACCGGACGCGGAGACGCGACATGACTGGGAGATTTTTGTCGAACTGCAAACACGCATGGAACACGAAGGCCCGGCCGGGCGTGTCAAACGTGAGCTCATCAAAAAATTCTTCAGGCCGGAACGAGTCCTGGATTTGGGTTTGCGGTTTGGACCTTACGGTGCGAAGTTCAACCCTTTCTCAAAAGGCTTGACTCTGCGAAAACTCAAGCAAGCGGTCCACGGAATAGATCTTGGCCCGCTCGTTTCCTGTTTACCGGCGCGTTTGCGAACTGCTGACCAGCGCATTGAGTTGGCGCCGGAAGTTTTCGTTAAAGACGTCGAACGCGTGAAAGCAAAATTTGCTAATGCTTCCCCGCCCTCAAACGGCCATCTGTTATTGATTGGACGACGGCAGCTACGCAGCAACAACTCCTGGATGCATAACAGTCAGAGATTAGTCAGAGGCAAACCTCAATGCACAATTCTCATGCATCCAACGGATGCTGTGCAGCGCCAGTTGAGCGCAGGTCAAAACGTTTCGGTGCGCTCAAGAGTAGGAAGCGTGGTGGTGCCGATCGAGATATCCGAGGAGATGATGCCTGGGGTGGTAAGTATTCCGCATGGCTGGGGGCACGACCGTCCTGGACTTCAAATGGGGGTGGCGCAAGAACACGCAGGCGGCAGCATCAACGATGTCACGGATGATCTCAGCATCGACGCTCTTTGTGGGACAGCCGCCTTCAATGGGACATGGGTAGAGGTGGATACAACGAACGGATCCCAACCGAGAAGTCCTAACGCTGAAAGCGTTAGTTTTTGGAGTTAGCGCTTCCAATTTGAATCACAGCCAATCCGCGCAAACCTTTTTCAATCCCGCACCGCGACTGCATATACCACGTTCGCCTCAACCGAATGCACAGCGGCATGTCCAATGAAATCGAGATTCTCTTTCCTTACAAGCTCGCGTTCATCAGCGTCCAACTGGTCAATCGTTCCGCGATAACCGCTGCCGAGAACCATGTGCCACCAATCCTCAGGTGAATTCAACTCATGGATTCCAGCCTCTGCAAGGATCTCCACCTGCTCAATGCCAGCGGCTGAGAACAGCGAGCGCACCGCTCCCGGCTCGTTGATACGATCCCACGGATTGAAGCCTTTGTAGAGCTCTGGTCTGATGGCGCGAACGGAGTTCCAAAATGCGCTACTCGCGGGCTCGAAGAACCGTGGTCCCCAGGTTGTAATCGCAAGCTTTCCGCCCGCACTCACCAGCCTCCACAGTTCGCGGACGGCAGCCGACATATCGGGTACGAAAAAGATGCCGAACACACAGACGACTGCGTCGAAGCTGGATTCGGGAAGTCCTAAATCAAGCAGGTCGCCGGTCTGAAATTCGACGTTGTTGAGACCGCGCTGCTGGGCCTTTCTGCGTGCGAGTCTGAGCAGATTCTCCGCGAGGTCAACGCCGAGAACAAAGCCGTTTGGTCCAACTATCTGGGCCGCCGGAATCGCCGACGCACCACTGCCGCAGCACACATCCAGGATCCGTGCGCCGGGACTCAAACGGAGGCGTTCGACCGTTCGCCGTCCGAAGCGCTCCCAGAACGAGTTTGCGGAGTCGTCGTAGTGATCCGAAGCAGCGTTGTAAGCGGTCGCGGCTTTGGTCCTGGCTTCTTCTTCAGTTCCCATTTGACCTTAATGAGCTTCCATATGCTGCCAGATGTCAGGGCTGGTGCCGTCCAGGTCCGTGAAACCATACACGCGGGCTAGTTCACCTGAACTGACCGACTGCTGATTCCAACGCTTGCGGTCCGGATCCAACGCCAGCGAAACGATGGCGCGCCCGACGTAACGCGGTGATTCCGAAAGAGCGAAGTCGGGCGGGGCCACGGGTTGATTGGTTTGAGCACGCGCCGGATCAAGAGCATCACGCCAATTGCTCTCGGAAACACCAAAGTTGTCGAGCATCATCTCTGAACGCAGCCAGCCGGGCGTGATCGCTACCGCTGTAGCCCCATACGGTGCGAGTTCGTGTCCCTGCGAGAAGGCGAGCCGGTTTACTGCGACTTTGGCCAAATCGTAGTAGACGGAAATTCGGTAGTGCGAAGCGTTATACGTCGTCG
>DASZDU010000297.1:0-2720 GCA_035941655.1 Pyrinomonadaceae bacterium | reverse complement strand
CGATGCCGAGCAGCTTACCAAAATCTTCCGCCAGCGTTCTGATGTAAGTACCGGCAGAACAAGCAACGCGAGCTTCAAAATCGAAAGTGCCGTCAAAATTATCTTTCAGTAGTTCACCGGTTGGCTTTAGCGGCTCAAAAGCATTGATGCGAACGCGAACTGGCTTTCGCTCCACTGCTTCGCCGCGGCGCGCCAGCTCATAGAGCTTTCGGCCTGCGTGCTTCTTAGCCGAATACATCGGAGGCACCTGATCGATTTCCCCGCGAAGCTTTGCGAGTGCTGCTTCGATTTGCTGCGCGCTCCAGCTGCCTGCCGGCGCAACAGCTGGCTGGGAATTTTGTTCTATCGAAATACGTGTTCCGGTAATGTCGCCCGTATCAGTTGCGTAGCCCAGGCGAATCACCGCTTCATACTCTTTGTTTAGTCCACTGAGAAACTGCGCCAGGCGCGTCGCGCGGCCCACGAGAATCAAGAGGACTCCGGTGGCAAAAGGATCGAGCGTGCCGGTGTGTCCGATTCGCCGCTCGTGCAGTGTGTGCCGTATGTCGTCGACCACATCGTGGGAAGTGACGCCGGGAGGTTTGTCGATAATGAGAACTCCATCCATGCGATTCATTCTAGATTGCCGATTGACAATTGGCGATGCTGGAGAAATCGGCCGCGGATTAACGCGGATAGACGCGGATCGGATAAAAAAATAAAACCGTCTCAACGTGGGGGCGGGACCAATTTGCTCCATTCTTTCCTAATCAATTCCTATCCGCGTCCATCCGCGTTAATCCGCGGCCTAATTAGTTGGCGGCCTCCCGCTTCTGACGTCGATGTGGTAAATGTTCATACATCGAATGCGTCAACGTCGTTCAAAACCTAAGACCGCTGAGTCGCGAATCAGTCGACTATCTCCCGATGAGATTCGCGCACGCGCATTTCAGCACGCTGTGAAACTGCTCGCGGCCAAGCCGCGCTCGATAGCCGAGCTGCGCGACAGACTCGCCGAACGTTGCTCGAGCAAAACTGTGGTTGACACGGTGATCTCGCGCTTGCGCGAATACGGCTATCTCGATGACGAGCGCTACGCGCTCACTTATGCGTCATCAAAGATCAGGCAGCAACCGATAGGCCGGCGCCGGTTGGAACTTAGCCTCAGGAACAAAAAGGTTGACCGCGCGGTTGCTGATGAAGCACTCAACCAGGTGTTTGCAGAGACGTCGGAAGCCGATCTAATCGATCGCGCGATTGAAAAGCGCGTTCGCCTGCGCGGGCGTCCCAGGACACGCGCGGAAGCCAAAAGTCTTTTCGATCATCTGCTGCGCCAGGGTTTTCCCTTTGAACTCGTGGCAGACAAGGTCCGCGCTGCCGCGAAAACCGATTTGGAAGAGAGTGAATAACACTGTTCGACGATTCCGCTGCAATGCCTCTCCAGCGCCAAAGGCGCGAAATGTGAAAGCCTGGGGCAACGCCCCAGGAAGACGATTACGTGGGAAAAAAGCGCTGAAAGCGCGGCATAAGACTTCCATAGAGTTTTACTATCAGCTATTTCGCGCCTTCAGCGCTTAGTCAGGCTGCGCCACATTTCCTGGGGCGTTGCCCCAGGCTTTCACATTTCGCGCCTTTGGCGCTTTTCAAATCCAAGAAGGACTTAGTGACCTATCCGTGAATTCCGCTCAGTTTCATGCGCCCTAACCCTGCATGCTAAACTGCAAATCAGTCAGCAGTTCGTTGTCAGTTGGCCGTCATTCCTTCCCAGAAGGCGCGAACCAGCATGCTCGCTACACTGCTGTCTACTGTTTACTATCTACTTCTTTTATGACTGGAAACGAAATTCGCGAAACTTTTCTGAAGTACTTCGAGCGGCACGGACATACACGTGTGCGCTCGTCGCCCTTGCTGCCTGCAAACGATCCCACGTTGCTCTTCACCAACGCCGGCATGAATCAATTTAAGGACGTGTTTCTCGGCCTCGAGAAGCGCGAGTACGTGCGCGCTTGCTCGTCTCAGAAATGCGTGCGCGCCGGCGGCAAACACAACGATCTCGACGAAGTCGGCAAGACTGCGCGGCATCAAACGTTTTTCGAGATGCTCGGCAACTTTTCCTTCGGCGACTATTTCAAGGAAGACGGTATCAAGTTCGCCTGGGACCTGCTGGTGAACGAGTTCAAGCTTGATCCGGCGCGCATGTGGTTTTCAGTCTTTGAAGGCGATGATGAGGTTGGGCCGGATGTGGATGCGGAGAAATTTTGGGAACAGGTCGGCGCACCGCGCGAAAGAATCCTGCGCTTCGGCCGCAAAGACAACTTCTGGCAAATGGGCGAAACCGGACCCTGCGGACCATGCAGCGAGATCCATTACTACATGGGCCCGGATCCAAATGACGCGGAGAACACCACGGCAAACGTCAACGGTCCCGGCGACACCATCACCGAGATATGGAACCTGGTGTTCATGCAGTTCGTTCGCAGCGAGATCGAGCCAGGCAAATACCGACTCGACCCGTTGCCGGCGCCTTCAGTTGACACCGGAATGGGCCTGGAACGATTGGCAGTTGTGCTGCAAGGCGTAAAGTCAAACTACGAGACAGATTTCTTGAGCCCGATCATCGAGTTCACTGCGAAGCTCGCCGGTAAAAGTTATGAAGCCGAAACGCAGGAAGGGTTCGCAATGCGCGTAATCGCCGACCACGCGCGTGCCACTGCTTTTCTGATCGCAGACGGAATTCTGCC
>DASZDU010000296.1:0-11094 GCA_035941655.1 Pyrinomonadaceae bacterium | reverse complement strand
GTGGACAATCACGCCTGAGCCCCGTTCCAGCATCGATGGCAGAAACGCGCGATCGAGACGAACAGCAGCGAAGAGGTTCGTATCAAACGCATGTTGCCAATCATCATCAGACAGCGCTAATGCGCCACCGCCGCGGGCCGCGGAACCACCTACGTTGTGAATCAGAATATCCAGACCCTGGAAACGGTCAGTTACCGCTTTTACAACTGACTCTATTCCTTCTCGAGTACTGACATCTGCCTGGACAAAACGATCAGCGGAAGTTTCCGGCGAAACAGATCGGGCGGTAGCGATTACGTCTCCACCACCTCGAATCAGACGGTCAACTATGGCCTCGCCAATCCCTCTAGTACCACCTGTAACCAGAATTCGCCTGCCCTTGAATTCAGTTGGTTCCGCGTTTGGGTCGTTGTCCCGCACCTGCTAATTCTCCTTAAGTTAACGGCGGATTCTTGCTCAGACTGTTGCGGCCATCTCACCTTTGATGAACGCGAGCAAGTCGGCATTGATCTCGTCTGCATTCGTAGTTGGCATGCCGTGCGGGAAACCTTTGTAGGTTTTCAATATCGCGCCCTTCACCAACTTGGCGCTCAGCGGTGCGGAGTCGGCATAGGGAACGATCTGATCATCATCGCCATGCATTACCAAAGTGGGCACCGAGAACTTCTTCAAGTCCTCTGTGAAATCAGTCTGAGAGAAAGCCACGATGCCCTCATAGTGCGCCTTAGCACCGCCCATCATGCCCTGGCGCCACCAATTCTGAATTACACCTTGCGATGCTTTCGCGCCTGGCCGGTTGTAGCCGTAAAACGGCCCGGTCGGAAAATCCAAATAGAATTGTGCACGGTTGTTAGCTACCTGCGCCTGAAGGCCGTCGAATACTTCCTTGGCTAGGCCGCCCGGATTCGCTGGCGTCTTCACCATCAGCGGCGGCACTGCGCTAATAAGCACAGCCTTAGCGACGCGACTTTCGCCGTGGCGGGCTATGTAATGGGTGACTTCGCCGCCGCCGGTCGAGTGTCCAACATGGATCGCATTCTTTAAGTCGAGATGCGCAGTGAGTTCGGCGAGATCATCGGCATAGTGATCCATATCGTGTCCGTTGGCGGTTTGGCTCGATCGTCCGTGACCTCGCCGGTCATGGGCGATGACGCGATAGCCATGATTTAAGAAGAACATCATTTGAGCGTCCCAGTCGTCCGCGCTTAGCGGCCAGCCATGACTAAAGACAATCGGCTGTCCTTCGCCCCAATCCTTGTAATAGATCTGCGTTCCATCTTTCGTTGTGATAGTACTCATGATTACTCCTCCTCAAAATTTCCAAGATTAGTCGATCCGCGCCTGATGCCATGGATTCTTAGCTGGCGCTAACCCAAGCCTGACGGCAGTCTTAACCAAATCTGCAACAGAGTCAGCCTTCATCTTCTGCATCATTTTTCCGCGGTGAGCCTTCACGGTGATTTCACTGATCCCGAGTTTCAGACCGATCTGCTTATTCAACATTCCAGCCACCACGCACCGCATTACGTCCTGCTCGCGTGGCGTTAGTGATTCGTAAGTGCCGCGCAGCGCCGTTATTTCAGCTTGATCTTCAAGCACTGCCGCGCTGCGCTTGATGGCGTGCCGGATGGCATTTAACAGCGCTTCGTCGTCGAACGGCTTGGTTAAGAATTCGACAGCTCCAGCCTTCATGGCCTGAACCGTCATCGGGACGTCACCATGACCAGTTATGAAGATAATTGGCATGTCGGTCCGCTCCGACGCGATCAGCCTCTGCAACTCAAGACCGTTAAGATCCGGAAGAGAAATATCAAGCACCAAACAATTTGGCGTTCCAGTGCGCGGGCGCGCCAGAAATTCACCTGCGGACGCAAACGTCTCCGGTTGCCATCCGGCGAAGTTGATCAGCAATTCCAGCGATTCGCGCACAGACACGTCGTCGTCAACCACAAAGACAATCGGCTTCTGTTGTGACTGAGGCGTTGCGAACATCCAAGTCAGCTCAAATTCTCACTCAATCAACTTACTTCAAGTGCGGTGTTGAGTGCCTGCAAAAGATCCGTCGGCTCAAACGGCTTGAACAAACACTCTACGGCGCCTTCCGCGATCAAGCGCGGCCGAACCGTCTCGTCGCGCTGGGCCGTAATGAAGACAATCGGGATCGATTGCTCACGAAGTTTCAGCTCCCGCTGCAGGGCAGGCCCGCTCATACCCGGCATCGCCACATCGAGCACCAGGCATCTCGTCTCGTCAAGTGATTCAGAAGCCAGGAACTCCTCGGCGGACGAAAATGTTTGCGCCTCGAAACCAAATTCCTTCAGCAAATCAGGCAGCGACTCGCGGACGGATTCGTCGTCATCAACCACGGTTATGAGGGGACGTGAAATCATCGGCCATGCCTCGCACTTGACTTTTAATCCGTCGAACAGAGTAGTTACGGAGAATGCACCTGTCGGCGCGGCATGTCCATAGTACTTAAGTATCGGTATTCAACCGCCATCAATACGAAGGTATCGATCGATACCTTGGTCTAATAGATTCCCATTATTACTTATGGTCTACTTCCGCCCGCTCAATGAACCCGAATGAATCAGATGAATACCGTTGAAGACTTCAACATCAGGCCACTTAAAGGAGGCACCATTATGAAAAGGATCACTCTGTTGCTGTTTGTCGTTGCAACACTAGCCGGCGTCGCAGTGTTCACGGTAACCACATCGCGCCACGTCACTGCTCAAGAAGTCGCCCCGATCTTCGTAAAGGAGATCCCATCTGGATACCGTGACTGGAAGGTGGTCTCAGTGGCCCATGAAGCGGGCGACCTAAACGATATTCGAGCAGTTCTGGGAAATGACATAGCGATCAAGGCTTACCGGGAGGGCAAGCTTCCGTTTCCGGAAGGCGCAATCGTTGGCCGAATAGCCTGGAGCTACGTTCCGTCTGAGGAAAACAACAAAAGCTTTGGCCGTGAGCAGTCTTTCGTGGCCGGCTCCCCCACGGATGCCTACCTTCAATTCATGGTCAAGGATTCGAAGAAGTACGCCGCGACCGGCGGTTGGGGGTACTCGTCATTCGATAAGAAAGGCAAACCCACGGACGACGCAGGGATGAAGTCATGCTTCCCCTGCCACCAAGCTGTCAAGGATCGCGATTTTATTTTCACGCGCTACACCCCTTGATAACGACAATCACTTCGAAGGCGTCCAGATATGACCGAAACCGAATAACTAAGAGATTAACAAAGCGAGGACACGATGAAGCAAACCGATGAGAGATCACGGCGGCACTTTCTAAAGGCAAGCTCGATGTTGGGTCTCGCTGCCGCGTTCAGCCCGCGAATCATCGCCGAGGCTTTCACCAATTCGAATTCAAAGATCAGTCAGACGGAGGACACTATGACGCAAACCAGTGCGGCCCAAACCGGCGAACAGGCAACTGCCATTCGTCCGTTCCATTGGAATTTTTCCGATGCGGAACTTACAGATTTGCGCCGGCGCGTTAACGCGACGAAATGGCCAGAACGAGAACTGGTCCCGGATGCGTCGCAGGGTGTGCAGCTCGCGACGATGCAGAAACTCGCGAGCTACTGGGGCAAAGATTACAACTGGCGAAAAGGCGAGGCGAAACTGAAAGCCGTACCGCACTTCATCACCGAGATCGATGGCCTCGACATTCACTTCATTCACGTTCGCTCCAAGCATGAAAATGCGCTGCCGATGATCGTCACGCATGGCTGGCCCGGCTCGATCATCGAGCAGATGAAGATCATCGAGCCGCTAACCAACCCGACTGCGCATGGCGGTACTGCAGATGACGCCTTCCATCTTGTGATCCCATCGCTGCCTGGCTACGGGTTTTCAGCCAAGCCGACGAAGCCAGGATGGAACCCCGTTAGCATTGCGAAGGCGTGGGCGACGCTGATGGAACGCCTCGGCTACACAAAATACGTGGCGCAGGGTGGCGACTGGGGCAACGCAGTTTCGGAGGTGATGGCCCTGCAACAGCCTCCGGGATTGCTCGGCATTCACACCAACATGGCAGCCACCGTTCCCGCCGATGTGTCGAAGGCCCTTGCGATGGGCGGCCCGCCGCCCGCCGGCCTCTCGCCTGATGAAAACCACGCGTGGGATCAACTCGTTGACTTCTTCAAGAACGGGTTAGGCTACGCCCTCGAGATGAACAATCGGCCGCAGACGTTGTACGGAATCGTCGATTCGCCGGTTGGTCTTGCTGGCTGGATCCTCGATCACGATATTCGCAGTTACCAGATGATTGCCCGGGTTTTCGATGGCAAGCCTGAAGGGCTCAGCCGCGACGATGTTCTCGACAACATCACGCTCTACTGGTTGACAAATACCGCGATCTCATCGGCGCGTCTCTACTGGGACACACGGCATACTCTGCCCCCCGGCGGCGGCTTCTTCGATGTGCGAGGCATCAAGATCCCCGTCGCCGTGAGCGCTTTCGCCGAAGAGATCTACCAGGCGCCGAAGAGTTGGGCGGAGAAGGCCTATGTCAAACTCATCTTCTACAACAAGCACGACAAAGGCACTCACTTTGCGGCGTGGGAGCAGCCGGAGCTTTTCGTGACCGACTTGCGCGCGGCGTTCAAATCGTTGCGCTGAACAACTGATCCATTTGGTGACGCGTGTAGACTTGAACCGACTGAAAACAATTCTGTCCGAAGATGTTGATTGGAAGCCTTTCGCGGCGTTCCCGGCTTCAGTGCGTCTCGCTGTGATTGCAGGTCAGCCATCGGAAGCTGAACTCTTCATGATCAGGGTCAAAGTGCCGGGCGGCGTGAAGTTGATGCCGCATCGGCACTCTGAGGATCGCATCTATACAGTCATTTCCGGCGTTTTCTACATCGGCTTGGGCGACGAATTCAATGCCGAGAAGCTGGAGGCGTATCCGCCGGGTGCGGTTATCGTTCTGCCCGGCAACACATCCCATTTCCATTGGGCGAAGTCTGGCGAATACGTCGCACAGGTGACGGCTAATGGGCCGCTGGGCTTTGAATACGCGAACTCGAAAGATGATCCGCGAATTGAAAATTCCCAGAGGTGAGCAGCATTTGCCGAGAATCCGTTTCGTGCAAAGTTGTCGACACTTCTGCACGTCAGTCGTATAGTACGTGAAATTTCAACAAACTTTTTTGACTCGAACGGAGGCCCTATGTCAGACGACGATCCAAAATCGCGTCCGCCAAGTCCCGCCCGGCGCAAGTTTCTCGTGACGTCTGGAAGTGGTGTGGCAGCAAGCCTGGTTGCGGGGTACGAACGCGCGCTCGCGAAAGACGCGGCCGCAGCGAGCGAGTCGGTTCCGACCAGCGCCGCGCCAAACATCGAAGGCGCAGTCCCGATCACGCTGCGCATTAATGGCAAGGACCACCAGCTTCGCATCGACCCACGCACGACGTTACTGGACTGTATTCGCGAAACCGTTGTACTCACCGGCACAAAGAAGGGCTGTGACCACGGTCAATGCGGCGCATGTACGGTGCATGTGAACGGCAGGCGGGTGCTTTCATGCCTGAACCTGGCTCTGATGCACGATGGCGAGGAGATTACAACCATCGAAGGCCTGGGGACGCCGGACGCATTACATCCGATGCAGGCTGCATTCGTGGCTCACGATGGTTACCAGTGCGGGTACTGTACGTCGGGCCAGATCATGTCGGCCGTCGCGCTGCTCAAGGAACCGTGCGGTCCAGATGACGCGTCGGTGAAGGAATGCATGAGCGGGAACATCTGCCGCTGCGGCGCCTATCCCAATATCGTGGCCGCGATTCAGCAAGTTCGCAAAAATGTCTAACTGCACGAGGAGCGATCTCAATGCACACCTTTGAGTTTAGTCGTCCCAAGGATTCAGCGGCAGCGATTGCCGGAGCTTCCCAGGCGAAAACGGCACAGCAGGGCGCTGACGTGAGATTCATCGCTGGCGGCACGACCCTAATCGATCTAATGAAGCTGAACGTCGAAACGCCAGCTCGAGTACTTGATGTCAATCGTTTACCGCTCGACAAAATCGAAGCTACCGCTGATGGTGGGTTGAAAATCGGCGCTACGGTTCGCAATTCTGATCTCGCTCACCATCCGACCGTGCAACGAGATTACGCCGTGCTGTCGCAGGCTATTCTCAGCGGCGCATCGGCACAACTGCGCAACATGGCCACGACTGCCGGCAATTTGCTTCAGCGAACTCGGTGCATGTACTTCCGTGACACAGCAATGCCATGCAACAAGCGAGAGCCCGGAACCGGTTGTCCGGCCATCACCGGCAGTAACCGTATGCTTGCAATCCTTGGCACAAGTGAAGATTGCATCGCGACCAATCCCTCGGACATGTGCGTGGCAATGGCAGCATTAGAGGCGACCATCCACGTACAAGGACCGAAAGGTTTACGCGCGATTCCCATTGCCGACTTTCATCTTTTGCCCGGCAGTACACCGGATCGCGAAACGGTATTAGAACCAGGTGACCTCATCACGCACGTGACTCTGCCGCGCCCAATTGCCGGAAGCAAGCAAATGTACCTGAAGCTACGCGATCGAGCGTCGTATGAATTTGCGTTGGCGTCGGCAGCGGTCGTCATGACAGTCGCTGGAGGAAAAGTGACGCTGGCCAGGATTGCGATGGGCGGTGTGGGAACCAAGCCATGGCGCTCTCCAGAAGCTGAGGCCGCTCTGTTGGGCAAACCTGCCGATGCAGTTAATTTTCGCAAAGCAGCGGAAGCGGCTCTGCGTGAGGCTAAGCCACAAAGTGAGAATAAGTTCAAAATCGAATTGGCCAAGCGCTGCCTCACACACGCGCTCAACATGGCTTCAATGAGTTAAGTTGAGGAGTAATCATGACAACAAACTCAGAAACATCTACTACTTCTCCAGTTGGTCGAGATACGCCTCGTGTGGATGGTCCACGCAAAGTTAGCGGAGTGGCGCAGTACACGTCCGACTTTCACTTTCCTGGAATGCTATACGCCGTTCCGGTTGGGGCGACTATCGCAAATGGAAGGATCACAAAGCTGGATACGGCAACGGCTGAGAAGATGCCCGGCGTGCATGCCATCCTTCACCGTGGAAATATCGGCAAGATCTTTCGCTCGATCCCCGGTCCGGGATTCTCGGGCATCTGCGAAGAGCGGCGGCCGCCGTTCGATGATGATGTGGTTCGTTATTACGGACAATACATTGCGCTCGCCGTTGGTGAGACATTCGAGACCGCCAAAGCCGCCGCCGATGCGGTCCGCGCAACCTACGACGCCGAAAAACCGAATGTCGAACTACAGTTGGTAGCCGACGATGAACCAGACGAAGTCTTAACAACCTTTGGACCGCGCAAACGTTTAGACAATCAACGCGGCGATCCCGATAGCGCGTTTGCTAATGCTCCGGTCAAGCTCGATTACACGTACGTCACACCATTCGAGACGCACAATCCCCTTGAGCCGCATTCAACCACCGCCGTATGGGAGGGTCAAAAGCTAACGCTGTACGAATCGTCTCAAGGAGTGGTCAATCTCAGAAGTGTCCTTGCGCAGATGTTCGGCCTGCCGATCGAGAACGTTCGCGTGATCACAAAGTTTGTCGGCTCGGGTTTCGGAAGCAAACTATGGCCATGGACGTTGTGTCCGCTGGCCGCGGCTGCAGCGCGACAAGTTGGTCGGCCAGTGCGGCTGGTGCTCGGTCGCAAAATGATGTTCCATGCGGTCGGTCACCGCCCGCGAACACAGCAACGGGTCCGCCTCGGCGCCACGTCGGAAGGGAAGCTGGTTTCGCTGCACCATGATTACATCTACACGCGGTCGATCCTCGATGCGCATCACGAGGACTGTGGCGAGGCTACGCCTTTCCAATACAGCGTACCGAATCTGCGCGTGACCTTTGGTCGTGCCAGGCGAAACATCGGCAGCGGCGCCGACATGCGCGGCCCCGGCAGAGTACCTGGACTTTACGCGACTGAATCTGCGATGAACGAACTGGCCCATCAGCTCAAGATGGATCCCGTCAAACTACGCATCCTGAATGAGCCAAAGATCGATGAGGGTCAGGGAATCCCATTCTCGTCGCGACATTTGCTTGAATGCTTCCAACTCGGTTCGGAAAAGTTCGGCTGGTCCAAACGCAATCCCGCGGTGGGATCGATGAAACGTGATGGCTTGATTTTGGGATGGGGAATGGCTGGGTGCTCGTGGGTTGCGGCCCGCTTCGACGCCGCTGCCAACATTCAACTGCGCGATGATGGCAGCTGCCGCGTAGCCAGCGCGACGCAGGACATCGGCACCGGCACTTACACAATCCTCGCTCAACTCGCATCGGAAAGGACAGGAGTTCCGCTGAACAAAGTGGAAGTGGAACTCGGCGATACTTCGCTTCCCGAAGGACCGCTCTCGGGTGGCTCGATTGCAACTGGATCGGTTGTGAACGCGGTGTTTGCTGCGGCCGAACAGGCGATCGGTTCACTTAAAACAATTGCAGTTTCTACGCCAGGATCGCCGTTCGTAAAACGCAAACCCGACGAGCTAGGATTCGAAAACGGCATGGTCTTCGTCAAAGGTGATAGCAGCGCGAATAGGACTCCGTTCTCCGAGTTGCTGCGGCGCGCTAATCTTCGCATGGTCAGCGGCAACGGCCAGTCCGCTGCAACGTTCGGCGATCCAAAACCGAAGTTCTCGACCCAATCCTTCGGTTGCCACTTCGCCGAGGTCACGTGGCAACCGGAGATCGCGCGCTTGCGCGTAAGTCGAGTAGTGACCGTCATCGATGCCGGCAAAATCATCAACACGCTGGCTGGCCGCAACCAGATACAGGGCGCCGTAGTGATGGGCGTCGGGATGGCACTCTTGGAGCACACTGAATACGATCCGCAGAACGGTGCGCCGATCAATAGCAGTCTGGCGGATTACATCGTTGCTGTTAACGCCGACGCTCCCGAAGTCCACGTTCATTTCCTCGACTATCCCGACAAAGAGATCAATCAGGTCGGCGCTCGCGGTATTGGGGAGATTGGGTTGGCCGGCATTGCGGCTGCCATAACAGACGCGGTCCATCACGCAACTGGAGTTCGCGTGCGTGAACTACCAGTGAAGATCGAGAACTTGTTGGTGTGAATTTGCGTTAGCGGGCACATTTGAAGCTAAAAGTCTCTGAGGTCTTTTAGGATTCGCTAGGTTGCCGATCTTCGAGCAGTGACCTCTCTGACCTGTCGACAACGCACGGAATCGAAAACGAGAACGTTGCACCTGGACCATCATTCGGCGTGGCCCATAAACGACCACCATGGTTCTCAATGATCGAGCGACTTACGGACAAGCCGATTCCCATCCCATCATCTTTGGTTGTGTAGAAAGTCTGGAATAGACGCTCTAGCGATTGCGGCTCGAAACCTATTCCGGAATCTCGAACACTCAGGCGCACGCGGTTGTCTTCCTCCACTTCAGTTCTGAACCACAATTCGCGGGGACGATCGTCGATACTGCTCATGGCATCGGCGCCGTTGCGCAGCAAATTCAGAATCACTTGTAGCAGTTGCACGCGATCGCCCGTTACCGGCGGCAGTTCATCCGCAAGTTCGGTCCGCGTAATTACCCGGTTCCGTTCCAGCTCGGTGCGCGAAAGCGCAATTACTTCGCGAGTCGCCTCATTCAGATCAACTAACTCCGTCGCAGCATCCTTACGAGTGAAGAGGGCGCGCAATCGTGTGATCACATCCGCAGCGCGGCGGCCGTCGCGAATTGTACGCTTGGCTGTTTCTCGCGCGCCGACCACGTTGGGCGGCTCAGCGTCCAACATTCGCATACACGTGCTGGCGTTAGTGATGATGCCTGACAACGGTTGATTGACCTCATGCGCGATCGAAGCCGTCAAAGCTCCAAGGCTCATCACTCTCGCTACGTGTGCGAGTTCGGATCTTGCTTTGCTTAGCGCCTCTTCGGAAAGGCGGCGCTGAGTCACGTCCTGCACTGCGCCGATATACTCAGGGCCGCCGCGTTCGTCGCGAGTACGATGAGCTATTAAGCGCAGGTACTTAACAGAGCCGTCAGGTATAACGATGCGATGCTCGTATTCGAAATCGCTCAGTCCCCACTGAGCCCGCTCGACCATGTCATCAATCATCGACATGTCGTCGGGATGAACTCTACTGGCGATAAGCTCAAGTGTCATGGTTGTACCCGGCTCGAACTGGAAGATGCGATACATCGGCTCGGACCAAACGATCTCGTTGGTGATGACACGCCACCAAAAGTTGCCCATTCGGGCCAGATGTTGACCCTCGGCAAGGAAGGCCTCGCTGCGCCGCAGTTCTTCTTCGATTAGCTTTCGTCGCGTGACATCTTGAACGGCCGCGATGTATTCCAGTTGACCATCCTGATCCCGCGTCGCGTGGGCGACGGCGTGCATGTACTTGATCGACTGGTCAGGCATCAGCAAACGGTACTGCCATTCAAAATCATTACTGCCGTTTCGCGCCTGCTCAACCATTTTTTCAAACAAGCTGACGTCAGCTGGATGAACGCGTGTGCGGATCACATCGAACGTTATTGTCGTTTCCGGGTCCAACTCATAAATGCGATATAGCTCGTCTGACCAGGTGATTTCGTCCGTTGCGAGACGCCAGGAAAAACTGCCGGTAGAACTGAGGCGCTGAGCTTCCGCAAGAAACACTTCACTGCGCCGCAGCTCTTCTTCCACCAGCTTTCGGGATGTTATGTTGGCAGTAAATCCCACCATACGGAGAGGCCGGCCTAGATTGTCAAGGAACATCTGGCCCTGGGCCATTAGCCAGTGAATTGATCCATCGGGCCACACGACGCGGTACTCCGCGGTAATCTCTCCCGTCTCCTGCGCCTGCTGTAGCGACTGCCGCACGAGTGGCCAGTCTGGTGGGTAAACCAGTTTCTTCCAGCTCTCATATTTCCCGTCGAAAGTCCCGGGGGCTAATCCGTACAGGGCTTCCTGTTCCGGCGACCACGCATTGACGTCCTCTTGGATGTACCAATCAAAAGCCATGGCGCGCGCGGCTTTCTGCGCGAGATCGAGCAGATCCTGCTGGGCCTGCAGCGTTTCCAATACACGTTTACGCTCAGTTATATCT
>DASZDU010000295.1:0-6904 GCA_035941655.1 Pyrinomonadaceae bacterium | reverse complement strand
TGTGAACCCGCCGACTGCGAGTCCTGGCGGAGCAACTCGACGCCCGCAACGATGCAATCCTGGCAAAAAGGAAATCCGCGAATCCGGTGATCGCAGGCGGAACAGAGTCGCCGCGCACACTGGTTACACTGGACAACTGCCGGATTCTTCGGATGGTAAGCGCAATAAAGCATGCTTGTTAATAAACTGTCAGGGCTTGTTTTGCCGGTTCTTGTTCGGGACAGTGTTGGACTTCGGCTGCTGTTTTTGTTGGCTGTTGGCCGGCGTATGTTCGGGCTCAGGTTGCGTACCGTCTGGTTGACTGCCTACCAACTCCTTCAGCCCTTTAGTGATTTCCTTGATTCCACCATTTGATCCGGCGGCGTAACTTTGTTCAGCCAAACGCAGACTAGCGCTATAAACGCCACCAATCGAACCGTCTGCCGAAACCGTATTCGTCAGCACAAATACTGCGACCAACAACATGGTGGCCACCGTTGCAAGTTGCGGAGAGACAATCGGATCGAGCCACACTCGCAGCCATGAAGCGAGTCTTTCGCCAAAACTCGCACGAATCTCCTGCGAAATTCGGGAGCCCGAAGTAGCCAGGAGAATTCTTTCATGAAGACCCGCGGGCAGTGGTTTTTCCTCGCCGATGTAGCTGTAGCAAGTTCCGATGGCGCGAACGACTTCACCGGGAAGGTCGGTACAACGCTCACACAAAACAGCGTGACGTTCCCAACGATGGTAAACCGACGCTGGCAGGAACCCATCGAGATAATCGGTGAGAAACTCTTCAAAGTCTTCGCAGCTCATCGCCATTTCGGGCATCGTGCTCAGAATAATCCGCGCTTCCAACTCCCTCGGAGCTTCAAGCACACCGGCACTCTGACACGCCTGCATCGTGTTCTTCACCTCGCTGAGTGTGTCGTGACACACCGGGCAACGCAGAGCATGCTCGGCAAACGTCTTGTGCACATTGGGCTCAAGCGCGCCGTCGAGATAGTCGGTCAGCCGTTCTTCAAAGTCATTGCAAAGCATCAAGTCTCTTCTTCCTGCCCCATGTTGTTTCGATTCCGCCTGCATCGCCCCGCGCGAACGAGTAGGCGCCTGGCTGTTTAAGCCTCACTCACTGCCAAAACCTTCATCCGCCGCAGTATCTTCGCCAACTCAATACGACCGCGATTAATCCGCGACTTCACAGTTCCTTCAGGTATTTCTAAAAGATCCACAATTTCCTGATAACTCAATTCTTCAATATCGCGAAGAATTACACAGGTACGGAGGTCGGGCGAGAGCTTGTCAATGCCGGCTTGTACCTGCGCGCCCAGTTCCTGACGCTCCATCTCCTGTTGTACCGAACGAGACGATGTGTGCAGATGATAGGTGTGGTCGGCAAGGTCGTCAGCCTGATTGTCATGCGGCGTGCGCTGTCGCTTTCGATAGTCGTCAATAATCAGATTGCGAGCCAATCTCATCAACCAGTTCTGCAGATCGCCCTGTTTAGCGTCGTATTGTTCCAAAGATCGATAAATCCTGATAAAGACTTCCTGAGTCAAATCCTCAGCGGCGTCTACTCGCGACGTGAACCGGTACGCGAGGTTATAAATCCGGCGCGAGTAGGTGTGAACAATTTCTTCCCAGGCCGCGCCATCACCAGCGCGACACTTGCGAACCAACTCGGCTCCTTCGTTGGCAGCCAAAGCTCTTGCAGCCCCCACTTGTTGTTCTCCGCCTACGTAATAGCGCTAGTGCGACTCGCGCAAACGGAATTACGATTCAGTCAAAAGGAAAGTTCCGGCCCCTTTTGGAGTGCGCCGAGCTGTCGGCACTTTGGTCCTTGCTGCGACTTGTCGCAGCATTCGTGGGTAAATTGGTTGCAGCCAAGGTGGCATCAAGCCGCCGTTGACAAAGCGCTGACAGGTCAGCGCGCTCCAAAGGCCTGTTGCCCGATGTTATGAACTGTAGTAGCCTTCGCCCGGCCCAATATCTTGTGGTTCAGTTTCGTTAGCAGTCAAGGCGGATTAGCAATTCTTGAAGTCAAATACACGAAAATACGTTGAGTTTGGAGCGCTCTGCCTGCTGGCTGTAGCCATTCTCTGGTGGTTCGGCAGGAAGCTGGATTGGCAGGAAGTTCGGCAGGCCGTCAGCCATGCGAACCCGTATCTGCTGGGCCTGGCGGTGCTGGTAATCAGTTTGGCCTATGTTTTTCGCGCCGCTCGTTGGGGCGCACTGCTGGCGCCGCTATGTCCTGCCGGTTTACGAAATTTGTTTATTGCCACCACAGTCGGCTTCGGAGCCGTATTTTTGTTTGGGAGAACCGGGGAAGTTGTACGTCCAGTTGTTTTACCAATGCGTGATTCCGCGATTCGCCCCAGCGCGTCGTTTGTAACGATCATGGTGGAACGAATCTACGACATGATCGCCGTGGTTCTGCTGTTTGCAGTAAACCTCCTCTGGTTTACGCCTCCGGCAAACGCCGGTGTGGAATTTGGCCGGGTACGCACGGCTGGGATTATTTTGCTGCTGCTTGCAGTGGCAGGAGTATTTGGCCTCACTCAATTCCGAAGAAAATCGGAACGGGCAATTGGCTGGATACGAAAGACGCTGGAACCACGGCGCTTTGTTCCGGCGCGGCTGACGCGCGCAATCCTAAGCATTCTTGAACAACTCGCAAGCGCACTGCGAGTACTCGTTGACGCCCGTGAACTGGCTGTGACGGTTGGCTGGTCCGCGATGGTTTGGGTCGCTATCGCGCTGGCTAACCTGCTCGTCTTTCGCGCCTTCGGACTACCTTTTGGAGTAACCGAAACAGTTTTTGTCCTCGGCTGGTCGCTGGTGGGTTCGCTGGTGCCAACGCCCGGAGGCGCGGCGGGCGCCTTCCACGCTGCAACTGCCGCCGGCCTAATATCTCTTGGCGTACAACGCGACACGGCAGCCGCAATTTCTATCGTGCTTCATATTGTCGACTTTGGTCCGGCGCTCATCTTTGGCGTTTATTACATTCTTCGTGGAGATATCAATCTTTCACGCTTGCGCGCTAAGACATCATCGGAATCTGTTGAGCACGCGGTTGAAGATGAGCCGATCGCTCCTGCAGAAGTGTTTGCGCAGACGGATCTGAAAACAGCCCCTGCTCGGGACTGAACTTGTCGGAACGCGGGTCTAAATCCTTTTCTGAGGTCCAATGCGATGAAATGCCCTTTCTGCGGTTATCTCGAAGACAAGGTGGTCGATTCCCGTGAGTCTCGCGAAGGCGAAGCGATCCGCCGGCGGCGCGAGTGTTTACGATGCGAACGCAGATTTACGTCGTATGAACGCATCGATGAAATTCCCTACATGGTGGTTAAGAAGGATGGCCGCCGCGAACCATTTGATCGCAACAAAGTGATGGCCGGAATTCTGCGCGCCTGCGAAAAGCGACCTGTCCCTTCTGCTAAACTGGATATGATTGTGAACGCGATTGAAAAATATGTGCAGGAATCTTCTGAACGGGAGCGGCCGACAAGTAAGATCGGTGAGATGATCATGCGCAGGCTGAAAGAACTCGACAAAGTTGCTTACGTCAGATTTGCTTCCGTGTATCTCGAGTTTGAAGACGTTTCGGAGTTTATGACGGAGTTGAAACACCTGGTTCGCACGCGTGCTAATCAGACAAGCAGGAAAAGTTAGATTGACACCAGAGTTTCCAAACTGATGATTAAACCTGCCCGCGCAACTGGCCTCGAGCGACTGGAACTGCACCGCCTTCGCGATCGCGTTGGACGTTTGTTTGCCGCGCTGCAGGAAGCGACAGTTGCTGAGGATCCGCTCGCCTCAGAAACGTGGGCCCCGCCGGTGGATCTTTGCGAAACTGCAGACGCGATTGTTGTTTATGTAGAACTACCCGGCCTGACAGCCGAGCAGATTAAGATTGGAGCGACCAATACCCAGCTACGTATTTGGGGCGAAAAAAAAAGACGCGCTACGCGCCAGAAAACAGTTTCGCACCACTGTTCCGAGCGCAGTTACGGCAAGTTCAGTCGGCTCGTGCCGCTCCGTTGGACTGTGAGTCTGGAAGATGCGACGGCGGAAGTAGCAGATGGGATGCTGACCGTATATCTCCCGAAGATTGAGGATCGCAGGGGAATAGAGTTCAAGATTCCGGTAAAGGATAGCGGCAAAACTGAGTGATAGTCGCTGCCCGGTAAAACCGCATCGAACCGCAATAGCAAAAGATTAACCATGGCAATAATTAAAGACGCTGAAATAACTGAAGGGATTGAAGTCGCGGAGACCAGCCAGGACTTGCAGATTCCAAACGATCTGCCGCTGTTGCCGCTGCGCGACATCGTGATTTATCCGTTCATGATCGTGCCGTTGTTTGTCTCGCGTGAAAAGTCTATCCGTGCGGTAGATGAAGCGCTGGGCGAAAATCGGATGATTCTGCTCGCCTCGCAGAAAGATCTCGACAAGGAAGAACCCACCGCTGAGGACCTCTATAAAGTGGGCACCGCCGCCGTAATCATGCGCATGCTGAAGTTGCCTGACGGCCGCATACGCATTTTGGTGCAGGGACTGGCGCGCGCTGAAATCGAATCTGTGGATACGACCGGGCAGTACATTCGCGCGCGTGTTCGGGTGATGGAAGAGACGCTTCCGCCGGAGCGCTCGCTCGAAGTTGAGGCGCTGGTGCGGAATGTGCGCGGGTCCATGGAGAAAGCGATCAATCTCGGCAAGAACATTTCGCCGGAAGTCATGGCGATCATCGCCAACCTCGACGATGCCGGCCGACTTGCCGATCTCTCCGCGTCTAATCTCGAATTGAAAGTTGAGGACGCGCAGTCGGTGCTCGACATTGCCGACACGACGGCGCGGCTGCGTCGCGTGAATGAGTTGTTGAACAAAGAAATCGAAGTGTTGACGGTGCAGCAGGAAATTAACACGCAGGCGCGCGCTGACATCGACCGCTCGCAGCGCGAGTTTTATCTGCGTCAGCAGATGAAAGCGATTCAAAGCGAACTTGGCGAGGGTAATGAGTTGGCTGAGGAAGTGGCGCAATTTAGAGAGAAGATTGAAACCGCCAACATGCCCAAAGCCGCCGAAGACGAAGCGTTGCGCCAGTTGAAGAAGCTTGAACGCATGCATCCAGACGCGGCGGAGACGGCAACATTGCGCAATTGGATGGAAATCATGACTGACCTGCCTTGGTCCAAGGCTTCAGTTGACAATCTCGACTTACAAAAGGCTGAGCAGATCCTGAATGAAGATCATTACGGACTTGAGAAAGTTAAGGATCGAATCATTGAGGCGCTGGCCGTGCGCAAGCTGAAGGAAAAACCCAAGGGGCCGATCCTTTGTCTCGTCGGCCCGCCGGGAGTTGGCAAGACTTCGCTCGGCCGATCGATTGCGCGTGCGCTTGATCGCAAATTCATGAGGTTATCGTTAGGCGGAGTGCACGACGAAGCAGAGATTCGTGGACATCGGCGCACCTACGTCGGCGCAATGCCGGGGCGCGTTATTCAGTCGATACAACAAGCCGGCACCAATAATCCGCTGATCATGCTTGACGAGATCGATAAAGTTGGCGCGGACTTCCGCGGCGATCCGTCGTCGGCGTTGCTGGAAGTGCTCGATCCGGAGCAGAACAACAGCTTCCGCGATAACTATCTTGGCGTCACGTTTGATTTGTCTAACGTGATTTTCATGACGACTGCGAATGTGTTGGACACAATTCAGCCGCCGTTGCGCGATCGCATGGAGGTGATTCGTCTGGCCGGGTACACGGAAGAAGAGAAACGCGAGATTGCGCGACGCCACCTGATGCCGAAACAGATGGAAGAGAACGGCGTCACTGCCAAAGATTTGCACATTTCCAAAACCGCTCTGACCGCGCTGATTCAGCAGTACACACAGGAAGCCGGGCTGCGACAACTGGAACGAGAGATTGGAAGAATCTGTCGCAAAGTGGCCCGGCGAATTGCTGAAGGCCACAAGGGTTCGGTTCGAGTTTCGCTGAAAAACCTACACGAGTTTTTGGGAGCACCCAAGATTATTCCCGAGGAAGTACTCAAGAAAGATCAAATAGGCGTAGCAACCGGACTGGCCTGGACGGCGGTCGGCGGCGATGTTTTGTTTATCGAAGCGTTGCGGATGAAGGGCAAAGGGAATCTGGTGCTGACCGGACAACTCGGCGAGGTGATGCGCGAGTCGGCGCAGGCAGCCTACTCATACGCGAAGTCGCGCGCCAAGGAGTTGGACATCAATGAAGAAGATTTCAATAACTATGATCTTCATATCCACATTCCGGAAGGTGCGATTCCCAAAGACGGACCATCGGCCGGCATTACCCTCGCCACTGCAATGGTATCCGCGCTTTCGGGAAGAGCCGTGCGAAAGGACGTAGCGATGACCGGTGAGATCACGCTGCGTGGCAACGTGCTTCCTGTCGGCGGAGTGAAAGAGAAAGTGTTGGCAGCCCGTCGCGCTCGAGTTTCCACAATAATCTTGCCGCAGCAAAACCGTCGCGATCTCGACGAGGTTCCCAAGGAGCCTTTCAAGGATATCCGGTTTGTATTCGTAGATAACATGCGGCAGGTTTTTCGCGAGGCGCTGAAGGAGCGAGTAATTCCACCGGTGACATCCGGACCGCGACCGCAAAGAATGCCTCAGGCGGCGGCCGCGCGACCGGCCTAACTGGTCGATTTCGCACTCCAAATAGTATCGAGATTCCGTGTCGTTTTATACAACTCCGTGACTGATTCTTGAATCTTATTACTTGGTTGCTTGAAGCGAATTCCCGTGGTGATTGCCCCGATTTTGTTCCGCTTTGAAGCGGAAAATTGATTCAAAACTGACCTCTTTTCATTCGTTCAAAAAGCCGGAACGGCCTGATCGACAAATCAACGTCTGACATAAGGAGTAAGAAAGAACAATGAGATTTCAT
>DASZDU010000294.1:0-8800 GCA_035941655.1 Pyrinomonadaceae bacterium | reverse complement strand
CTCGCGTGAGTCATTACCATTGAGGAACAAATTAAGCGATACGTTCTCAAGCTCACGTCTATTTCAACCAGGCATGCTCACCCACAAAACTCACCCCAGCAGCATGCTGAACTGAAGCGGTGCGACGGCTAATCCTCAACGTCGTCCCCATGCCGTCCCACCGCTTCACCTCCTCTGTGGACCGCTCTAACAGCTACCAGATTTAATTTAAGTTGCGCGAGTTGTGTACTACTTGGCGCAACCCTTCGAGGGGTCGGGAAAGCAAACGAAACTCCCGTGCATTCGCGGTACTTACCAGCTTCTGCAACAGCGCGTTCCAGAATAGTTAAGACGACCTCGCTCGAAAGTTGAAGGCATATTGAAGGGGGTCCTGATTGCTCGGCGAGAAACGAGGCAGGAAGAGTTCTGGGAGTTGGACTCGCGAGCTCGAATGGCTGGCGTGAATTTACGGGAATCTACGCCGCGCAAAAAACGTTTAGCGCGGCGTAGGCGCAGACTAGCGAAACTCAGAACGATATTTATCAAGGAGCTTGGCAAGGTCTGGTGAAGCAAAATAAAACGTGTTGGGCGTCGACTGATCAAAAAGGAGACGGTCGTTGTATACCGTGAAAGTTCGCTCGTCAGGCTTCTCGTCAATCAAGTATTTTATCCTGAGT
This sequence comes from Pyrinomonadaceae bacterium, assembly GCA_035941655.1. Classification (GTDB taxonomy): domain Bacteria; phylum Acidobacteriota; class Blastocatellia; order Pyrinomonadales; family Pyrinomonadaceae; genus PSRF01. The sequence continues at coordinate 8,144 of DASZDU010000294.1, read as the reverse complement.
GTTCCCGTGTTCAGTGCCAGGGGAGCGCCATCAATCTCGGAAGGCTCAGCGAAGTTGATCGTACCGACCAGTTTCTGCGCCGCTTCTCCTGTCAGTGAGAAAACAAGCTTACCTTCCCCTACATCAGAGAAGCTAACCGCACGGACATCCTTGATTTTCACAGTCCGGTACTCCTCGCCGTATTTCAACCTTAAATCCACAACCTCTTCGAAGTGGTGTATTGGGGCAGGGACTGGAGGCAGGTCAATCCCCGGGTACGCGTGTTGCCAATAGCCGCCTGGCTCACAAGTAATCGTACCAGTAGCATCGATAAAAATCTGCCCGGTAAAGCCGGAAACGGTTGCTTCTATGTGATTTGCAACCTTCATAAGCAGTTTTGCTCCCTTGACGTCGGCCCCGGTGTCGCATGAGCAAAATGTCAATTCGGTAGTTTGGGACCTAAGGCGACGGACCGTTATCTTCCATCTGTTGAAGTTGCCGAACTCAATCCGCTTGTCCAAGTCGTTCGCGACCGCTCCTGAGCCGGTCATGATTTTTCCTGGCGAGCCATGACCGACCATCATTACTCGCCCCAGACTACCACCTGGCGAGAGGCAGGTAAGTAAATTTGTTACGGCCTGGCTGGTAGTGTCATGGAGCGGTCCGATACCAGACGGACCGTAGAAGGCTATGCGAGCATTGCGCAAGGCTTCATCATCATTGGTACCATCAATGGTTATGCAGGGAGACGTGGGCTGAGTGCAAATATGTGTCGGGGGCATACGATTGAACCTCCAAGTTCTCGGACTTTGTAATACTCCTACTTCACGGGCCATCGCCGATGGGCATGCAGGGAATAGTGGGCGAACCCAATCCTGGGGTTCGGATCTTTTGGACAAGCAGTTTGAACCGCAGAAAATCTTCTACCTCTTGGCCATCGATTTTCAAGCATTTTACCGCTTTGTAATACTCCCTGAACTCGTCGTGTATGGTAGGAGTGTCTTCCTCCTGGTCTACGAATGGTGGATCGTTGCTGATCCGGATCTCATAGTACGTGACCCCTGCAGGCGCATCCGGCGGCGGCAACATCAGTTCTTCTTCTCCGTAGGCCACCTTCAGTCTTCTGCCCTCCAGATAAATATTTACGCCCATTATCGCGGCTACAGTTCCAAGGTCTGCGCGGGTCTTGCCACCTCCTTCGCGCACCACACTTAACTTGCTCGCATCGGTTCGGGCGGCGGTATAGAAAAGGCCTTCCCGAATAATCACTTCCGGTTCAATGTCGATGCCGGTGAATTCCACTGGGCAATCATGAAAACTTGGACCTGCAAGATCGATAAGCCAGCGAAAGTCGTTGGCCTGACCAAAAGGCACGTCCGGAACGAACTTGGTTACCCCTTCGCCCGTGGAGTCCTCGAGATCAATCTCAATATCTGTTCTCAGTGTTCCCAATCGTCTGGACAGTATGATGTCCGGACTATTTGGATCATTCATTCGTTGTCGGACTTCAAATGAAAACTGATGAATCGGAGAACAGCGATTGATACCAATCTTGCATTCCCCGTCTTCACCCGGCTGCAAAATCAACTGGCCGTGAAGGAATATCCTTACGTCAGGATCTGCGGGGATCGTTTGCAAATCTGAATTATTAAGCGGCATGGATTTCTCTCCTTAGGGGAAATAACCTATTTCAGTTGACTCATTAGCGTATGAGTAAAAGTCGGATTCATTTCAGGGTGGTTGAATGTTTGTGCCCGTCAGAAGTCGGCGTGGCCGCCGATAGTTACGAAGGAGGCCCAGTAGTAAGGTTGATGATAACGTTCGTTTGGGCCATGCAGCATGTGCAACTGGGCTTGCCGGAGCGCTGCTGCTGTCGGCAGACCGTGGAGTCTGCGGCCCTCGTGAAAATCGATCATCAAGTCGGCCGTCGACTCGGAATCAACTGCCCACAGACTCGCCACTACCAGGGGCACGCGAGCGCTCAGGAAGGGATAAGCCAGGCCAACGGCTCCCTCTCCGCGGTACTGCTGTTCAACACCAGTCTGACAACCTGATAGCACGACCAGTCGTGTTTGCGGCAGCTTCAGCTGGTAGATCTCGTAAGCTCTCAGGACGCTCTGAGAGGTTTCATTTTTGTTCCCCCTCACTGGTTCTTTCGCTAGGATTAGTTCCGACAACATCTCGGATCGAGGATCAACAACGTAGTGAGCCGCAAAATGAGTGACATCTGAGTGGACTATTTCCGTCTTGATTTGGCGTGGTGTCGCGTTGCTTCCCACGAGCAGGCGGTGTGAGGGATAGTTACGAGCAATCGATTCAGCCTCTCGGGCTGCTGCAGGCAGATTCGAAAGCGCCGGCATGAGCTTTCGATCGAAGTCGGGATTTCCGATACTGAGCAGCTTTTCTTCTCTGGCTCCGCCTTTGTCATGGGCGATCTTGGAGCAGTCGAGAAAGATGCCAGCGCTTGGGGTCAGCTCCAGCAGATAGTCTTCGATGACATATCTGCCGGAGGTCGGAGAAATCAGCGCCTCATACGGGAGATAATTAAGAATCTTGTCAGGGACTAGGCACAGGAGATTGTTCTTATCAAGTAAGTTCTCAACAGGCTTAATCAGAATGTTGTACAACTCCCTGCCACCCTGCGATGCCTCAATATCTGTTCCTGAGGTGCGTTGGAGAGAGCTTAAATAGCTTTGAACTTTTTGAGTGAGCAATGCCTCACCGATAGGTACGGTTACATGCAAAAGCTCCTTACTAGTAACTACCCAAATCAGAAGTTTGTCATTGAGAAGTGAGTACTCCACTATCTGCGACTTAGGTGGCAGGCCGCGTTGAATCTCCAAGAATGTGGGTGCCATCGAAGTTGCCAGGTGATTCAACTCGGTGCTGGATTCTTGCCCTGCTATCTCTCCGCGGCGCCGCATATTATCGCGCAGAGATCTGGCGCGGCTGGACTCCGAATACTCGAAAGCTTGTTGAGGATTATTCCTTCGCGAATACTCAAAATCTATTGCCAGGTCGTAGATGCTCTGTTCCGCGTCGAAGAAGGTGTTTCTCTGACTTTGCCCCGTTATCCTGGAGCGAAATTGCTGAAACATGTCCAGCACAATTTGGATCTCCTGCGCGGCAGACGCATCGTTGTGCTGCGCCATGAAAGAAAGCAGTTTTCCCTTGTGCGCGGCAAAAGCAAAGTATTGAAAACTCAACTGGTCGTACAACCTGAGGCTTTGATCATAAGCGGCAATTGCCCCACCATGATCTCCCATCTGCCGGTAAATCTCTCCCAATTGAACTGAGGCGTTGGCCACCATTTCGAGTCCATTGGGATCGCGCGTTAGGCTGCGCCCGGTCTCAATGGCCTGTTGAATGTTCCTGATGGCTTCTTCGTACCTTTTTAAGTGTCCATAGGTTAATCCGAGATAGACGTAAGATCGGGAAATGATTAAGGGCCTGGCCATGTCTAATGCTAACCTTAGAGCTTCCTGCTGGTATTCAAGGGCCGCTGCATGAAGGCTGAAGGAGTTCAGGTTTAAGGAGATGGCGATGTAAGGACCCCATGCTTGCATCGGCTCCAGAAAATCATCGCCTATATGCACCAGGCTTTGTTGCACCAGACTCAACGATTTGTTTTTGTTGTTAAGAGCTCGATACTCCTCTGCCAACTGGATCAGACTCTTCACGACTCCATCTGTGTCGCGCAGTTGCTCCGCAAGTTCTAAGGCTTGGTTGCTGTATTCGATCGCCTTCGAGTATTCGCTGAGGCCAATCCGAACATACGCGCCGCCAAAAAGACTTTGCGCCAGCAACCATCGATAATTCTTGCTTTGGGAAGCCGACAGCAACCGCTCAAAAATCTGGTTACTTTTATCTAGATTCGGCTGGAGCATATAACAATGACCGATTCTGTAGTCGGCAAAGATAGCTTCAGCTAGATCTCCGACCTGCTCAAACAACCTTTTAGCCTCAGAGTAAGCAACAATTGCATCCGTGAAATGAGACTCGGTAAAGAGTTGATAACCTCTCTCCATCCCCTCACGAGCTCGCGTTAGCGCAGCTCGATCCCTGACAGTTGCTAAACTGTAGAAACGCGCCAAATCCGACATGTACCGGTCATCGCCACGGCGCTCAGTCAATTGTCCCGCATAACTTAGTAATTCCAACTTATTACGTGCTTCCTCGTCTCGCCTGTCTCTCTTCAAATCAAGGTATGAGGTCACCAGCGCGTTCGTAATGCCGTTGCCTGCAGACGAATGACTTTGGCTAATAATCTGCCAGGCTCGGTCATCAGCTTTGTTCTGATAGGCGTCGAGAAAAATTTTTGGTAATTGGTTTTTATTCTGTGAGGTCCTGGTTCGCTGCTGCTCTTCCAGCAGTTTCAGGTTTCGCCGCGCTTCCTCGGCCCACTGCGAAGACGGATCTCCCCTGAGATATTCCCGCCAATCAGCTGCAGCCTGATGCGGCAACATCATGTATTGGTAACACAAAGCGCGGTTAAAGAGTGCTTCGAGAAGGTCTGGTTTCAGAGCTAGAGCCTTGTTGAGATTCTCCAGACTGCGCGCTAAATCTTCGAGACCCATACCGGCCTCCGAGTCGGTCTTCTCTGATTTGGCTTTCGCTAACGTGATCTTTCCTTTTTCCAGTAAAGCCGCGCCGAGATCGGCGTAGACCTGGGCGTTATTGGAATCACTTTCTAGCGCTTCCTCAAACTGTTTGATTGCGTGATTGAAATCGTTCTTGGCGAGATAGACTTTTCCGAGAGCGTGATGAACTGCCGGAGTTGGGTTTTTGCTTTGTGCATCGAGGAGTGTCAGTTCAGCTCTTCGCAGTTCACTCTCATCGAATTTTGCCGCGCCTGTGCCGCGCGTTGTCACGAAGGGTGCGTAATCAAGCTGAGTGATGCGCGCCTCTACCGGACGCTGTTCACGATAGGCGGCGTTTAGTGCAATGAGTCCTCTGTCAACATCAGATTGGTGGAAGAAGCCGCGCCAAACCGCAAAACCTACGCCAACTACAATCAGAATAACCGCCGCCTGTGCAAGCGGTAAGGCAGTGGTGCGGGCGCGCTGAAACGATTGTCGCAGCCCGCTTATCAAATGCTGAAGCTTCCAGTGCTTAGCCACCTCTTTTTTCTGGTCGGACCGATATCGTCCCAGGGCTTCAGCAAATCTGTGTTTCTTGATTCGTTCGGGATTGGCCAAAAACTTGCTTTTGAAGTGTTGGCGGTCATTCTCGGACAGACCGCCGGCCATGTACTCGTCGAGAAGTTCATCTTCCGTTATTTCCAACTCTTCGAACAGGTCAGCGTCAGTCAATATGCGATGTTCGATTGTTTGCTGTTCATCGTCGGAAAGTTGTCTCAACAGATACCGCCTGATTGAGTTCCGATCTTCAGCAGATATTTCCTGAGAGCTCTCGTTTGATTCTTGGGCGTGTTGAGACCAGCCGCTAAACAACCTTGTCCACAGCGTCTTTGGCTTAGACTTTAGATCTGCTTGTTTCCGCGCCAATTGTGACTGTCTTCCGATCTGGGGAAAACCTGCTAATTGTTATGCATTACCGTGTGGAATTGTTTCACTAACCAAGGCCTCATCCACGCACGTTTCCATGCAGCGACGCAGCTTCCCGCGAAGTCGATGCGCTTTAATTCTCAAGGCGTTGGCTGTCATTCGCAATTCCGCGGCCAGTCGCTTGCGACCATCGATCCTTGCCCGCTTTTCTGCCTCAACATAACGCTGAAACAAACTTCGGTCGGCTATAGATAATTCCCTCATACACTGCGTCAAGCAGTTATACCGAACCTCACGGTTTTGATATTCGCGTTCTTTCTCTTCGTTCTCGTCGGGCGGCGTGATTTGCGAAGCGGGCTCGACCTCGGCTTGTTTCTGCTGATCCCTTGAATATTCAAAATAAACGTTGTCCGCAAAACCCAGTAAGCACCTGATGGGATCGCCCTCGTATTTCTTGACGAGTTCGACTATGCGAACCCCAACTCGATTCATGACCTCATCTGCCAGAGTCTCGGCGTCGGTACAGCCGCGGGAAATGAAAATTCTGGTCAGCCGATGGTGCGTCGTCTGGTAGTCTCTGCCTCCAAAGGCGAGCCACGCGAGTAACTTTTCAAACTCTTCCGGCGTGGGATCGCGTTCTCTCTTCATGGGGTGAATGTCAGGAAACCAACACCGCAATAAAGCAAGCAGAGACTTGAGAAGTCGCCTGGCGCCTGGTCTTTCTCTGGAGATGTCAGCAAAGGATCGTGATGCGAGGAGCGAGTAGTTCCTTTGTGGTGAGCTACGCCTCTCACTTTGGGTAACCGCTCTTTAATAGGGAACGCTACCGCAATAACAGAATCAGACAGAACACGCTGAAAAACAGGCGAAGATTAGCCGCGCCACTAAGGCCTGTCAACAGAAATCACGGGCCGTTGGGCTGAAGACTTGGCCTTGGTAGTGTCATCCAGCGGCTGTGAGATTTAGAACCCTGCACTAGTCACCGAATTAAGTACAAAATAGAGGCTCTCGTTTATCAGTCGTGTACCAAATTTTAAAACTAGAAGAGGAATAGAGTTAATCGCAGCCTCTGAGCGTCAATCCGGATGCACAGTCGGGGCGTCAGCGTGGGGCACAAAGCATTGGCGGCAGCGGGCTTCGTACATGTCTCCGCCGCCGACGGCGACCCGTTCTTCGGATTCAAAGGTGCGTTGTGTGTAGTTCGCGGGTTGGCCACACTTCATGCAGATGGCGTGCGTCTTGGTGATGTACTCGGCGATGGCGAGCAGTTGCGGCATTGGTTCCCAAGGCTTGCCGGTGTAGTCCTGATCGAGGCCGGCGATGATTACGCGAACGCCGCGGCCTGCCAGTTCAGTGGCGACATCCACCAGGGCGTTGTCAAAAAACTGGCCCTCATCAATGCCTACCACTTCCGTGTCAGCTTCAACCTTCGCCAGCACTTCTGCCGCACTGCGAATATTTGCCGACTCATGTCGCATTTCGGAATGCGAAACAATGTGGTCCTGGGAAAAACGCGAATCGATGTCCGGCTTGAACACCTGTACCTTTTGACGAGCAATCTTCGCGCGCCGCAGCCGGCGAATCAGTTCCTCCGACTTACCTGAGAACATTGAACCCGCAATCACCTCGATCCAACCGATGTTGGGACGTGAATGGTGTGTTGGGTCTCCGTCATTCACCTGTGCAATAAGTTCTTCCATATTTAAGAAAGCCGAGCGCTAGTCGTTTGACCTCAGCTCAGAAAGATTTAGCTCACGCCAACTTATTTCTCAGTGTACATCTTCCGATTGTAGAACGGCGCAAATGCAGCAACTAACGCGACCTCAAAACTCATCGCGCGCGTTACCAGGTCGCGCGACAGAATACCCCAGGCGCCCTGGCGGCTGCGTACATCCTGTATCCCCGCTACTTCATCGATCACCAACCCGAGTTCGCGGCGTCCCTCGATCACTTTTTTCGCCAGAGCAGAGGGAACGCTAATCGATGGGGTAGCCCCGAACGTTCCCGTCGTCCCATCGCTCGCGTAGGCCCAACCGCGCAGGAAAGTGTGCCACTCGCCTTCGATTGAGATGGAGTGAAAGCCGCCTTCAAGTCCAACATAAATATCTGCCTCTCGGCGAGCGGCTCGCAGATGATCGCGAACCGCCAGGGCCCTTTCACGCGCTCCTTGCATGAGTTCCCAATCATTCAGAGGCATCGCCGGGACTGTTGTTTTCACGGGGCGCGCCAGCACGGTAGCTTCAGCCCACGACGAATCAATTGCGGCTATACGCGCGATGCTGGCGCGTACCGCCATGATTTTCGCCGCGCGGTCTGATCCCAGCGCGATAGTCTTGACCTGAGTTTTGGAATCCAAAGTGCCGGCGTAGAACCAACAGTGTCCGCATGATGAAACGCGTGAGAGGCTATAACAGAGCGGCAGTTGCCGTCAAAAGCACGAAGTCAAATGCGTCGCTTGACATTAACTGTGGCCGGTTGCTGTAATCGAATTTCTTCCACACAAGTAAGTTCCGGAGGTTTTTCGTGTGTCGCTTGCTGAATTAGTTTACGACTGGAACACAATCGACCCGGCGCTGGTTTCTCCTAATCGGCACATCGGTTTTGACGACGAGACGCTGCGCGATGGTTTGCAATCTCCTTCCGTCAGTGAACCACCCG
>DASZDU010000293.1:0-1679 GCA_035941655.1 Pyrinomonadaceae bacterium | reverse complement strand
CCAGGGCGTGATGGTCGCACGGTAATTCGCGGCGGCATTGGCTTGTTCTATGACCAGATCGTTTTGAATGTCGCGACCTTCCCGCAATTACAGGAACGGCTCATCACGCGGTACGGCGCGGATGGACGGCAAGTGCTGGGGAGTCAACTTCAACGGCCGGTGCTGCAAAACGGAAAGTACCTGACACCGCGAAGCGTGAATTGGAATATTGAATTGGACCGCGAGTGGTTGAAGAACCTCTTTGTCCGGGTTGGTTATCAACAGCGCCAAGGCACACGCGAGTACGTCCTCGATCCGATTGACTCATCTACTTCCGGCAGCATCTTGTCGCTGAGCAACGGCGGCAAATCGCGTTATCGAGAGTTACAGGTCACGGCGCGCTACACGTTTCGTCATGACGAATTGAATGCTTCTTATGTGCGTTCGAAAGCCATCGGCGATTTGAATGACTTCAACTCGTACTTCGGCAATTTTCAAAATCCAATCATTCGCCCGAACGAACGTTCGCTCCTCCCCTACGACGCGCCGAACAGGTTCGTGTTTTGGGGCAACTTCGGTGTGAAGTACGGGATTACTGTCACCCCGGTGCTTGACCTCCGCAACGGTTTTCCGCTCTCGAACATCGACGAGGACCGAAACTTCGTCGGGCCACGCAACCGCGCGGGCCGCTACCCGACATTTGCGTCGCTGGACATGCAGATCCTGAAAAGCTTGTCAGCGCCCGGACGTTTCAAAGAGAAATATCGCTTTAGAGTCGGAGTGAAGGTCCTCAATGTGACGAATCATTTCAATCCTCGCGATTATCAGGGAAATTTGGCCAGCGACGAATTTGGCGGGTTCTACAACGGCGTCGGCCGCAAATACGGTATGAAATTTCTGATCGAGAAAAAGTAATGAGGCGACGCTGATGAATATCGGACAAAAACTGGGACTCGTCCTGCTGTATGTCGTGATAGCAGGGAATGTAGTGTTGATGCTTAGCCTTTTCATTCAGATACTTTTTAGAGCGGCAATCGAAAGACATCGTCGAAGGCAGTTCACTGAAAGGAATGGTGGGGTGGCGGCCTACACTCTCAAGCGATTTAACGGAAAACGCGGTTGGGCCAATAGATGGCTGCCGAGAAACCCTGAAATCATTCAGCCTGCGCCAGACGGCAATTCAACTGGCAAACTCGTTGGTGCTGCACCGATCGTTAAGCAAGCTATCGCGTTGGTTTCAATCGTAATTGCATTCGGTCTGGCCTCAACTGTTGCAGCTCAACCACGCACAGGTCGCGAGATCACGGCTTCAATGCTCAAACAACAGTTGCTTGACCTCGAATCGAAAGAGACACGGTTGCGCATTCGTCTTGAGGAACTCGATGAACAGTTAAAGCCGGAGTCCATCGAGCGCGAACTGGCGGGAATAGGATCGACGCGTCCCGAGGAGCTACGCGAGCATCGGCGCAAGCTGTTGACCATCGAACGAAACGGATTAAGAACGCAACTTGACCTGCTGGCAGAACAGCACGCGCGAACCGAGGCGGCAATTGCCGAGGCGGAAAGCACAACTGATTCGCCAGACGCGCAACCTTCGCCTGCACCGTTGCCGAAGCGGGTGACTGAAGTGGCACTAGGCAACTTCGGAGCTGGCAATTTACCCATCAAAAAGTCGCTCGTTGCGATGGCGATGCTGCCTT
>DASZDU010000292.1:0-22838 GCA_035941655.1 Pyrinomonadaceae bacterium | reverse complement strand
ATTTCCGAAAGTAAGCTGGGCGCGAACCGATGCGGGAAATTTTATTTGCGTCTTCGCAATCCCCATCGTCCGCTCCTTGAGTTGAATATCCCACTCATAAGTAGCGTCGCGAATGTCGGCGATGCGCTTCTTGCCGCCAATCGTTTTCAAATAGCTGTCTACGATCTTCTCAGCCGAGGGCAGACGGTTTTGCGCACGCAGCAATTGCTGATTGCAGCCAACCGATGCCGCGAACATCAGCGCTAACATCACGACGCGCTTGCCAACGAGTGATGACCACGTGCGACCGGACAAACGACTCAACTGAAAGCGAATCACAGGTTGGGAAGCGGGCGTGCCTCGGCTCTTGGTTGAAGGATTCCTTAAGTGAGCGGGGGTAAACCCACCTTCCCAAGGACGAGGTTTTGTTTCTTGAGTCATTCCTTAGTCGCAGTGCCTGACCTACTTCTTTTTTTTCGCTGTCACCTTTCGCTTGCTTGACCCTGATTTTGCTCCCTCTTTCTTACGTTTCTTCTCGACTTTCTTGTGTGCGGCCGCGGTTATCTGCGCCACGCGCTCGGCCTGAGTTAAGCGCTTGGCGCTGGGGCCCTGCTGGCCTCCGTGTTCCTGTTCGGTCATCTCGCCCTGATGTTTTTGATACTCAAATTCATTGACCTGCGTCGCGCCAATTTTCGAGATTTCAAGATTCCGCATCTGCTCTCTGCCCATATCGTCCGTATCCTCCCATTTGTTATTCGCCTGCTTGACACTGCAAACTTTGCGTTCGTATAGTGCAATCTCACACACGCAGACACACCCAAGTGACTGCATTCGAAGCCGGCTTAGCTCAGTTGGTAGAGCGTCTGATTCGTAATTAGAAGGTCGCCGGTTCAACTCCGGCAGCCGGCTCCACAAACCAATTTCCCAACAGTATAGGTTTCAAAAGAAAGAGCAGCAAAGGCGTTCAGTTCTTCGGCTACCTATGGGTTGAGGCCGGCAGTTCAGAGTTCAGCCTTAGGCTGGAGGTTTGCCTTTTGACTGAAGACCCAAACTAAAGTTTGAACTGTAAACTGCATCCGTGATGTTCTTCGTCGTGTGCTAACCTTTTCGGCGATGAGCCTGACTGCCGAACAACTCGCGCAATATCAACGCGACGGCTTCCTCGTGCTGCGTGACTTCGTTGCTGCGGCGGCCTGTGATCGTTTGCGGACGCGCGCAGAGGAATTAGTCCATGAGTTTGATCCGAGCGGCCTGGTCTCAATCTTTTCCACTCACGAGCAGAACCGGCTGACCAATGATTACTTCCTTAACTCTGGCGATAAGATTCGTTTCTTTTTTGAAGAAAACGCCTTCCTTACCGATGGCTCGCTTAAGCAAAGCAAAGACTTGTCGATCAACAAGATCGGGCATGCGCTTCACGATCTCGATCCAGTCTTCAGTGAATTTTCGCGAGCCCCGGAGGTTGCTCAGTTGATCGCCGACCTTGAAATCGAGCGGCCATTGCTATTGCAGGGCATGTACATCTTCAAGCAACCAAACATCGGTGGCGAAGTCACCTGTCATCAGGACAGCACGTTTCTTTACACAGAGCCCCAGCAGATCGCCGGATTGTGGTTCGCACTGGAAGAAGCAACGATTGAGAATGGATGTTTGTGGGCGATTCCCGGAGGACACAGGTTGGGATTGAAGTCGCGTTGGCTGCGCAACGCGGAAGGCGGTATGAGCTTTGATGTTTACGATTCCACGCCGTGGCCGGAAGAGAAATTGATTCCGCTGGAAGTAACAAAGGGTAGCGTCATTATTCTTGACGGCCTGTTGCCGCACAAGAGCTTCTCAAATCGTTCGCCGCGGTCACGCCCGGCTTACACGCTGCACGTAATCAGCGCCGACTGCCGTTATCCGGAAACAAATTGGCTGCAGCGCTCGACTGAGCTGCCGCTTCGCGGGTTCGAATAACAAAATACACTCCCCGTTTAGAGCAGGGGACTTGTTCCCCACAGCGGGCGGACAAGTCCGCTTTCTAAACGGTGGGAATAGGAGTATTGCTTAAAAATGCGGGATTTCAGGCTAAAAAGGGGCCTAGCGCTAGGTGGCGGGTCGGAGCAGTCCGCGGTAGATACCCTGGACCTGAACCTGATCAGCGGGCACCCTGATCGACTCGACTTCGGGATTGGCAGCACGCAGCTCAACCTCAGCGCCATGCCGGTACAGCCGCTTCAGGGTAACGTGAGTTTCATCGACCAGCGCGACCACAATTTCACCGTCGCGAGCCTCGGGTCGGTTCTCGATCAAGGCGATGTCTCCGTCACAGATGTGCTCGTCGATCATTGAATCGCCCTGAACTCTTAACGCATAGACGTTGCCCGCCCTCACCTTTGACAACATAAAGCCAGGCACAGCGATCATATTTTCATCACGAACAGCTTCAATCGGTTGGCCGGCGGCGATTCTGCCCTCAATGCGGATCTCACGAAAATCAGATGACGGTAGTTCCTGCTGGATAATATTGATCGCGAAAGGTTCGTCCTGAATACTGATCAAGCCGAGGCGTTCCAGTGCCTTAATGTGTTTAGCGACGGTCGCTCGCGACTTCACACCCAGGTGTTTGGCAATTTGAGTATAGGTGGGAATATAACCGCGCCGCTCGAGAAAGCTAACGATGTAATCGAATACTTCTTTCTGTCGTTGGGTGCGTGGGAGTCTCGGGAGCATAAGTGTCTTAACCAATCGCGAACGCGTACACTATCGAAAGAGCCGATTCCCCGCTTGAAGTCAGCGCGCATTCTATGGCGCGCAAACAAAAGCGTCAAGTCTCTTGTTGCGCGCCATAGACCAACCGGAAATTTCTTACTGCCGCACGTGAGGAGAATAACGGGCAAGCGTGCGTGGAAAGATGCGAACGCCTGCAGGCATTTGGTTGAGCGTCATCGAACTTTCCGTGAGCACTTCCTTCGCCTTCATGTCATAGACAGCTTCGTTGAGATCATTGTCAGGACTGATCACCGCGCCTTTCAATGCTGCTCCAATGAAAGCCCCCTTGCTTCGAGAGTATGAAAGAATACCGGCATCCAATCTTGGATTAGTCGAAGCAGCCGCTTCGCGCCCCACTGGACCGGCCGCCACACCAACCTCGCCGCCAACTTCAAACTTGTCATTTAACAAGCCGCTGACGCCGGCCTCGTTCATGATCAGCAACACATAATCTGTCTTCGAGGCGCCAATTTGAGCGCCAAAGCTGCCGCCGCTCAAATTGAAGAACGCCGGCGCCGACCAACCTTTGCGCGTGCGCCTGCTGATCAATCCCTGGCCCCCTTTGCCGCCAAAAATAAACGCCGCTTTGAGCACTCCCGGGAACACGGCTATCGCTTCCGATTTGTCCAGCAACTCCTTGGGAATGGCCTTGTCCCGCACGTTCATAATCTCAGTAAAAACCTCGGCCGCCTGGCGTGAATGCCGCGTCGCATCCTGTAGTCTCGACTTCTTCTGAGCCGGCGTCACAGCAGCAAAAGCCACCAACGCCAGAGAAATAGCTAATGAGCAGGAAATAGAGCGGCTAACGAAATTCCTCATTACTTGCCTCCAGGTAGATATCTAAATCCGACGCTGAAGTAATACTAGAAAACCGTGCGAACGGCAACGCGCGTCTTAGGAATTGGTTGACCTACACAAAGTCAGAACCGGGAGCCGTAACGATTGGGTCGACACGAACCCTCATAGTTGTTTTCCGCAATACAAGCAGAAATTGTTTTAACTCGTGAAGTGAACCTTTCGAATGACCCAATCGCTACGGCTCCCGGTTCTGACTTTGTGTAGGTCAAACAATTCCCTGCCCGTGGTGTTGTGCTCAGATCGAAACTTTTCGCAGCCGCAGAGAATTCGCGATCACCGATACGGAACTAAAGCTCATGGCCGCGGCCGCAATCATCGGACTGAGTAGCACTCCCAAAAACGGATAGAACACGCCCGCCGCGATCGGTATTCCCAAGGCGTTATAGATGAAGGCGAAAAAGAGATTCTGTTTGATGTTCTTCATGGTTGCGCGGCTGAGTCTTATCGCCCGCACAATCCCACGCAAATCACCCTTAACCAGCGTGACTGCGCCGCTCTCCATCGCCACATCGGTGCCGGTTCCCATGGCGATGCCGACGTCGGCCTGGGCCAGCGCCGGCGCATCGTTAATCCCATCGCCGGCCATCGCAACCCTGTGGCCTTCGTTTTGAAGTCGCCTCACGACCTCACGTTTCTGCTGCGGCAAAACTTCGGCAAATATATCGTCAAGATTGAGTTTGTTGGCGACGGCCCGCGCTGTGGCTTCGTTGTCGCCAGTCAACATCACGATTCGTATACCCTCCGCGTGAAGTTGTTTAATCGCTTCCGGCGTCGAAGGTTTGATGGGATCGGCAACTCCCACCAAGCCAACAACCGCACCATTCAGGCTGACAAACATAACCGTTTGGCCGAGTCGCCGTAGGACTTCGGCTTGTTCCTGTAGCGCACCGGCGTCTACGCCTAGATCTTCAAGCAGTGCTTGATTCCCCAGGCTTACCTTCCGGCCATCAACTTCCCCCGTTACGCCCTTTCCGGTTATCGATGCAAATGCGCTGGCATTGGTTAATTCGACGCCACGCTCGACCGCGCCAGAAACAATCGCAGCCGCGAGCGGATGCTCGCTGCCGCGCTCGACACTTGCGGCGAGTCGCAACAACTTCGCCTCATCGATGCCTGGCGCGGTAACAACTGAGATCAGTCTGGGTTTGCCTTCCGTCAGCGTCCCGGTCTTGTCAATCACCAGCGTATCAACTTCGCGAAGAATTTCGATGGCTTCGGCATTTCTAAAAAGGACGCCGCTTTGTGCAGCCTTGCCAGTGGCTACCATGATCGACATCGGCGTAGCCAGGCCGAGCGCGCACGGGCAGGCAATAATCAGGACGGCCACGGCATTGACCAATCCGTAAGCCATGCGCGGTTCGGGTCCCCACATACTCCAGGCGATGAAGGTAAGCACTGCGATTGCTACTACTGCCGGAACAAAATACGCGGAGACTCGATCGGCAAGCTTCTGAATCGGGGCGCGACTGCGCTGCGCTTCGGCCACCATTTGCACAATCTGGGAGAGCAAAGTTTCCGCACCCACGCGTTCAGCCTCCATGACAAACGAGCCGGTGGTGTTCACGGTCGCGCCAATGACTGTATCTCCTGGTTGTTTGGAAACTGGAATCGGTTCGCCAGTGACCATCGATTCATCGACCGCACTCGATCCCTCACCCACGCGCCCGTCAACCGGCACTTTCTCGCCCGGCCTGACGCGCAACTTGTCGCCTCGTTTGATCTGATCCAGTGAAACATCTTCGTCGTGTCCATCGGCGCGAATGCGGCGTGCAGTCTTGGGCGCCAGACCCAACAAGGCTTTGATTGCTGCTCCGGTACGGCTGCGGGCGCGCAGTTCCAGCACCTGGCCCAACAACACCAGCGTGGTTATCACTGCCGCCGCTTCAAAATAAACGGGCACTTCGCCGGATGCATTTCGAAATGAAGCGGGAAACAATGCAGGCAACATCGTGGCAACAACACTAAAAACGTAGGCGACACTTACGCCCAGCCCGATTAAGGTAAACATGTTCAGGCTGCGGTTTACGATCGACTGCCAGGCGCGAACAAAAAAGGGAGACGCGCCCCAAAGCACGACCGGAGTTGCTAGTGCCAGTTCCAACCAGCTCCAGCCGCGCATCGGCATGACGCGTTCTAAATCCAGGCTCGGGAAGAATTCTCCCATTCCGATCATGAGCAGTGGCAGTGTCAGCGCGAGGCAAACCCAGAAGCGTCGTGACATCTCACGCAGCTCCAGATTTTCCGGCGCGTCCAGCGTTATTGTTCGCGGCTCAAGCGCCATCCCACAAATCGGACAACTACCCGGCGCATCGCGAACGATCTCCGGATGCATTGGGCAGGTGTAAGTCGCATCAAGATGTGGGCTCGTGCCTTCCGGCTGATGGAAAGCAGATTCTGTTCTTGTGCGCTGGATTTGGATTGGCTGGACTAATGCTGTCGGTGCCGATGTGTGAAGGAAGGCCTCAGGATCACGTCGAAACTTCTCAAGGCAATGCGTGCTGCAAAAGTAATAAATAGTTCCCTTGTGTTCGTACGATCCGGCAGCTGTTGCCGGCTCGACGGTCATGCCACAAACCGGGTCGACGTATTTTCCAACTTGATGCATGCCTGCATTCTAAACTACGAGACATGCAAAGCGGCTTGGCGCCCGCTTTCGGCGGTAGATTCTGGGTTAAGAGGTTGCGACAGGTCGCAACCGACGAAAAGCGCTGACAGGTCAGCGCACTCCAAAAGTAGTATGTGCTTGATGCGATCGGGACGCCCGCAGTTCCAGCAAGCAGTTGAATCTTATTTCGCTCAAGGCGCATAGGTATATGACGTTCGCGCTTTCACTGCGACATGCTTCCGATCCACCTTGACTTTAATCTTGCGGGTGCCGCCTCGCTCCGGTTCATGTGGGCGATATCCGATCACATATTGCCGGCGCAGTTCAGCAGCAACTTCGACGAATGATTGCTTGAACGAATTCATCTCGCCACCCTTGAAATAGCGTCCGCCGGTTTTTTCCGCTAATTGCTGCAAATATTTTTGCGGCACGAAGTCGCCATACTGCACCGTGTAGACCACGACCTCTGACTCTTCAGCTTCTCGCAGGGTGCTCTTCATCGTCGCCTTGCCCCACGTATTCTCGCCATCAGTAATCAGAATCACTGCTTTGCGTGCGGCTACCGGCCTTAGGGCGTGCAGGCCAAACTCAACCGCGTCGTACAACCGCGTGCCCATGTTAATCGGCCCGGGCTCGATGCGATCAATTGCTTCTTCGAGTAGTTTGCGATCATTAACGCCTTCGGCAGTTAGTGGTTTTATCTCTCCGTGAAAATAGATGGGGCGGACAGTGTCTGCAGGCCGCAGTTGTTCGACAAATACTTTCGCGGCCGCTTTGATTTGATCTACGAACGGCGCGGTCGACCCACTCGTGTCGATCAACAAGACGACAGAAAATGGTTGGTCAATGTTGCTGAAATGAACGATCGTCTGTTCGACTCCATCCTCGTAGACGCGGAAGTTTCTTTGCTGCAAATCGACAACGGACTGGCCATCACGGTTAATTACGCTGACCGGCACAGAAACCAGATTCGTGGAGATGTGCACCACTTCGCCCTCGCCTATCTCTTCCCCTTGTGCCGCTGTGGATGTTTGTTTCTGGTCGGCCTCGTGCAAGGATGAAGGCTTGGGCGACGGCTGCGCTGCAGCGATTACCGTCAGGCTAATCAGAAGTAAACAACTACACGCGTAAATCTTCATATCCGACTCCGGTCCCGCCAACTGAAGTGGTTCCTACGCCGAAAGTATAACGTTTGCTGAACGCGAAGAGGCACAGCGAATAGATTCTTGCGGGTCAGGCACTCGCCCTTTGCATAATTGCCGCAAGCATGGAAGAATTCGCGCACGCGCAAAGTCTCATTCATGATTGCAGAAACTCTGTGACGCGAGAAACTGATTCCGCCAAACGCAACCGGTTCGCCGTGCCCACAATGCTCGCCACAGCCTCGATACTTGGAGTGCCTCCGTTGTAAAACTTGCGGCGCGGAAGCCTGAGCCGTCGTTTTCGTCTCAATGAGAGACTGCAACTCGAAACCCTAATCGAGGGATTCAACGTTTTGAATCGCGCCAACCTGCAACTGCCGAATAACACTTTCGGCAACGGTGCGACGGCGTTGCCAAGTTTCGGCCAACCGACGGCCACCGCTGATCCGAGGCAAATTCAGCTTGGGTTGCGACTGAGTTTCTGAGGCGTCGAGGATTTTTTAGTAAATCGTGAATCGTTAATAGAACGTTTGACATAAATCGAATGCCCAATCGCTGCAACTTCTATTCACGATTTACGATTCAAGATTTACAACATGCCCTAAACTTGGTTTCTCTGTGCGTCTTCCGTGTTCTCTGTGTCTCGGTGGTGAGCCGTCGCCGACAATACATCACCACAGAGACACAGAGAACACGGAGGACGCACAGAGATGAATGATAGTATTCCTGCCAAGATGAAAGATTTGAAAGAACTGCTTGAAAAGAACCGCGCCTGGTCCGAGCGCATCAAGGCGCAGCAGCCGGACTTTTTTCAGTCGCTCGCACAACAACAATCTCCACGATATCTATGGATCGGATGTTCCGACAGTCGGGTGCCGGCCACTCAACTTGTGGGGCTGGATCCCGGAGAGTTGTTCGTGCACCGGAACGTCGCAAATGTTGTGGTCCACACCGACGTCAACTGCCTCTCGGTGCTGCAATTCGCCGTAGAAGTGCTCGGCGTAAAGCACGTAATCGTTTGCGGGCATCACGGCTGCGGCGGTGTGGAGGCAGCAATGCACAACCGTCAGCTGGGGCTGATCGATAACTGGCTGCGCCACGTGCAAGACGTCATGCACGATCATCAGCAGCTGCTCACAGCCATTGAAGACGAGACGGCGCGGTTGAATCGACTGTGTGAATTAAATGTGGTCGAGCAAACCCTAAACGTAGCTCGAACCACAGTATTCCAGAATGCCTGGGCACGCGGACATGAGCTGGCTGTGCATGGCTGGATTTACGGTTTGCAAGATGGATTACTGCGCGACCTGGGCATTTGCATTTCTAATCCTACGGACTTATCCGCGGCCTATGACGATGCGATGCGGGCCGCAGGCTAACGCGATTCAACTGCTTCACGATCCATGAGTTTCGCTATGGATTTGCCGAGGCATTCAGGGCAGAGACAATCCTGATCCGAGATGGGAACAGGGGAAACGCGCGGCAGTTCCGCACACCAACATGAAAGTGTCTCGGGCGCACTTGCGGCGCCATCAGTAAAGCCGCAGTGAAATTCGCTGCCGCAGCTCGAGCAATTCTTTTGCATTGTTTCCTTCCTCAGCCTGAAGGGCTGTCAGATAGTAACCGGTGGTCCGAGCGAAGCGAAGACCACCGGAAAGCAGTGAACAGATGGTTTGCACCCTAAAAGGGTGCCCAGCGTTTTCTGACACGCCTCCAGCTCAGTGTCCTCCGTGCAGGCTGCTCATGTCCATCCTGGCAGGTCGCAGTCGCAGAAACAATTTCCACGAAACAGGATGACTACCATAAAGCTGATCGAGCAAAGCGGGTTTGGAGTAAAACGTCAGGTCGCTGCCAAGTGCAACAGACACTTTCTTATTGCTCACGACGTCACGTGCGCCGCCAAGGGTGAAGGCCCCGATTCGGAATGACGGATGATCATCCGTGAGGCCAAGCCGGGCGCGATCCGCGGCGCGCAGCAACTCATTCTTATCCACTACCTCTAAACGCGTGTACGCGTAGTTCTTCTCACGAAAATTCAGGGTCGATTCAAAAGTGTAGCCATTTAGATTGTGCACCTCGCCGGGGCTGCTGGTATGGTTCCGTCCCCAGATAAAAGCTGACGCCCAGTTGCCGTTATTCATTGGCCGGTTGTACTGCACCGAAGCGGTAGTACGTCTTATGTCGGTGTCAGGCTCCAGTCCTTCCGGACTGCGCAAAAATCCATGACTCAGTTGCATTGCCCAGTTACGATTCGGCGCGATTGACAGCCGGGCCGAGCGCGAGTTCCACTTGTGCGCATCGAAGTCGTAACGATTCTCGTCGGGTTCGCGTCCATTAAAAACCGAACCTTCAAGCTTCAACCAACGATAAGTAAAGCCGGTTGTAAATACGCCAAAACTAATATGCGTCGAGTCCTGCAAATGATGCGCTAGCGTCGCCGCCGGGTTTTCAGACGCAGACATGCGATGCATGAAGGCCACGGGGCCCAAGGCCGGCTCTCCCGGATAACCGAAGTAAGTGAACCAGGTACCGCCTTCACCTATCGGTAATGTGTACTGCGCCGACAACTCCATGAACAGATCGTGTGGATGTTGGCGGTCAATCAAAGGCTGACCTTTGTAAGATTCGCCGGTTTGAAAAAGCAGCGGCGAACCTCCCGGCGGAAAAGTAAACGGCTCAAAGCTGAACATGCCGCGCAATTGTAAAGTTCCGTGCCCAAGCTTGCGGTAAGCCATCGGCATGAACCAGTTTGCCGATTCCAACCTGGTTACTCCTCTCGGCCCACCCTGGGAATTGATGCCCGCCACAACGTTGTAATGCCACATTAACAGCCAATCGCCGGATTGCTTGTGGGCCATATACATGGGAGCAGATGATGGTTGCCAGGTAGTACCCGAACCCATTGCGCCCATCGACATCACGTTGGCTTCGCTGGCGCCAACACGAATACCCATGTCGTCGCCTGACATGACGAGCAAAGGACCAACACCCGCAGGTGCAGGCATATCCATAGCTGAGGACTTCCCGGGCTGTGACTTTGTATCGTCAGGACTCGGCGCCGGAGTATGCATGTGTCCTGGAGCTGAGGGCGCGGGAGAAGGTTGGGGAGTAGCCGTCGGCGCGGGCGCGGGTTTAGTCGGCGGCATCCGGTGGCCTTCGTGTTGTGAAAATACGGTTTGGCTTGCCGAAACGAAAATGCTTAATACGAAGGTCGCGAGGAGAAATCGAACCCTTGAAATGACTTTAACCATGACCTTTCCTGGCTGGCACGGGCGCTCATGTCGAAGACTCAACCTGAACGCCCGAGCCTGCTAACACCGAATTACGACTTCGGCTTTTCCTTGTCGTGCGCCTTCATGTCACACGAGTCGCCGCAGCAGCAACACCCTTCGTGTTTGGTCGCGTGTTCCTTGTGAGCTTTCATGTCGCATGAATCGCCTTTGCAGCAACATGAAGCCATGGCGCAGCACGACTCCGCCTCTTTCTTTACATCCGTCTGCGTGGTGTTCTGCGCAAACGCGAGGCTTGAGAGAGCGAGGCCGATCCCCAGGACAAGGCCCAGAGAAAATCCTTTGAAGTTTTTCATTTGTATTCTCCTGTCTAAGTAGAATGAATGCCGCAGGCACCAGCAGACACACTGGTACCAATCAGGTAAGGCAGATGTTAAGGTCTGCCTATGCTTCGTTGGGACAGACTGAAAAGTCTGTCCTAACTGATTTCTAAATTAGGAAGACGCAACAGCGCAGATAGGTGTGACCGCGATTGGGTAATCGCAGCGGGCGCGCAAAGGCGATTGACTGCTCGATGGTGTTTGAAACTGAGGCAGTCGCATCGTCGGACGGTAAAGCAATGCTCGACTGGTCTTGTCTCGGCTTCGACAGAGCGGCAGTGGCGTTCACGGCCAATGGACAATCCATCATCGGTGACGAGGAGACGCCCGATTCCGCTGCAATGGCACGTGTCGCCGGCGCGATGCTACCTGTAAGAGTTTCCGCCGGTTTGTGAGCAGGCTTTGAAGCAGACTTTGCGCCGCGCTTAGCACAGCAGTTGTGGGATTGCATGGAAGCACAAGCTTCCCCGGAAGCGACAATGATCTGAGCACTCGCCGTCGAATGTTTATCGCTTGCGGCGGCGCTTACCATGTTCTCGCAGCCCAGCATGCAGCCTGCTCCCGCCATCCAAAGAGCAACCGCAAGCGCCAGCACTGCTCGTACAATTTTCATTGAAGAGAGAAGCCTCATTGCAGTTGTCAGTCTAAACTGTAGACAGGTTGGCTGTCGAGGGCGTCACTTAACGATGTAGGGCAAGCCCGCCTTCTTGACCTTGAGTTTCTGGAGTTGCTCGATTGCTTTTAACTTGAAAGCCTTCCCAGTGAGATCACAATCTCAACTCTAATCAGCTCGAGGTCGGGAAGGCGGGCTTGCCCCGGCTCCTGGCTGCGTAATGACAAGAAATCACCACTGTATAAATGTCTGCTGGCATCAATCGCTGACTTTCGTTAGACTGATTTGCTCGTACTCCGCAGCAGATCAAAGCCAGATTTCCGTTAGAAGAGGTTAAGCATGGGGATTGATAAAGACCACATCCAAAGTCAGACTGAAACCGGCGAAGTGGCGCCGATTGATCAAGTAGAAGAGCGTGTCGAAGCCGAGATGAAGAAACTAAGAGGCGAAGCTAAAAAGCACGTCGCCGATGGCTTACAGGATGACGAGCTGGCGCAGGAGGGTGAGCGGTTGGTGGAAGAAGCCGAGCGCGAACTGAAACAAAAAAACGCGTCCGATTAGTCAGCGGCGCCTTTATCGTTGAGTGCTTCCTGGACGGCCTCCCGGATTTGCTCGGGCGTTGTTACTGCGTTAAAACCGATAAAGCGCTTGAGTACGCGACCATCGCGCGAAATTATGAAGCTCTGCGGAATGGCATCGCGACCTTGCATCAAGGCAATCGCCACCTGCGGACCAGACCAGCCAACTCGGTAATCCACCTTATAGTTCTGAACAAACTCGCGCACCTTGTCCGCCGAGTCGTCAGGATTTTCAGTTGATAGGCCCACCACTTCCAATCCCTGCGAACGAAACTCCTTGTTTAACTTGACCAGCTCCGGCGTTTCCTGACGGCATGGACCGCACCAGGTGGCCCATAAATTTACCAGCAGGACTTTCCCCGTATAGTTGGAAAGTTTTATTGGGGAGCCGCTGACAGC
The DNA here is from genome assembly GCA_035941655.1 of Pyrinomonadaceae bacterium. Lineage (GTDB taxonomy): Bacteria > Acidobacteriota > Blastocatellia > Pyrinomonadales > Pyrinomonadaceae > PSRF01. Next base: position 10,303 of record DASZDU010000292.1, on the reverse strand, counting down.
TCGCAATTCTGCATCGGTTATGGCTGCAGGCAACGTCGTCAGTGGCGCCGGCGGAGCATTTCGCATCGGGGGCGCACTCGGGTTGCGGCTGTTGTTAGTGGCTACGCCAGAGGCTGGCGGATTGGTACGCCTTTCATCGCCGGAACTACAGCTTGAAATTCCCAGGGCTGCGAGCAGTGACAGCACGACCAGGGTGAAGGCGATGCGTGCGGGAGTCCATAATGGCTTTTGCTTATTTGTCTTATTCTTTCCTGGCATTTCTTAACCTGCTATCGACCAATCCTAATTTAGCATAGCATTCGAACCGGTTCGACGCTAACCTCACCCAAGCAGTTCAGAGTTCAAGTTTTAGCGTCCCCAATTGACAGGGCACAACCTAAAGGCTGAACTTTGAACTACATGCTTTTTAGCGCCCGAAGAGTTATCGAGCCTTGCCAAATCTGAAGGATTCAAGAATCACCGGCATCTCACCTTGCGTACCAACATCTTCGACGCTCGATAATTCCGGCGCCAGCGATGTTGTGAACATCGTTAGGATTACGCCGTTGTTAGCTCCGGCAACGCCGGTGGGCACAAACACTACGCGACCCCATAACTGCAAATCGCCTTTCTCAGTGCCTTTCGAAAGGCCAACCCAGCGAAACTCGTAAGCATCCAGCGAATTAATTTTTGTCGGACCTTCTGACACCTTGCGATATCCCGGAAAGGCTTTGGCGAGACTGGCGCTGAAGTCTTCCACTTGCTTGGGAAAGTCTGGAAGGTCCGCGTCATAGGTTCCCTTACTCTCATACCAACGGACCGCGAAGTTCTCTTGTGTGAAGTCCGGCGGCAGACGTCTCTCAACTTTGGCAAAGTTTCCCGAGCCGGCTACCCCCGCCTTGGGATCGGGCGCCCAATTGTTTGGATAATAAAACGAAAAGTCGACATAGTGCTCGGCAAGTTTGCCGTCGAGATTAGCGGCTGAATTTTGAAATTTTGTCGTGTTCGGTGGGGCTACAAATTCACTTTCAGCGGGCTTTGTTTCGCTGCTGGGAGCGGCTGCATTAACGTTCGTATTTACATTTTCAGGTTGAGGATTTGTGACAACGACTGGTGGTTCCGAGGTCTGCTCTTGCAAACGCGGCTTAATCACCAGAAAAAATGCCGCGACTACGGCACCCACACCGAATACAAGGAGTATGGCGAGTATTCCCAGAATCAACGGCAGCTTCGATTTTTTCTTTGGCGCAGCGCCGGACATAGAAACCGGGCCACTCGGCGCCTGGGGTAGTGGCGCGCTATCGGTACGTGGCGGAACTGGTGTGCTGGTGGTTGGGGGCGGAGCCTGCGTTGGCGGTGGCGTTGCTGAGGGTTGCGGTGTTGCAGTCCCTGGTGCTGAAGGCTGCGGTGCCGCTTGGGATTGTTGATGCAAGTTGGCCGCAGTTTTAGATCCTGTGGAGCCGGTTTCTTTCGGAAACACGACTGTGGGAGCGGAAGAGGAAGTAGCAATGGTGGCGCCGAAATCCGGTTGCGGAGTACTTGCCGGCTGGTCTTGGGGTGGCGCAAAACTCTGCACGGTCGCGTTGGGATCGAAAGGCTTGTCGGCGACCAACAAGCCGCCGTCGAGCGTACAAAACTTCTGGTTTTCGTCGGAGAAAGCACGATTACACTTCGGGCAACGCTTCATGAGAGAAATCCGCTCCTTGTAGAAAGTTAACTCTGAGCTCCAGCCATCTGACTGCGGCATCGGCTGAGCTGGCTTTGTGAACCAGGGCTTCGGCTAGCTAGCCTGGGACAGCTTTTGTTCCAGGTCCTTGTTTCCGGGATCGAGCTCCAATGCGCGGCGGTATGCGCGTGCGGCACTGGGTTTCTTTTTCAGTTTCATAAACCCGTCACCGACGCCTTCGAAACCGTAAATGCCTGCGAGTTGCTTTCGATCACCAGCCGACGCAAGCGTTGCTGCTCGTTCGTAAATCAGCTCCGCATCCTCAAACCGATCCAACGCGAGATAACTGCGGCCGAGCAGGTTGAACGGTTGAAAAGCGCGCGGACTAACCTCAGTTGCCAGTTTCAGGTAGGGTTCTGCTTCCTGATATCTCTTGTAGACCACCAGCATCCGGCCCATTAAGTAAAGAGCGGTGGCATTGCGCGCATCCAGTTCGAGCACGCGTTTCAAAACCGGTTCTGAATTTTGCCATTGCTGCTCCGCCTGTAATGACTCGGCGATCAAATTCAACGTCGGGGGATCTTTAGCGAGTTGCGTAGCCTTTTCGTAAAGCGGCTCAGCCTCACTGGTTTTGCCCATGCGATTGAGCACTCGCGCCAAGTGCGCATAGGCCACTGCAAAGTCGGGATCGAGTTCCACCGCGCGGCGGTAAGCACTCTCGGTCTCATTGTTGAATAGACCCCTCGACTGCAGGGCAACTCCCAGGCGGTCCCAGGCAACAGCGTTGCGCGGTTGCAGTTGAATAGCTCGCCGGCTAAAGCTCTCGGCATCAGCAAAGCGCTTGGCGTTGCTGGCGCCGGTACGCGGTTGGACCAGAACGACACTCAGCGCCACCAGTGCGTCGACGTCTGAAGGGCTCCATGTCGCTGCATTGCGGTAAGCAGCTTCGGCTTCTTCCCACCGCTGTTGATCGGAATAAATATTGCCGAGTCCGTAGGCTGCCCGTCCATCACGGGGCTTGATCTTCAGGACGCTGTTGTAGGCTTGTTCCGATTCCGCAAACCGGCGTGAATCACGAAACTCGTTGCCTTTATCTAACAGGTCTTCAACCTTCTCCTGGGCTGGCGCAGTGGTTGTCCGCGGCAAACGATGCGCGCCGCCGATGGGTGTTGTCCTGGGCGCGCGCTTTTTTGTTTCCGGATTCTTAGCTCTGAACACTCCGGCGCCGCCGCCGACGTCCGCGCCCACGTCCTGAGCCGCTATGCCAGTGCCGAGCAAGGTGAAACTACTCAAAAGAGCGATGAACATTAAGATTGAACGAAAAATCGAGGAAGTTCTCATCGATCCACTCCTGAACAATAAGGTGATTAGTTGACCGACCAAGCAAAGCCCGACTTGGGAGTCGGTCAAATCTGACCCGGGTCTTCGTTTGACAATATCGTTTAAATTTAAATCCGTGGCGGATTGTAGCCCAGTTTGCGGAAGTTCGGGAAATTGGGGTAGTGACCTGGTTTGAAAATCTCTGTGCAACCTCTGTGATCTCTGTGTCTCTGTGGTGAGTATTGCCTACTAAATTCGCCACGGCGCCTCAGAGAACACTAAGGCGGCACAGAGAAGCTGAACGGTTTCCGCCTTATTGACCCGCTCGGACCAGGCGAAAACCAAAAGTGGGATGTCTCAGCGTGGGCTTGAACCAATCTCGATAGGTGGCGGAGATCGGTATTTGTGAATCTTCCGGATTACTCGCATATGAGCCACCACGAAGCACGAGCCAATCTCGGTTTTCGGGCGGAATCTGCCGGCCGTCATAGATCGACGCCTTTGAAGAAGTCCACTCCGAAATGTTGCCGATAAGATCGACCACTCCCCAGCGATTCTTACCTTCCGGCAATGAACCTACAGGTTTGGGAGTAGCTGACTTCACTACCGCGCGCCCGTTCTGCCACGACTCGCCCCAGGGAAAACCCTTGTGCTCACCGCCGTTGCGGGCCGCATACTCCCATTCCTCTTCAGTAGGGAGACGGTAAGTGACTCCGTCTCGCTTTGAACGCCAGGCAGCAAAGGCCTGGGCATCTGCCGCCGACACGTTTGCAACGGGCCAAAGCTCTTGTCCCAGGAGTGGCTTCCCCCTGGCCCAGTCTCCCGGCGCTTCGTAATTCGTCTCGTGAACAAATTGGGCATACTCGGCGTTGGTGACCTCAGTGCGGTCCATAAAAAAGTTCGCAACCGTTACGATGTGTTCAGGTCGCTCCTGGAAAGGTCCATCGTTGCGACCCATCTGAAAAGTTCCTCCCGTAATTTCGACAAGATCAGGCTTGATCGTTTCTTGTACGGGACTGGCCGTGACCGTAGGACTTGGAGTCGGGCCGACCGGAGGCGTCCTTTTCGCTCGCAACAACAAGTAAGTGCCGATTGCACCGCCAACAAGCACGAGACCCAAAACGGCGGCGCCGATTATTAAGAGTGAATTGCTTTTCGCCTTTGGCGGGATGGAGACGGCTAGTTTGGGAACGCTGTCGTAGGGCATCGGGGCCGCGCTCGCTCCGCCAGGAAAACTGTTGTCGCCCACGGTTCCCGATTTCATTCCATGCTCTATCTGGGTGGCCTCACCGGTGACCACACCAGCTGGAGCTTGAGGCGGTATGCTGGTCGCGAGGCGTGCCAAACGTTCCTCGAGTTCTTTGGCCTGCCGCTCCACTCGCTCCATCTGCTCGCGCTGTTGGCGCTCGCGTTCTTCCCGCTCTTCGCGCTCTCTGCGAATTCGCTCCTCTTGTTCTCGCCGCTGTTGCTCTTTCGCTTCTTCAGCTTTGCGGCGCTCCTCCTCCTCGCGTGCCAGCTCTTCGCGCGCAATCCGCTCCTTCTCTTTTTGCTCCCGCTCATAAGCTTCGCGCGTGGCCGCGAGCTTTGCCTGCTCTCCGGGATCCAATGCAGAGGAACTAACCGTTCCGGCCAGTTGGGAAGCTGTTGTCTGTTGTTTGTTCTGCGCAGTTGAGGCAGCGGGCGCATAAATCGTTTCGTCCGGCCCGCCCGGGATTTTTTCTCGCCCCGCACCGACAGTCACGCCGCCTGTCGCCACCGCTTCTTTCAGTTCCTTAAGGAACTCGTCAACGGACGGCGTCCGCACTGAGATTTCTTTTTCCAAAGCGTGACGAACAGCTGCTTCGAGTTTTGGCGAGACGTCAACGCCGGCCGACTTAAACGTCGGCGGCGGCAGCGTCAGATGTTTCTTCATGATGGATGGAATGGATGACCCTTTGAAGGGCACATCTCCACTCAGCATCTGATAAAGAATTATTCCGAGACTGTAGACGTCGGCGCGCGCGTCAGGCTCTTCATCCGACCATTGCTCCGGCGCCATGTAGAAAGGCGAACCCATCAAGCCGCTCGTCTTAGCCTGGATAAAAGAACCCAGCAGCTCACCTGACTTGATCTTCGCCAGACCGAAGTCGAGGATCTTCAGGCCTTCGGAAATTGGCTGGCCCTGCTGCGTCATGATGTTCAGCGGCTTGAGATCGCGGTGCACGATGTTCTGCTTGTGTGCAGCTCCGACGCCCGCGCCCATCGCGCAAGCAAACTCAAGAGCTCGCTCCGGCGACATCACCTTTTCCTCGGCAAGAATGTCCTGCAGTGACTGGCCGCTAACAAACTCCATCACCAGAAAAGGCATCGTGCCCCGCACGACGCCAAAATCCGTTACCGCAATAATGTTTTGGTGACGAATAGCGGCAGCCGCCAGCGCTTCCTGGCGGAATCGCGTAACCAGCATCGGATCGTTACCGACGAGATCGGGCAAGATCACTTTGATGGCGTGAGAAGTCTTGAGAAATATGTGTCGGGCCTGAAACACGACACCCATCCCGCCCTGGCCCAGCCGCCGCTCCAACTGATAGCGGGCGTCGAGTATGGGCTCGCCCAGCAACGATGGTGTGGTGGCATCGCCGTCTTGCGGACAGTGGATAATCTCGTCAGAAAAGCAACGCCTACAGGCTGGACATTCTTTCATTTACGGGCCCGGTACAAACGCGGAGACGGCAAGAAGGATTCGCGACTGCAAACGGCAACGATGCCAGTCGCCACGTGATTCTAACGGCTGACGTGTGAGCAAGCAACCGACAAAATGCCTTGCGGCAATGGTTTGAGGGTACGGTGAAGCAATGCTGCGTAGCCCTCGGCGCCCTTTGAATACGCCATTTCGTGCGTTGATGAATTCAGACTCCAGGGCGGTAGCGAATTGGGTCGCTACCGCTCCCCGTTCCGAATTCATCGACGCACTACATCGCTCTAGCGGATGACGATGTTCACCAAACGCTGCGGCACGACGATAACTTTGACAACCTCGTGGCCGTCGATGAAGGCGCGAATCTTCTCGTCGTTGAGCGCTGCGGTCCGCAATTCCTCTTCAGTAACGTCGGGCGCCACAAGCACGCGTGAACGCAGCTTGCCATTCACTTGAATGGGAATTTCAAGTTCTTCACGCTTCGCTAATGCGGCGTCAGCCAGCGGCCAGCTGCCGGAATTCAATAACCCGCCGCTGTGGCCCAGGTGTTCCCACATCTCCTCGGCAGCGTGAGGCGAAATGGGCGCCAGCATCAGCACGATCGACTCCAAAGCCTCACGCAGTGCAAAGACATCCGAATCAGAAGCGGTGTTCGGTTGTACCTCAAACGCACTGACTTCGTTGAATAACTCCATCAAGGCCGCGACGATTGTGTTCAGGTGAAGCTCTTCAAAATCGTTGGTTACTTTCGCGATCGTCTGGTGAGTCTTGCGTCGTAACGCACGTGCCGCCGCGCTCGATTCATCGTTCGCAGTCGCCGGAGCGTCGTTTGACAGCCGTTCCTGCCAACGCCACACCATCGTGTAGACACGTCGCAGAAATCGTACCGCACCTTCGATTCCCGATTCTGACCAGCGCAGCTCATTCTCGACCGGCGCCGCGAACAGCACAAACAAACGCGCCGCATCTGCACCAAAAGCTTGAACCATCTCGTCTGGATCGACGCCGTTGCCGAGGCTCTTCGACATGGCCTTCCATTCGTCAGTGCCTTCGATGCGATTCGTCACCATTCCCTGCGTTAAGAGTCTCTTAACGGGCTCGTCAAATGAAACCAGACCGAGGTCTCGCATTACCTTGGTCCAGAATCGTGTGTAGATGAGGTGCATCACCGCATGCGAGTCACCGCCAATGTATTGATCCACTGGCGTCCATTTGCTGGCGATCGCCGGATCAAACGCCGCTTTTTCATTACGTGGATCACAGTAACGGAAGAAGTACCACGACGAATCGACGAACGTATCCATCGTGTCTGTATCGCGACGCGCCGGTCGATTACACTTTGGGCAGGTCGTGTTGACAAAATCCGCCACTCCCGCCAATGGCGATTCACCAGAACCGGTAAACTCCGCACGCTCGGGCAATCTAACGGGCAGATCTTTTTCCGGCACCGGCACCATGCCACAGTCTTCGCAGTAAATAATCGGAACTGGCGCGCCCCAGAAACGCTGACGTGAAATACCCCAATCCCGTATGCGATAAGTTACGGCCGTCTGTCCGAACCCATGCGTCTCGGCGTAACTCGCCATCTCCCGAATCGCATCCTTCGAGAGCTTCCCACTCCAGTCTCCGGAGTTAACCAGAATGCCTTCATCGGTAAACGCATGCTGCATGGCAATCGACTGGTCTTCGCTGGTGGCGTCGTGTGGGATTGACTCCTGTTCATGCGAAATGCGTTCGATTACTCGGCGAATTGGCAACGAATATTTTTGTGCGAATTCGAAATCTCGTTCATCATGCGCCGGCACGCTCATCACCGCGCCGCTGCCGTATTCCATGAGCACGTAGTTCGCGACCCATACCGGAATCGTCTCACCGCTGAAGGGATTGATAGCCAATACACCGGTGTTGATTCCTTCTTTCTCGGCTTCTTCGTCGGCCCGATCACGTGCAGCCTTTCCAGCGATTACCTTTGCCGCAAATGCCATCACATGATTTTTCAATGCAGACGCGGGCAGCAGTTCTTCGATGAGCGGATGCTCCGCCGAAAGGACAAGAGCGGTAGCGCCAAAAATGGTGTCGATCCGGGTGGTAAACACACGAATCTTGCGGTCGCTATCCCTCACCGCGAAGTCGATGTACGCGCCTTCGCTGCGCCCGACCCAATCACTTTGGCGCTTGAGAACCTTCTCCGGCCAGCTAGTTTCAATCTGCTTGATGTCTCCGACCAGCTGCTCCGCGTATTCCGTTATTCGCAGGAACCACTGCTCGAGATCTCTTTTCTCAACCTCCGCGCCGCAGCGCCAGCACACGCCGCCCGACGACTGTTCATTTGAAAGCACTGTGCTTTCTTTCGGACACCAGTTCACGGGTGACTTCTTTTTGTAAGCCAGGCCTCGTTCAAACATTTTGAGGAAGAACCATTGGTCCCACTTGTAATAGTCAGGCCGGTGCGCGGCAATTTCTCGAGACCAGTCGTAACTAATCCCCAGACGCTTCATCTGCCCGCGCATATGCGCAATGTTTTCTTCCGTCCAATCGCGCGGATTAATACCACGCTTGATTGCCGCCTGCTCCGCCGGTTGACCAAAACTGTCCCAGCCGATCGGATGCATCACGTTGAACCCCTGCAGGCGCTTGTACCAGGCAAGCGCGTCGCCGATTGCGTAGTTGCGCACATGGCCCATGTGCAAAAAACCCGACGGGTAAGGCAACATTTCCAGGCAGTAAAACTTTGGGCGCGGGTCGTCTTCGGTAGCCTCGAACGCTTTAGTCTGTTCCCAGTGCTGTTGCCACTTGTTTTCTATTTTTTCCGGAAAATATTTTTCGTCCATGATCGTTTCCTAACGGTGTCTACACTTAACACGAATTATTTGTAACGCAAACTGTCAGTTTGCGATGCGCACGTTACCGCGCGCGTCTGAGATTGAACTGCTTTTAGAGTAGAAGTCGCCGCTTCGCAAAAAACGCGCGTCAGAACGCGCAGCGCAGAAGCGGCACCGTTAGGAGGAGTTTGGTAAGTGCTTGATACGAACCTCTCATGATGCAAACTATTTTAATGAACCTGATGAAAACTGTCCAACCTTAAATCGACTTGGATTGCCGTGCGTTCCGTTCTCGCGAAGTATGACGCTGATGCTTTTTCATGTAGCGCGCAACAAAGAATTTATTCTTGTTTGAAGCCGCTGTGTAGTTACGTCAAACTCGTTACAAGGAAAGTTTAGATTCAGCGGATATATTTAGGGGTGAACAGCGAAGCGAGAATTCTAGGGTGAGACATTATCAACGAACGACCGCAGCATATTCAAATTTTTCAAATCCGCGCGCGGATCGTCGTAGGGTGTTTCGAGGATGAAGGCCGCATGGGCGAGTTTGGGATGCTGGGCTACGCGGCGCAGTGCGTCGCTGCCGATATGGCCCTCACCGATGTGCCAGTGCCGGTCGACGCGCGAATTGTAAGCGGCACGTGAGTCGTTGAAATGAATGGCGCGGATGTTCTTCGTCCCCACCGTGTTTTTGATTCTGCTAATCAACGCTTCGAGGCCATCCTGCTCGCGTATGTCATAGCCGGCGGTGAACGCGTGAGCCGTATCAAAACAGACACCGAGCGGAAGCTCTGGGCAACGATCCATGATCTCGCGCATATGCTCGAAACGATGCCCGATACACTCGCCTTGCCCGGCAGTGTTCTCCAGCAGAATGCGCAGCTTACCCAGATTCAAACGCCGACAAGCGATCTTGATGCTCACTGCGCAAGTGCGAATGCCATCGGCTTCACACGAGCCGCGCGCACTGCCGGGGTGAACCACGAGATAGTCGACACCCAGGAGAATGGCCCGCACAACTTCCTCGCGAAACGACACGCGAGACTTTTGCAGCATTAGCTCATCAGCCGCCGCGAGATTTACCAGATAGTTGCAATGAATAACGACGGGACTGAGTCTGGTAGCTCGTCGAACTTTCTTGAAGAGAGCGATGTCAGCGTAAGAGAGGGGCTTCGCTGCCCAGCCTCGTGGATTACGCGAAAAGATTTGCACCGTATCGCAGCCAGTGTCGCGCGCCACGATAAGCGCCTGGTGCAAGCCGCCTTTGATGGGGGCATGAAAGCCAATGCGAGGTCTTCGAGGATTGTGAGATTGTTTCATCGTGTCATTGATTCTGTCGTAACCATGTTAAGACAAATCGACAGTTGTTAATCCAAGAAAAATGAATCAATGACCCAATTGATCAATGAGTCAATACTTCTACTTCTTCCATCACGCGCAGCATGTTGCCGCCCAGTATCTTGTCAACATCACTCTCCGAATAGCCACGACGCAGCAACTCTTTCGTAAGGTTGGGGAGTTGCGAAACGTCAGCCAGATCACTCAATGTCGACTGCACTCCATCGAAATCGGATCCAATCCCAACATGATCAATCCCGACGAGCTTCACCACATGATCAATATGATCCACCAGACGCGATACACGCACCGCCGGCAATCGTTTTGCAAACTCTTCGCGCCTGACACGATCGCGCGCGATTTTCTTATGCGCAACGTCGCCCCGCTCCGCTGCGGAAGCACGCTGCACTTCCGGAGCGATCTCGGCGTCAACTTTTCTTTTCTTTTCGCTCCATCCCGGCTCCAGATGTTCGGGGTAGAAAATAACGTTTACTACCCCTC
>DASZDU010000291.1:0-14923 GCA_035941655.1 Pyrinomonadaceae bacterium | reverse complement strand
GGTCGAACGAATCGTCTTAACTGAAAAACCGGACAGGTGCGCAGATGCCGGATTGGTTCCGTGAGCGGAATCTGGAATCAACATGGTGCGGCGTTTGGCAGAGCCGCCTTCGCCGTCGCGCGCATCGATGAACGCGCGAATAATCATCACGCCCGTCATCTCGCCGTGAGCGCCGGCCGCTGGTTGCAGAGAGATGCCAGGCAGACCCGTTATCTCCGCCAGATCCAGTTGCAACTGATGAATTACTGCCAGCGCGCCCTGCGCGTCATCGGCTTCAGTCAAAGGATGAAGACCTGCGAACCCTGGAATTCGCGCCACCTTCTCGTTGAGACGCGAGTTGTATTTCATGGTGCAAGAGCCGAGCGGGTACATGCCCTGGTCGATCGAATAATTCCACATCGACATGCGCACGAAATGGCGAATTACATCCACTTCGCTGACCTCGGGAACACCATCGAGGTCGTCGTCTCTGAGAAACTGCTGCGGGATAAGCTCGCTGATTGGTTGCTCGTCTACGTCGAGTGGCGGCAGACGATAACCAACCCGGCCTGGCTGTGAGCGCTCGAAGATTAGCGCCTCGTTGGGGTTGATATGACTGGTGACTTTTGTGATCTCAGATTTCATAGAATTGCTGAGAATAGCCTCGAACACAGCGTATCCAGCGGTGCCATTCCAGTAGTTTAGAGTTCAAGCTTTAGCTTGCGTGGTCAATTCATAGTCCTAAGCCGCAGCCTAAAGGCTGAACTCTGAACTGGGGGCCTCCATTCCACGGGCGATTAACCGGCATCTAAGGACAATGCTTTCACTAACGCGTCAATGTCTGCCCGCGAATTTATTTCTGTGACGCAAACCAGAAACTCATTTGGTCGATCCGTGAAGTAGCGAGACAGCGGCAAGCCTCCGGTTATCTTGCTTTCTGAGGCAAGACGCGCGAGCAAGTCTTTGGCTGGGCCAGGCGCGCGGACTACAAACTCATTAAAGCGTGGGCCGGAAAAAGGAAGCGAAAAACCATCAAGCTCGCTGATTCGTTTTGCTGCGTACGCCGTTTTCTGCGCACACTGCATCGCAACTTCCTGGAGACCACGCTTGCCCATCGTTTCCAAATAGACGGTTGACGCCAATGCGATCAGGCCTTCGTTGGTGCAGATGTTTGAAGTGGCTTTTTCGCGACGGATGTGCTGCTCGCGCGTGGCCAGCGTTAAAACAAAACCGCGTCGGCCCTGTTTGTCATACGCTTCACCGACGAGGCGGCCAGGAATCTGCCGCGCATATTTCTCGCGAGTCGCAAACAAGCCAACGTACGGACCGCCAAAAGAAAGCGGCACGCCAAACGATTGGCCTTCCGCTACCACGATGTCAGCCCCACAAGTGCCGGGCGATTTGAGTAGCGCGAGAGAAATTGCTTCTGTGACGGCAACGATCAAAAGTGCGCCAGCCGAATGAGCCCGTTCGGCGAGTGCGGCGACATCCTCAACGCAACCGAAGAAGTTAGGTGACTGGACTACCAGCGCCGCGGTTTTGTCGTCGATTAATTCGCCGGCATCCGACGCCAGGCCACTCTCAGAATCAAATGGTGCCTGCACAAGTTCAATGCCGGCGTGTTGTACGTACGTGTTTATTACTTCCAGATACTCGGGATGGATGGCGCCGCAGGCAACTACCTTCGATCGCTTGGTAACTCGTTCCGCCATCAATACGGCTTCCGCCAGCGCGGTTGACCCGTCGTACATGGAAGCGTTCGCCACTTCCATTCCAGTGAGCTGGCCGACCAGTGTTTGGAACTCGAAAATGGCCTGCAGCGTGCCCTGCGATATCTCTGGTTGATACGGAGTGTAAGCGGTAAAAAACTCAGAGCGCGAAATGATGTGATCGACTATGGTCGGGATGTAGTGTTGATAAGCGCCAGCCCCGAGGAAACTTATTCGCTGGGCGCCGAAGTTTGAGGCAGCGAGCCGATCAAAGCCGGCGAGCAACTCAATTTCAGAGAGCGCCGGGGTAGTGTTGAGATCCCGTGTTAACCGTAAATCTTTGGGAATCGAATCGAATAGTTCGGCCGCAGTATTGAGGCCGACGTGATGGAGCATCTCGGCCCGCTCTTCGGGCGAGTTGGGGATGTAACGCAATTTTATTCCGTCTCAGCTTTCGTGAAATCTTCGTACTCAGCGGCAGTCAACATGCTGTCCACTTCACCAGGGTTCGACATCGCAACGCGAATCATCCAGCCCTCGCCGTAAGGATCCTCATTGACCTTCTCGGGCGCGTCGTTGAGCGAGTCGTTGACCCCAACAATTTCTCCTGACACAGGACAGAAGATTTCGGAAACCGCCTTCACAGATTCCACCGAGCCAAAAGATTCATTAGCCGCAAACTGTTCGCTCACTTTTGGCAACTCGACGTAGACGACGTCACCAAGCGAATCCTGGGCATAATCGGTGATTCCGACGACGGCAACGTTTCCGTCGACGCGGACCCACTCGTGATCTTTGCTGTAGTGTAAATCGTCTGGGATGTTAGCCATTATTCCTCCGTAGCTTTCCGGTATTGGTTTTCTGGTTCGCTACTTCTCACGTTTGTAAAAAGGTGTCTTCACAATGCGTGCGCCTACCAACTTGCCGCGCACGTCGATTTGAATTTCCTGTCCTTCATTGGCCGACTCGGCCGGAACGTATCCCATGCCAATGTTCTTTTTCAAAAACGGAGCCGGACTTCCCGAAGTTACTTTACCCGCACGCTCACCATTGATAAGCAGATCCTGTTCATCGCGTGCGATGCCTCGTTCGGTCACTTCAAATCCAATCAGACGTCTGCGAATACCTTCTTCCTTTTGCCTGGCGAGAGCGTCCCGGCCGATGAAGTCGCCTTTGTTCAACTTGCAAATCCAACCGAGGTTGGCTTCCAGCAGCGTGGTCTGCTCGTCGATCTCATGACCATACAGTGCCATGCCCGCCTCGAGCCGAAGCGTGTTTCGCGCAGCGAGACCGCAGGGAAGCACGCCGGTGTCACTGCCGAAATTGCCGGCGTCAAGCATTTTGTTCCAGATCTGCTCGCCCTTATCGGCTGCAGCGTAGACCTCGAAGCCGTCTTCGCCCGTGTAGCCGGTGCGCGAGACAATCGCGTGAACGCCGTCAACCTGGCCCTCAGTGAAATGGTAATACTTGATTTCAGCCAGCGGCACGTCAGTTAGTTTTTGAAGGATGCCGAGCGCATCCGGTCCCTGCAACGCGAGCTGACAGTATTCGGAACTGACGTTATTCAGCTCGGCCGCTTCGCTGCGGCGATGCGTCGTCATCCACTCCCAATCTTTTTCAGTTGTGCCTGCGTTCACCACCAGCAGTAAATGATCTTCTGCGAACCGGTAGACGAGAAGATCATCAACCACAGTGCCTTCGAAAGTTGTAAGTGCGGAGTATTGAGCCTGGCCGTCGACTAGCTTCGCGGCGTCGTTAGATACCAAATAATTGACGAGCGCAATCGCTTCGGCGCCGCGTACATCAATTTCGCCCATATGAGAAACATCGAAGAGGCCGGCATGGTTGCGGGTTCGCAGATGCTCCTCGATCGTGCCGGCGGGATATTGGACCGGCATGTCCCAGCCGCCGAAATCGACCATCCGTCCACCCATGCGGCGATGGACGGCATTCAGCGGCGTTTTTTTAAGCTCTGGAGCGACGGCAGTCACGCGTGTCTTTGCTCGGACCAGATCGTCCGATTCTGAAACATTGTTACTGGTAGAACGGATTAAGCCGCAAACTAACACGCGAAGTGCGGTGCGTCAAGCGAGTGTATTAGCAGCTAATGGCTAGTTTGCAAGGTTGAACCTCAACAAGGCTATTACCGCTCTCGTGTTCATTCTTTTCGTGTAATTTGGTGGTTCGTTGTTTGGTCGACAGCAAACGCACGAGCATGAAATAACACCAAAAGTGCCGGACTCATACGAATTCGATCGGTGTGAGAATGATGAAAAGCAGGATGCTTAAAGGTAAGAGTCTAAAAACTGGTGTCGCGCACATCGACTTTCTGAACACTGAAAACGACGCGCATGGTGTCCGGACGACGGTCAAGTGACGCAGGCACAAAAGCCGCGCTTTGTCTCAAAGCAACTTCGAAGTCGGCCAGCATGCGTCGATCGCGCGGCGCCTGCACCACATCAGCAAGCGACGCAGAACCATTGCTGAATACGTCTGCGATTACGATCATGTCGTCCGCAGCCTGATCGGTCCTGGGATGTGGGTTTGTATATGAGCTTGTGAGTGCGGCAAGCGCGCCGCCTGGATTAAGGCTTGGTGATTGAGCCGCAAAGGGCGCACGAAGGTTCGAGAAGTCTTCAGAGCTGACCGGCTGGGTCAAGTCATAGCCGCCGCTCGATCGGAAGACGAGCACTGTGCTCAGTTGCCGAGAAGCTTTTTGCAGGGCCATGAAATGCGGACCCAGCGCTATAAACATGGCGGCAAACAGAACCACTGACGCAAAGGAACCAACGCCGTACGGCATCACGCGGGGTTCGAGCCACAGTGTGACTCGCTCTCGAAGTGAGCGAACCGGCGACGCGCGACGCGCAGCTGCTTCGATCACGAGTGCAGCATTTATTGAGGTGGCCAGATCGCTTGGCGCTACCGGCCGGGCAATCTGACGGAGGCTGCGACTAATTGAACGACACTCCGCGGCATGTGCCCGGCAAACAGGACAACGATCCAGATGTTCGTCGACAGCGGAGCGCACTGACAGCGGTAAGACGTCGTCAATAAACTGTGAAAGCAATTGACTGGTTTCTTCGCAGGTCATAAGTTCACTTCCGATTTCCAATTTCCGATTCGAACCGTTGGTTCTCTTCATTCTGCAATCGGCAATCGCCGATTGGCAATGTGTTGGATGGTCGGCCGACCCCGGCTGCTCCGTTTTGTAAAAAAAGAAGCAACTTCGGCCAGGTCCAGCGCAGAAAGTTTCTTTGTGGACTTGAGCGACGCTTCAACGGGTGTTGCTGGCCACGTTTCAAATTCGCTTTTCATCTTCAAGGTTACTTCTCGTCTGGTCCCGCCGTTCTCACTTCGACCCATTTGGCACCGAGTTTATGTGAGCCGGGGCGGGTCGGCCATCCGCTTTTGGAATTTCAAATTTACAAAGAACCTTCCAACTTCTGCCTCAGCTCATGGCGCCCACGCGCCAAACGCGATTTCACTGTTCCTACGTTGATGCCCAGAGTCTCAGCAATCTCTTCATAGGTGAACCCCTCAATATCGCGGAGTATCAACGTTTCGCGATATGCTCGGCCCACACGTTGGAGCGCGGATCTCAAAACTACTTCACGTTCGTGAGCCAACGTCTGCTGCTCAGGGTTATCTGACGACTGAGCCAAAGTCGACATCAGCGTTTGAGAAGAATCGCCGTGGGGCGCATCCAGCGAAATCGTCGTATCTCGATGACGTCTGCGCCACCAACGCCAGCGGTTCCTTGCCTGGTTTATCGCAATGCGATAGATCCAGGTTCTCAGGTCGGCCTCTCCGCGAAAACGATCAATGCTTTGGAAGGCTCGCAGAAACGTTTCCTGTGTCAGGTCGCGAGCCTCTTCGCTGTTTTCGGTCAGCCTAAAGAGCAGGCCGTAAATTTCGCCGGATCGTTCGGCAACTAACTGCTCAAAAGCTGCCGCTTCTCCGCGTTTTAATCTTTCAATGAACTGGGCCTCAGCCCGCGGTCGCAGCTCGCACGACTCCACAGCGGCAGCCGGTGCAGCCTGCTCTAGCTCCAATTGGCGGAGCGCCATTGGCTCCACGTAGCTCACTTGTTTCTCCCTGGGGACGGAATCGGAGCAGCCACCGACTTTTGCCCGTTCGAAACGCTGGCATGGGCAATCGTGCTATTAGACACTCGCTTCTGCCGCTTTGTTCCCAATGAATTTATTCTCAACATTTCAAGTCTGCATCTTTGGATGCCGAAACCTTTTTCACTGCTGCAAGACTGGCTAAACGCCTTGCTTGACAAGTTTTCCGAGCGGCCCTTACAGTGAGTTTCGCTAATCATACACCCGTTAGAACGCGGTCTACTACATGGACTTGCGAGAAAGAACGAATGGCTAAATACAAAAAGAAGCGTGCCCGTGAACTTCAACACGACAAATTCCGCGACACCGCAGGGAGGATTTTCGATCGGGTCGGCAACCGGCTCGAGGGCAAAGGAAGAACAATACTTTACGGTCTGGCGGCGCTCATTTTGGCCGGAGTCCTTGTTGGTCTTTACCTAAAATGGAGCAGTAAAAGGTCGGATGAAGCGCGACGCGCCTTGGGCCGAGCTATCGCCGTTGCCACGGCACCCGTTGCAACTGCCTCGCCAGTTCCCGGCGCCCCGCCTCCTGCTTATTCAAGCGAACAGGAACGCGCGCAAAATGCGATCGCGGAGTTTGAGAAAGTCGCTGCGAAGTATGGCGATCCTTACAAGACTGAGGCACGTTACTTCATCGGGACAAACCTGCTTTACATCGATCGGGACAAAGCTATAAACGAGCTAACCGAGGTGAGTAAAAGCAGTGTGCCTGAAGCCGCCGCGCTCGCAAAGTTCGCGCTTGCCCAGGCGAGAGAAGAAGAAGGGAAGTATGATGAGGCCGCGAAACTTTATTCAGAGCTGGCAGCTCAAAACAGCGTGGTCGTTACTACGGACATTGCCAACCTTCGGCTCGCTTCGGTTTACGAAAAGCAAGGAAAGAAAAATGAGGCGGCGGATCTGCTCTTCAACATTGCAGAGGCTGCGCGCAAGGCTAAAGATTCGGACGGCACTCCGCTTCCGGAGCCGGCTGCAGCGCGAGAGGCCGCGGAGAAACTGCAAAAGTTGGATGCGGATCGCTATGCCAAGTTAACGCCGGAGCTGCCCAGCGGCAATTTGCCGTTTTGATCAAGGGGTCTCAGTCGGCCAGTCAATGGATAATCTTACTCATTCACTGGTAGGACTGACTGCAGCGAAGGCCGGTCTCGAAAAGCTCTCACCCGGTGCGACGACACTTTGCCTTCTGGCGGCCAATGCTCCTGATGTTGACGTTGCCGTGCTCGTATTCAGGGGTCGCTGGTCATACCTTCACCACCATCGCGGTATCACCCACTCAATTGTGGGCACCCTGGTTTTGGCAATCGCACTCCCGATTGTTTTCTATCTTGCAGCGTTGCTAGTGGCGCGCTTTCGTCAGCGTGATTCTCAGGTCCGCTTCAAGGGACTGTTGCTGGCCTCTGTAGTGACGACTGCGACCCACCCGATTCTCGATTGGACAAATAATTACGGAATGCGATTTTTACTGCCGTGGAACTCCAAATGGTTCTACGGTGATTTCCTGTTCGTGATCGATCCGTTCTTCTGGATCGTTCTCGGTGGGTCGGCATTTCTGCTGACCGCGAAGACGAGGAAACAAGTTAGCGTGTGGCTATTGATTGGCAGCCTGGCGACAGTTGTAGTCATGGTAGGTTCAGCTGGTCGAAACATGACCGCTGGCGCCAACGTGTTTCGTGTTCTCTGGCTGGTTGCCCTGGCCACCGTCGCCGGCCTTTATCGAGCGAGGATTGGCCCACGACTCGGCGGGCGCGTAGCAATTGCAGGTTTTGCGATCGTGATCATCTACAGCGCCGCGCTCGCTATCACCCATGTTTTCGCACTCCGCGACGCTAATCTGCAAGCAGCCGGCATTGCTGCGGGCCGCGCGGAGCAAGTGCTTAGAGTTGCCGCAATGCCCACGCTCGCCAATCCCACTGAGTGGCTCTCCATCTTGGAAACTGATCGCGCCACTTACAAGTTCCAGACTTCGTTACTGCACGATGTCAGCTCCGATTCAGTTGCCCGCTTCGAAAAGCCTATCGGAAAAACTGCTGAGCTTATCGGAAAGGCTGAACGCGACAGCCGCGCGCAAATATTCCTCGGCTTCGCGCGATTCCCGGGTTTTCGCGTCGTCGGTGAAGATTGCCTGACGCAGACTATCGTTCAGTTTGCAGACTTACGGTACACTGAACCAGGAAAGGGAAGGGGCACATTCTCGCTCGACTTGCCTGTAGACTGTCCCGTGTTGGAAAGATCGGACAAATGAACGACGCTGATCAAATAGAGACTCTCAAAGCGTTGACTGAGGTGGCGCGCGAACGCGAGCGGCCCAGGAAGGGCCTGCGACTGGCAAGTGTGCGAGTGTCGCCCGGACCGTATCTCGCCGCCGCCAGCGTTCTTACGTTTTGTTCGGCGCTTTTGCTCCGCTCCAATAAGGACGCGCTGGCCCTCATCGTACTGGGAATTGCCTGGCTGATGATTCCAATCCTGGCATTGACTGACCGCGTCGAGTTTGACGGCGAGTCGTTGGTTCGTTCCGGCCCAATTCCTTTTATCTTGCGTTGTATCCGCGGGCGCGCAAAAAAACTCGACGTGGCGGAATTTGAGAAGGTTGATACGCAGGCAGTGCGAACACTACGACGCAGCGGTCGTGTGCGTTACCGCTATCGTACTCAGATTGTCGGTAAGAATACCGAATTTGTTTTTGCCTCAGGCGGTCGCAGTTACCGCGAAATGGTTCGGCAGCTATTCCCATTGATTCATCGCGACAAGCTGGACCTGCGCACTATTGAATTGCGTGATTATCTATGCGAGCCAAAGCCTCTGAACCACGAAGTGCATTCGCTGCAACTCGCCTCGGCTGACATCCTTGAAGGCGCGACACTGGATTTCAAGCTTGGTGCGAACAAACAAAACGCGGGCAATGAGACGGATACCGACGCGAAGTCAGCGATTGCTGATGAGCGTGCAATGCTGCTGGGCCAGGTGGCGAACAAGCTGCGAATTGCCGGGCGCCTTAACGAGGCGCGGGAAGCATTCCGGCGGGCATTGATTGTTATTCCGAAGGACGGGCGATTGATCTTCGAGTTTGCGCGACTATTGCGATCGCAGGCCAGCAGCCTGAGCGACCCGAAGCTTTTATCAAGAGCTCGAGCTGCGCTTCGGCTATCAGCGATGCGGGCGGAAAAAGAACCAGAGCTCCTATCACTGGTAGGCGAGAGTTTCCTCGAATGGGGGGAGACGGTGCAGGCGCAGAATAGTTTTCAAAAAGCAATCGAGCTTCAGCCGCAAAATTTTCGCGCACGCATCGGTCTGGCTAATCTCGCCCTCCGCCAGGGGAAGCTCGCGCACGTGATTCATCAATATCGTGATGCCGCGGGCGCAGCTTCCGACACAGCTCTTTCTCGACACGCCGGCAGAGAAGCAGACTACTATGCCAGGCTAAACGACGATGACGACTACCTCGTCGCAGAGTTACGACGGATTAATTGGCTGCAGCATTCACTGCGAGTGCGTCGGCTGGCGGCGCGAATCACTAACGGCAGCATCCTCATGGCGTTACTTGTTCCTTATGTCGATGAAACCATCGCAGGGCTTTGCTGGTATCTCGCTTCGTCGTCGTTAATCGCCTGGATTGGCAGTCTCGTAGCGATCAAACTTCTGGCCAAAAGACGAACACCCCGATTAGCAACCTAAGTCCCAGGGTGGAGAACTCTGTTAAGGCGACGAAAATTAAACCGAGCCTGCGGAGCCTCCCAGTTCCTGGGGTTCCGCTTCGCTCCACCCCAGGCTTTACGCTGTCGCCTGCTCCGCAGGCTCTAAGCATCAATCCGGGTCTAAGTTGGCTTCGATCCTGGGCTCGGAGTCTTTGCTCGCTTGCGAGCGGTAGACTTGGCGGGACTCTCCACTTTCGCTTCGCTATTCCTTAGTGGTTCCGGATTCGGTGCTGTCGGCTGAATCGTGCGTGACTGTTGCTCGAGCTGAGACGCCACCGCGGCGGTACGCGTAGGTTCCGGACTCAGCAGTGAATCCCAACGGTAACGCGGCGTCTCGCGCGGTTGACTTAATCGCTTGAATACTAGGTCCGTGACCTTGGTCGTGATCCAATTGTGATAGAACTCCCCGACCGAAGCTAGTTCAGCATCCGGCGCCGGGTTCATGAAGTCAATCGCGTAGGGAATGCCGTCCTTGATTGCAAACTCCACTGTGTTGAGATCGTAGCCAAGCGCCGTACACAACGTACGAACGTCCCGCCTGACACGCTCTGCCAGTTCGGGCGACAGATAGTCGGGATTATGAATGTACTGTTCACCGGAAAGATATGGCTTCCGCGGGTCATAAGCCATGATCATTACTTCTTCCTGGCCGACACAGTAGCAGCGCACAAATTGATCGAAATCGATCCCCTCCTGCAGCGTCATGCAAAGCGTTGCCGTCTGATCGTATTCCTTCAATAATTCTTCCAGCGAATTAACTTTGGATACGTTCTTCCAGCCGCCGCCGTCGAACGGTTTCAAGAACGAAGGGAAGCCGACATAATCGGCCACACCCTGCCAGTCAAGCGGAAACTCCAGATTGCGCAAGCTTTCGCTCGTGATCCCTGTCATGTAGTCCTTCTGCGGTAACAGCACGGTCTTGGGCACGGCAACTCCCAGCTTACGGGCCAATGAATAGTTAAAAAACTTATCATCGGCCGACCACCAGAAGGGATTGTTTATGATCACCGTTCCTTCGAGCGCCATTCGTTTGAGCGTAGCGCGATAAAACGGAACCTCATGCGAGATCCGATCGATAACTACATCATACTGGGGCGGCGAATCGTGCCTGATGCCTCCCAGCTTGATGAAGTCGGCGAAAACGTCTCCCTGGCCGCGTTCGTTGATGTTCTTGATTAAAGCATCGGGAAAAGTTTTTTCCCGTCCCGCTAAGATGCCTACCTTCTTCATAAGATCTCCCGCTGCTGCAATAGTCGTGGTTCGCCAGTATCCGTTTCGCACCTGTGACTGTACAGAACAGAAACCGAGTTCTTGGAAAACTAAGGAGACTACGATTTAACCGGAATGGATGTCAATTTGGCAAATCGATCGGGCAGTGGCAATTTTCATATTTTCTCTGTGCCACCTTTGCGTCCTCTGTGTCTCTGTGGTGGATTATCTTGCTCTCGACAAAACTAACCACAGAGCCACAGAGAGCACGGAGGGCCCACGGAGATTTTCAAAACCGATCACTACCCAACCAAATACGCGCGGGTGCAGTTTGATTACCGGCGACGTGGCGTAAACTCTAACCACGCCAATGTGCTGGCCGTAATCGACACCGTTAGGCATCTGCGGGCGGTAAAATGCGCATCAATCAACTGGTTGCACCAAAGCTTTTGTGCTCGCTGTGTTACAATCCGCACGCTCGGATAGCCCGTTTCTTCCCGTTTTGCGGTATCAATTACTCGTTGTTTCGACAGGAGAAATATTTCTTGCGTCGCTTACTCCTAACCCCCACAGTTGTTTTCATACTACTGATCGGTTGCGCGGTTAACCGCTCGCAGATCGCAGTGCTGGCTCAACAGCCGGCCACGAAAGACACTCCAAAGCCCGAGAAAAACACTCCAAAGACCGAGAAGAACACTCCAAAGACCGAGAAGATTGATAGGAACCAGAAGAACTTTACGGCGGAACAGATCGCTGAGTCCGCTATCTTTCTTTACGGGACCCGGGAGATGCTGGCGAAGATACGGCGCAATGGCGTCGAGAGCGGACGAATCTGTAAGCCCACCTGCGACGTAGGGAAAGCCGAAGAAGCGACCTATCAACGGCGTTTTGTTCGCGGCGATAGCATGGACAAAGACAAGATCCGGCTCGATCAGAAGATGCCCACTTTGGAATATTCGCTAATTTTCGGCAGCGGACAATTGTGGGGGATTATCAACGGCGCCACCTTCACGCCACGACAGGACGCCACCACCACGTTTCTCGCGCAACACCGTCACAGCCTGGATAATTTCCTGAGATATAAAGAAAACGGCTCGACGCTCTCACTAGTTGGCAAGGACAAACAAAAGGGGCTCGACCTCTTCATTCTGGATGTGATCGACAAAGATAAGCAGTCCACCCGCTATTACATCAGCGCGAAGACCCTTCATGTCCTCTGGCTGGAGTATGATGACCGACCTGCGGCGGGCTTAACTGCTTCAAAGTATTCGCGAAAATTCATGGATTACAGGTATGCGCAGGGAACGCTCGTTCCTTACCGCACGATATTGCTGGAGGACGGCAAGCAAATCCAGGAAACGCGAGTTCTCAATGTCACTTACGGCATCAAGCTTGACGATGCGCTCTTCAAGAGTCCGGAAGCATAATCCCCGCATAACCAGCCGGAATTGAGGGAGAGGCTGGCAGAGCGGCTTCCATCCTTCGCTACAATCGCCAACACCTTTCGGAACCCGCCTTCAAGTCAGGCGTGTACTACTGCGAGCGGCCACGGTCAGGGTTATAATGAGGTGCAAGTGACCGTTTCATTGGAAATTAGTAATGAGTAACTCGGCGCTGGGAGCGCGGGCATTTTGCCTGCCTCAACCTTAGTGACCAAGAACCAGCAGGCAAGAAGCCCTGCGCTCCCAGCCAGTCGCTGAGCTGCGGAACAAAACTCAAGAGAAACTCGTCAGCGCGTGTGAGAGCCTACCTGCCCTGATGGACACACTAACTACGATAGACGTGAATTTTTCCGCGGCGTTGCGGCACGAGGTGGTCGCGGATCACACTTCCGATCACGCGCTGCTCGAGGCCACCCGGATTGGCGACCACGATGCTTTTGCGCAGCTGGTGGGCCGTTATCGTAATCCGATAACGAATTACATTTATCGAATGACCAACGATTACGACGGAGCGGTGGACCTGGCGCAGGAAACATTTGTAAGAGTTTATCGCGCCGCCGAACGGTATCAGACGACTTATGCGTTTTCCACTTACATTTATCGGATTGCGACCAATCTTGCGATCAGCGAGCTGCGAAAACGTAAACGGCGCAAGTTGGTCTCCTTAACCGGGTTCTTTCAGTCGGGAGATGGCGGGGAGCCACAAGAGTTTAATCCGCCGGATAAGAAGCCGTTACCCGACACGGAGTTGGTTGACTTCGAGCGTCGAACTGCGGTGCAGCGAGCTATCGCGACACTGCCGGAAAAATATCGCGCGCCTCTCATTCTGCGGGATGTTGAGGGGAAGAGTTATGAAGATATTTCGCGAATCCTGCAAACCAGCGAAGGAACTGTTAAATCCCGCATTAGCCGGGCCCGGGGGTTCTTGCGCGAGAAGATGACAGCTTATTTCTGAGGAGCAATATGAGCAGTATGAATTGCCGAAACATCAGACGTGAAATTGAAGCACGAGGCGCCCGTCGCTTTAGCGCCGCAGTGATGGAACACATCGAGCAATGCGCCGCTTGCGAAACAGTTTCCCGGCAGCAGAGTGAATTACACGCGCTCGTTTCCAGCCTGGGCAGGGTTGAGGCGCCTGCAGATTTTGACGTTCGTTTGCGTGCTCGGTTAGCAGCGGAAGAGCGTGGAAAATCGCGCTCGTTCGCGTTTTCAGATTTATCGTTTGGCCTGCGGTCAGCCGCCGTCGCAGCGGTGTTGGTGGTTATTGGTTCGGCGTTTGTGTTCGTTACTTTTAGAAATCGGCCCGCTGCTGTGCTTGAAGGTAACAAGCAGGTTGCAATTACTCCTGTTGCGCCTGACTCGAGACCAAAGCCAATTGAAAATGCTGTGAAGCCGGTTGGTTCCGACGCAGCTCAGTCGCCGGCAATCGCCGGGACCGTTTCCACTCCGGTCCGTAAGCCCCGCAGAAATGTGGGCGTGAGAAGTGAGCTTGCCAGCTTGCGAAACAATCGCCTGGGAACGCGCGATCAAAGCAGTACTTCCGCTGGAGTATTGAAGCGTGACGATCAACTTGCAGAAGCTTATCCAACGGCAGCGTTTCCCATTAACGCGTCGTATCAATCGCTGAAGGTTTCAGTTGATAACGGCAGTGGCTTGTCGCGAACAATCTCTCTGCCGACGGTTAGCTTCGGCTCACAGCGAACGTTATCGAACAGCGCGTCTCCGCTGATGGCGTCAGCAAGGGGCACCTGGTAATTCGCTCGAGGAAGTTTGATTTAGGAAATGACAACTCAAAAGAAATTCCATTTGTTCGCAGTGTTGCTGGTTGGCTTGATCTGCATTCCCGCCATGGCCCAAAAACCGGCCCCGGCGCCCACGCCGCACCCGGCAAAAACCACCCCGGTGACTGACGTCAATCGTGTAATCCTTGAGACTAAGCTTGCCGCTCCGCAGGTGGTGACCATCCTGCATCGGCTTAACGGCCTTAAGTTTTTGAGTTTACTTCGATCCAGGGAAGAATTTGAGGCGATCGCGAAGCTGGACCGCGCTTTCAAACTAGCGGCCGACGTTCATACGAATGTGATTGCCGGGCTTGCTCTGGACGATGGACAAACAATCGCAGCCTGGTTGCCCGAAGCAGAAGCCGAGATGCCGCCGCCGCGCACGCTCTTCGGGCCGAGGACGCCACGGCCTCCGCGAACTTCCAACCCGCCTTCGGCAAAGGGAACACCTCCGCCGGGCATGGCTCCAAGTCCGAATCCACAGCCAGAGGTATCTGCCATTGCGGGCGCGCCGGAAATCCAAGGCATGCCGCCAATCAACTACACGGGCAATTTCATTGGACCAGCTGACCTGCGGATTATTACGCGCGACGGCAAGCGCATCATGGGACGTTATATCGGACTGGATGGCCTCACCGGGCTGTCACTGATCACCTTAACTGATGGAAAAATTTCTGCGACAGATGATCTGAAAGAGGAAACCATCGCGGTTGGACAAAAGCTGCGCGTGGTTGGACCGCAACCAGCCCCCGTAGCTGAGGCTGCGGCAAAATCTCCTTTCTACATTCGCATCGGTGAGACAGAAGGCATCGTTATTAACATCAAGCGGTCTCCGTCGGGCGGTATTGCGCGAGTGAAAGTGAAATCAGCGAAATTTTCGCCCGCGAACATCGGCGGCATTGCGATTAATGATAACAATGAGACGCTGGGGATTGTCGACGGCGTCGAAGGCAACGAAGCTACGATTGTTCCCATGTCTCTGGTTCGA
>DASZDU010000290.1:0-26881 GCA_035941655.1 Pyrinomonadaceae bacterium | reverse complement strand
CCGTCGTCGCCCTACTGCGCACGATTTCACCTGGTCAGGAATTAAAACGACACTGGCGTCGAACATTCACCTGGGGTTGGACCTAAAGGGTGGAACTCACCTGGTGATGCGAGTGAAGACAGATGAGGTACTGAAAAATCTCACTATCGCTAACGCGGTGGCCATCGAAAAGGCGGCGAAGGACGCCGGCTTACCGGTGAAACACGCAACACCGGAGACCTCCCCCGGGACCTACCGTATCACCCTCGAAGCTACTGACGCGGCAAAGCTCTCTGAAATCGAAGACACGGTGAAGAAGAAAATCGACCTTTCAGAGTGGAGTTCTTCAACCAGCGGGAATTCTATTGCGTGGACGTTGCCATCTTCCGCGCAGAGCGCAATTGCTGAGCAGGCAACTGAACAGGCACAAAAAATTATTGAGAGTCGTCTGGACGCAGTAGGCGTTGCGGAACCTCTGGTGCAGCGTCATGGTTCGCAGGCTTCTCATCAAATTCTGGTGCAAATGCCGGGCATACAGGACCCTGAGCGCGTCAAGCAGTTGCTAAAGGCGGAGTCAAAGCTGGAGTTGGTTCACGTCGTTAGCCCACAGAGTCCCGCGCCGTTCCAGACCTACAATACCGAGGAAGAAGCAAAGGCTTCGCTGGGCGGCACAGTGCCGACGAATCGTCGCGTGTTGCCATATGTGGAACGAGATGAGCCGACTGCCGCTAATAATCCGCCTGCTCCTGATACGGCTGAGAAACCAAAGAAATGGGTAGTAGTCGAGTCTCCTGCAGTTGTTGACGGAAGCGAACTGCGAAACGCTGCTGCCACGCAATCGCGTGCGGGCGCGGATGACTACCAGATTGCATTTGCACTTAAACCCGGGGGCGCGGAGAAATTTGGCACCTGGACCGGTGCGAATATTAACGAGTACATGGGCGTGGTTCTCAACGACGAGGTCAAATCAGTCGCTTACATCAAGTCGCAGATTTCCGATCAGGGAGAAATTTCCGGCCGATTCACTAAACAGTCAGCGGATGATCTGGCTTTGACCTTGAGATCCGGCGCTTTGCCGGCGCCGATTGAATATCAGGAAGAGCGTACGGTAGGACCAAGCCTGGGAGCCGACTCAATCAGGTCCGGTGTGCGGGCCTCGCTCGTCGGGTTGTTTCTGGTTGTTGTCTTCATGCTTTTTTATTACCGCGGCGCGGGCATCAACGCCGTTGTAGCTTTAATCCTGAACATGATTTTGATGTTGGCCGGCTTGATCCTTTTCAATGCCACGCTGACGCTTCCCGGAATTGCGGGCATCATTTTAACGATTGGTATGGCCGTCGACTCGAACGTTTTGATATTTGAGCGCATTCGTGAAGAGTTAAAGACGGGGAAGACTATTCCGTCGGCCATCGAACAGGGATTTGCGCGCGCCTTCGTGACCATCATCGATACACACGTGACGACGATCATCTCGTCATTGTTCCTGTTTGTTTTTGGCACCGGACCCTTGCGCGGTTTTGCCGTCACCTTAGTTCTGGGACTGTTGATTAATCTGTTTTCGGCGGTCTACGTGTCGCGAACGATTTTTATGTGGGAGTTGAGTCGCAAACGAAAGATGGAGACCTTGAGCATTTGAGGCTGTGCATCTCTGTTGATTGATTGACTTGAGTTTGAATTGACTAATTATGGTTGAAGTTTTTAAGAACGTTAACATCGATTGGCTGGCAAATCGCCGACTATTCATTGCGATTTCAGTGCTACTAATGCTGGCTGGGCTCGGCTCGGCAGTATTTCGTCAATGGAAACATCCGAACGGGACGGAAGCATTTAATCTGGGCGTAGACTTCAAGGGCGGTACCGTTGTCACAGCCAAGTTCAAGCAAAGACCCTCACCCGAGGCCATTCGCGATGCGCTCTCAAAGGTGGGGGCAACCAACGCAATCATCCAACCTGTCACCGACAAAACCGACACAGCGCTGATCAAGCTTCCGCTGGAAGGCGCGGGAAGCGATGCCGAATCCCAGGCTGAGGTCGAGCGCGGACGAGACGTAGTTAAGAAGGGTTTGAACTCGTTTGGACCTGAAGGTGACGCCTACGAAATTATCGGCACAGACGCCGTAGGTGCGGTTGCGGGGGCACAACTCCGCAACAAAGCGATTGCAGTAACGCTGGCAGCGCTCGTCGGAATTCTCATATACATAGCTTTTCGTTTCGAATGGACCTACGGGGCCGCGGCTGTGATCGCCGTATTTCACGATGTGCTGGTGACCCTCGGTTTCTTTTCCATATTTCAGTGGGAAATAAGTCTCACCGTGATTGCAGCCCTGCTTACCCTCGTTGGCTTTTCAGTGAATGACACAATCGTCGTTTTCGATCGCATACGCGAGAACCGACGATTACATCGGCGCGATTCGCTCTACCAAATTACGAACGACGCCATCAACCAAACGCTTTCCCGAACCACTATTACCAATGGCTTAGTCTTCCTTTCAGTTCTGGCTATGGTGCTGTTCGGTGGAGAGGTGCTGCGCGGCTTCTCATTGGCCCTGCTGATTGGCGTGGTGTTTGGTACGTACTCTTCCGTGGCGATTGCCAGTCCCATTATGGTCTGGTGGGAGCAGCGTCTCGAGGCTGCAAACAAAGCTTCCGTGACCGCAGCCAGCCGCGTTGAGCCAAGGGCTCCTCGGGTCAGCGGTGGACCAAAGCGGGAACCTTTGTCGAGCGCTGCCGCCAAGCGCTCCAGAGGTGCGGGACGAGCATAAAACGTCCACTTCCAGACCTTTCGCGAGTCCACTGTTTTCGCACAAGTTAATTTAAATTCGCACTTGACTTTGGCGCGGGATGCGGCATAGACTGCTGCCGTTGCTGGCCAATTAAATACTCAAGAGTCGACCCGCGTTGTGGAAACGAAGGTTGGGTGCGCGGCAGTCTGTTGAGCAGGGCCAGCGAGTTTTTTTCTCGCACAGTGGCTTTTCAATTTGACTCGAAGTACTCAAGATCATTGAGCTGCGATAATCCCCTTCATTTTTAACGACTCCGGCGGTAGGGACGATCCGTCGATCGACGCTTGAGAAGCAATTAATAGTCCGCAAGTATTTTGCACCCTGATCCATTTGGCACCGGAATAGGGAGGATAAAAATGTTTGAGAACCTTGTAGAGTCTGGTTCGCACAAGCAGGACCTCGGGCGAAAGGGCTCATTTCTCTTAGGCACGGTGGCCATCTACGCAGTTATTGGCACCGCCTTGTTGGTGTTTGGCATTCTCTATGCGGATGCCAACCTCGAGCAGGGTGAACTGGAATTGACGACCCTGGTAGCGCCGGTTCCCGTGCCCGTACAGCAGAACGAACCCGAAAAACAGCCGGAGGCCAAGCCGGTCAACAAGGACCAGAACGTTGACGTCAGGAAAGAATTGATTGCCGACGTTACGGAAACGCGCGTTGCACCGAAAGAGGTTTCCGCCAAGGCCAGCGACATTCCTCCCGTCAGGCGTGGCGTTACTACTGTCATTGGCAACGAATCATCAAACGCCGCCGCTCCGGTAGCTGCTGGTCCGGGTACTGGACTAGGCGGAGCGCCGACAGGGCCGGCCAGAGTGGACGTTGGCGAACCGCCGCCACCGCCTGAGCCGAAACCTACGCCACCCAGGGCGCCTATCTCGGGTGGCGTGCTCAACGGCAAAGCCATCAGTCTACCCAAACCTGCGTACCCGCCGATTGCGCGGCAAGCCCACGCTTCCGGCACGGTTGTAGTGCAGGTGACAATTGATGAAAACGGTGGCGTGATTTCGGCGCGCGCGGTCTCAGGTCATCCGCTATTACAAGCGGTGGCTGTGGCAGCGGCGCGTGGGGCGAGATTCTCGCCTACAAAGTTGTCGGGACAGCCGGTGAAGGTGACAGGCGTCATTACATACAATTTCGTGGCTCAGTAAACTGTGGAGGTTCAGCGCCGTGCGAGCCTCTGCGGGCTCATTCTGCGGGTTCCCTGCGAGCTATCAATGTAAGAAAAACCTTTGGAGGGTTTACCGTGACTATCTTAACCAGTCTTCTAGGAACGAAAGCGCTTGGCTTAATGATCTATATGTGGCAGGCAGCGGAAGCTACGCCGGCCGCGACGCCTGGAGTGAATCACTTTTCTCCAATGCAAATGATCAAGAGTATGGGCGCCGTCGCCATCGCGGTGGTGGTTGTGCTGCTGATCATGTCGGTTTATTCGATTGCCATCATGGTCGAGCGCTACCTGACTTATACGGCCGCCAAGAAGCAATCGCGTGAGTTTGCTCCGCGCGTGGCCCAGGCCCTGAAAAATGATCGCATCGAAGAAGCGATCAATATCAGCGACAAGCATCGCAAATCACACCTCGCCATGGTAGTGAGTAGTGGTTTACAGGAGTTTTGCGCTCATGAAGGATCGTCTGACATATCGGGCGACGAGATTGAGGCGTCGAAACGCGCGCTGCAGCGAGCTATCGCCATTAAGACAGCCGAGTTTAAGCGTGGCCTGTCAGGTCTGGCAACGATCGGATCGACCGCGCCCTTCGTGGGATTGTTCGGCACCGTGTTTGGAATTATTAACGCTTTCAGCGCCATGGGCGACGCCGGCCAGGCGGGTATCGGCGCCGTGGCCAGCGGCATCTCTGAGGCGCTTTTTACCACCGCCCTCGGATTGCTGGTGGCGGTCCCGGCAGTTTGGCTCTTCAACTACTTCACCGGGAAAGTCGACGGTTTCATTGTCGAGATGGACAACTCGGCGTCTGAACTAGTCGACTACTTTATCAAGAACCGCACGAAGCAGTTGAAATCGTAAGCGGCGATCAAGCGCCGGCCTGGTGGGACGTGTCGCGTCCCATCAGGGCTTATTGGAATAGCGTGTTGTTGGTGGCTCAAAAGGAGATTTAGTTATGTCAATGGGCGCCGGTTCAGATCAAAGTGGCTTCAATTCAGAAATCAATGTCACACCGATGGTCGACATCATGTTGGTGTTGCTGATCATCTTCATGGTTGTTACTCCTATGTTACAACATGGTGTCACGGTAAACCTGCCAAAGGACCTCGCTAACCCCGAAGAGGATCAGAGGATTATCAAGGACAATTCAATCGTCATTGCCATACCCAATGATGGCGAGTATTACCTTGGCAAGGATCCGGTGCGCAAGGAGCAGCTCAAAGACAAAGTGGAGAAGCTGCTGGGTAATATCAAGAAGGAAGAGGATAAGGTTGTTTACATTAAGAGCGGTGTCGGTGTGAGCTACGGTGATGTCGTGACCGTCATCAACGAAGTTCGGGCCCTTGGCGTAGACAAAATTGGATTAGTTGCAGACAAGAAGAAGGGCGCTGAAGCGCCGGCCGCTAAGCCTGCCTAGCCTGAGCTGTTAAGCTCGAAATCGTTGTTCAAAGGAGTAAGCTGATGGAATTGGGAAGTCCAACAAAGACTAAGTCGGCGAAGGCAGTGCCCTATATTAATGTGACGCCTCTGATCGATGTACTGCTGGTGATGTTGATCATCTTTATGGTGATTACGCCGCTCAAGCCCAGCCGCTTTCAGGCGGATATTCCCACCCAAAGGGATCCCAACGAAGATTTAAGCCAGTTGAAACCCAATCCTCTGACTCTGGTGGTATCTATCGGTAATGATCTGCAAATAAAGCTCAACGCAGACAGTATTGGATCTGTAAACGATACCGCACCGTTGAGCCAGAAGCTTCTTCAACTATTCCGTCAACGAACCGAAACTCGCGCCTATAAACCGGGCATGGAAACGCGGACTGATTTACCCGAAAAAGATCGAATAGAAAAGACTGTTTTCGTGAAGGCTCCGCGTTCCGCAAAGTATGGCGATGTCGTTAAGGTGATCGATGCCATCAAGGGCGCTGGTGCAAATCCCGTCGGACTACAGGTGGACGATCTGCCGCAATAGCGTCATTCGCCGGTGAAGCGGTGCAAAGATCTCTAGCCCCAGTTGGTGTTTGGCCGAATCACGCAAAATGGAGCTGCTGATAAATGAAACTCTCTCAAACTAGAATCGCCATAGCGTTGGCGATTCTTGTTGTCTCGACCTCTGGTTGTGGATTGATCAATCGGATCCGCGCAAAGAACCAACTCAATGAGGCCGCTCGCGCTTACCACGAGGGACATTTTGAGGAGGCCGAGCAATATTCGAGAAGGGCCTTCGAGCTTGACCCCAACAGTAAAACGGCTCCCTTGTTTATCGCTCGCACTATTCACGCTCAATTCCGCCCAGGCGTTCAAGCTCCCGAGAACCTTGCGAAGGCTCAGGAAGCAATTCAGGCATATCAGCAAATACTGCAGCGGGATCCGAAAAACGAGGAAGCTTATAAGGCCATCGCCTATCTCTACGGAGCCACCAAGGATGATGAAAAATTGCGCTCCTGGATTTCCGCTCGCGCCAATGATTCAGCTGCGCCCTCAGAAAAGCGCGCCGAAGCTTATATCGTCCTCGCCAGCAAAGATTGGGATTGTTCTTTCAAAATTACTGAGCTTCCCAGCAATAAGACAATGGCCCTCGGGGCCGGCAATAAGGCAACTATAACCTACAAGAAGCCCCAGAATCAGAAAGACTTTGACACCGCCCAGGCCTGCGTCAAACGCGGACTCGAAGAAGCCGAGAACGCTATCAAACTCGATCCGAATAACGAGTCTGCCTGGTCTTACAAAACCAACCTGCTTATCGAAGCATCGAGACTTGCGGAGATGGACGGCAAGGCTGATCAGAAAGCGATATACGACAAGCAGCGCGAAGAAGCCCAAAAGCGTACGACGGAGTTAAGTCAAATCAATCAGAAGAAGAAACTTGAAGAGGAAGCGAGGAAGGCAGCCTCTCCCGCGAAGAGCTAGCGCGGCCCTTTCTCAACACCGACTTGCCGTGGTGGTGCTCGACTTTCGAGTCTAGCACCACCTTTTTGTTATACTCAGTCTCAAACCGATTGCGTCTCCCGTAAAAAGAGCGGCCCATCAATGATTCGGATCGAAGAAATTGTCGAAAACGTAGCGCGTAACCATCCGCAGGCGAATCTGGATTTGTTGCGGCGCGCGTATCTCTTCTCCGCGCGCGAGCACAAAGGCCAAAAACGCGCCTCCGGCGAGTCATACCTGGTTCACCCGCTCGAAGTGGCCAACATTCTCGCCACTATGAAGCTCGATGAGGTCTCCGTGGCCACGGGTCTGCTCCACGACGTCGTTGAAGACACCCTGGTTGACCTCGAGACAATCCGCGAATACTTCGGAGACGAAATCGCCCATCTGGTTGATGGCCTCACCAAGATTGCTCAGATAAGCAATATCTCACGAGAAGAACAGCAGGCGGAAAATGTCCGCAAGATGCTGTTGGCGATGGTTGACGATGTTCGCATAGTGCTCGTCAAACTAGCCGATCGGCTTCACAACATGCGTACGCTTCAATACCTCACCCCCGAGAAGCGAAAACGCATTGCCGAAGAAACCATGGAAATCTTTGCGCCCATCGCTCATCGGCTCGGAATGGGTAAGGTGCGCGGCGAACTGGAGGATCTGGCGTTTCGTCACCTTCATCCGGAAGACTACCGCGAGTTGGCGGAGCAGCTTGAGAAGCGGCGCGCTGAGAACGAAGCTTTTCTTAGTGGCGTGACGGAACGAATTGAAGCCCAGATGACAGAAGCCGAAGTTCCGTTCGTGCGCATTGAAGGCCGGGTCAAGCGTCTGTATTCGATCTGGAAAAAACTCAAGAGTCAAAAGATCGAGTTGGATCAGGTGTACGACCTGGTTGCGGCGCGGGTGATCACCCCCAACGAAGTGCGACATTGTTATGCGGCGCTGGGGGTGATTCATAACACCTGGCGGCCCGTGCCTGGACGCATAAAAGATTGGATAGCGACTCCACGCGACAATCTCTACCAGTCGCTTCATACCTCTGTAATCGGCGCTGACGCGCAATCGTTTGAGGTGCAGATTCGCACGGAGGAAATGCATCAGATTGCCGAGGAGGGCGTCGCCGCGCATTGGAAATACAAGGAAGGCAAGCGCGGAGCGCGCGACGACGACAATGCTTTTCAGGCCTTACGCTCACTGGTCGAGTGGACGCAGGAAGTTAAGGATTCGCGCGACTTTCTCGATTCGCTGAAGTTGGATCTCTATCCGAAAGATGTATACGCCTTCACCCCGATGGGCAAAGTTATTCAATTGCCTCGCGGCGCAACTCCCGTCGACTTTGCTTACATGATCCACTCTGAAGTAGGAAACACCTGCACCGGCGCGCGCATTAATGGCCGCATCGTGCCGCTGCGCAATCAAATTCAAAATGGCGATGTGGTGGAGATTCTAACGTCGGCGAACTCTCATCCTTCGCGCGACTGGCTCAACTTCATTGTTACTTCTCGAGCGCGCAATCGCGTGCGTCACTGGGTAGCCGAGCAACAGCGCGCCGAGTCGATCGATATCGGTCGCAAACTCTTCGAGAAGGAAGCGGCGCGGTTCCAATTGTCGGCTAAAAAGTTGTTTAGCGACAGCGACAAGGAAATGAAGCGCGTCGCCAGCGAGTACGGATATGGACGTGTCGAGGATCTGCTGGCCGCCATCGGGTATGGCAAGCTGATTCCGCGCAATGTGATTGCGAAGTACTTAGGGGCTGAGCAGTTCGAGCACCTGGATAAACAAAAAGAGTCGCGCTTGCGCAGCGGTGTCCGCGCCGTCAAGCGACTCATCCGATTAGGCGACGATTCGATTGTGGTGCGCGGTGTTGACGACCTGATGGTTATTCGAGCGCGCTGCTGCAATCCGCTTCACGGCGAGGAGATTGTCGGCTATGTCACTCGCGGAAAGGGTGTGGCAGTCCATGAAAAGCGTTGCAAGAACGTGGCCTCTCTGATGATTAATCGAGAGCGAATAGTTGAGGTCGAGTGGGCCGGCCGTCCGGAGAAGACAGCTTATGCAATTAAGTTGCTGGCCGTCACGGAGAACCGCACCGGTATGATCGCCGGAATCACCGGCGCCATTTCCGATCTGAAGACTGGTATTCGAGACGCGCGCGCATCCGTGGCGTCTGATGAGAAGGGACATGTCGAGGTCACCGTGGAAGTGTTTGATGTGAAGCATTTGGATAAAGTTATTAACTCGATAAAGGGTGTCCCCGGCGTTTTAGATGTTGAACGACTGCAGGGCGCCGTCTGACAGAACCGAGCGCGGTAGCGCCGGACCCTAAAAGCAACTCCCAGTTAATAGGGCTGTTATGTTCCTTGCAGTGATCGCTGAAGTGGACTGAAACATTCGGCGCTACCCCTAAAGGTCGGGGTTCTGTAAGCGGCTCCAACGAAGCGTCCCAGCGCACGAATGTTCGGGTGAAGAACCCTCATTTTCTCAATCGACCAGATACATCTGTCCATAATAATTTTCGTATCACACGAATTGTTCTGGGGAGTGTTTGATGAGTCATCGATTCATCGTTGATAGAGAAGGATAGGTAACGGACCGCGCATCGGCTGACCAACGCGCCGCCGAGCTTAGAGCGATGGACCCCGACGCCTCGGGGTAGCGACCAGCCCGAGACTCAACAGTACGCAATCATTAGAAAGTTTCTAAAAGAACCCGAGTATTCGGCCGGTCGCTACCCCGAGGCGTCGGGATTCTGATTTTGCGTGGGCTTGCTGACCTTATCCAAGTTGCCGGCTTCAGTTCAATATTGAAACTGCAACACTACTCAAACCCATCCACTTTGGTCTTCTCTGAACGTTTCTGATAGAATCCCGCTTTTGTTTGCACCACTAAAATAATGGCCATCGCAGCTTTGAAGGAGATCATCCAAACCGAGCACGCTCCGCAGGCCATCGGTCCGTATTCGCAGGCTGTGAAGGCCCACGGGCTGATTTTCGCCTCGGGCCAGATACCAATCGATCCGCAAACGGGTCAGTTCGTTTCGGGTGGAATAGCCGAGCAAACGGAACAGGTTTTAAAGAATCTGGAGGCAGTGCTCGAGGCAGCTGGCAGCGGCCTTGTTAACGTGGTAAAGACCACCGTCTTTTTGCTCGATATGCAGGACTTCAGTGCGATGAATGAGGTCTATGGGCGTTTTTTTAAGGAGCAGCCACCGGCTCGTGCGACGGTAGCAGCGGCCAGGTTGCCGCGGGATGCGCGCGTTGAGATCGAAGCAATTGCGCTCGTGGTTTGATATCAGAGCAACAAAAACCGGCGCCGGTCACTCGGGACCCGGTCGCCGGTTGACTAACAGTACAGACCGAATTTAGGCGGCTTTCGCGATCTTTCCGGCCTTTATACAACTGGTACAAACTTTCATTCGCTGAGCACCACCCTTTGGCAACTGCACTCGAATCGACTGTAAGTTGGGATTAAATCGCCGCGGTGTTCGATTGTTCGCATGAGAAACGTTGTTTCCGAATTGAGGACCTTTACCGCAGACTTCGCATCGTTTAGCCATGATTAAGATGATACCTCCAAAGCTTGAATCGCCACTGGCCCCAATAGGATTGGGTAACGGGCAATAATAGAAACGCAATTTATAACAAACGGTTTTCATGGTCGTCAAGCAGGCATGACCTGTTGAATGAAGGCAATTTTTTAAAGGAGTAACAATTGAAAGTGCAAAGAACTGCAAAACAAACTGTCATAGCCGCTTTTCTGGCCGTGACCCTTTTCTCCCTGGGAGCCTGCAGCAGCGGCGGAAGTTCAGAAAGTAAAGATAGCACGGTCGCGGCGACGGTTAACGGCAAGAACATCATGCTGCGTGAGGTTGAACAGGGTGTTAGCACTCAGTCCGGTGGCAAGCAAGCTCAGCTTTCGCCGCTCGAGCTGGCGCAAGCCCGATTGCAAGTGCTGGGCAGCCTCATTCAGCGAGAAGTGCTGTTTCAGCGAGCTGAGCGCGAGAAACTGCTGCCAACGGAAGATGAAATCACAGCAATCATAAATCAGCAGAAACAGCAGTCAGGTATGACTGATGATGATTTTCAGAAGAATCTGGCCGCGCAGAATCTCACTATGGAGGCATTGCGGGAAGAAGCGCGGAAAGACATCGCCATTAACAAACTGCAAGACAAGTACGGCTCCAAGATATCAGTAAGCGATAAAGAAGTTGAAGATTTTTACAATGGCAATCGTGATCGTTTTGTCAGTGCTCGCGGCGTGGCGCTCGCGATGATTATGGTAGACCCGGCCGATAATTCGCCGCAGGGTGTTCAAAACGATGCCAAGAATGACGCGGAGGCCAAGTTAAAGATCGACAATATTTCCCAACAGCTAAAGGGTAAAGCGGATTTCGCCACAGTGGCGCGGGCGAAAAGCGAGGACGCTAACACCATTGCTCGCGGCGGAGATGTGGGTTTTGCGAGCGAAGCCGATTTGAAAGGGAACGGCTTCCCGCCTGAGTTAATCACCAAACTCTTTGCCATGGAGGCCGGTGACATTACTGATCCGGTTCAGTTCAACAGCGGCAAGTGGTACATCTTCAAACTGGAGGAGAAGCGACTGCAGACCGAGAATCTCACCCTTGAGAGTCCTAACGTGCGTCCGCAGATTACACAAGCACTTATCAAGCAAAGAAAAGATATTCTTAATGCAGCTCTTCTGGAAGTGGCTATGAATGAAGCGAAGATCGTTAATAATCTCGCGGACACAATGCTGAGTAACCCCAGCAATCTCGGCTTGCGTCCCGCATCGCCTGGTGGGGCATCCCCGGCAGCCAGCGCCGCAGGTACCTCTCCGCAGTCTAATGTACCGTCTGGCACAGCGTCGCCAGCCACCGCTGCGGCGAGTCCGAAAGCGAGTGCATCGACGAAACCCTAACGGGCGCGTCAACAGCTTTGCGCGGGTGCCGGAGGCTTTAATCAGCTCCGCACCCGCTTTTTTTGAATGGCGTGGTATTCGCTGGGAGCGCCGGCATCTTGCCTGCTGCTACCTGGCCACAAACTGGCGGCAGACAGGATGTCTGCGCTCCCAGCGACAGAGTTTAGCTTCAGAAAATGTTGTTTCGACTGTCAGAAGTTTATAAGTCTTATGGCACGCAGGATGTTTTGCGTGGCGTATCGCTGCAGGTGAATCCCGGTGAGCACGTCGGGTTAGTAGGTCGGAACGGATCTGGTAAGACGACGATTTTTCGTTTGATTAACAACGAAGAACCACCGGATCGCGGAGACGTGATACGGGCACGCGGCGTGCGGCTTGGCTTGTTGGCCCAACATATCCATTTTGAGGCAGGCTCAACGGTCCATGAGTCTGCCCTGGCGGCCTTTGGTCACTTGCAGCAGATTGAGCACGAGATGCATGAGCTTGAACACCGCATGGGGGAAGCTCCCGCTGATCTCGATAAAGTGCTCGAACGCTACAGCGATCTGCAACATCAGTTTGAGCGAGAGGGTGGATTTGAATACACAGCGAAAGCTGAATCGATCCTGCAAGGCCTTGGGTTTGATCGCACCACCTGGACGCTGGAGACTGAGAAGCTGTCTGGCGGGCAGCAAAATCGGCTCGGTCTGGTTCGGCTTTTACTTGCCGAACCCGACGTGCTATTACTGGACGAACCCACAAATCATTTGGATGTGGCGGCCGTCGAATGGCTCGAAGAGTTTCTACAAGATTATCCAGCTGGTTTTGTGATTATTAGTCACGATCGCTACTTCCTCGACCGCAGCTGCCGTCGCATCATCGAGTTGGAAAACGGACGCGCCTCCAGCTATACCGGCAACTATTCCGACTACCTTGTGGAACGTGAGGAGCGCCGCGAAGCACAGCAGCGTGCTTACGATAACCAGCAACAGCTGATCGCAAAGACCGAGGAGTTTATTCGTCGTAATCTCGCCGGTCAGAAGACGAAGCAAGCGAAGTCGCGTCGCACCATGCTCGCGAAGCTTGAACGCATTGATGCGGTAAAGGCTGATCAGTCCTCGGGTGATTTCCGGCTGCGCTCGATCGAGCGAGCCGGAAACCATGTGCTGACCGTGGACCAGACGACCATCGGCTATCCGGATAAATTGCTCGCGCGTGATATCTCTTTTGTATTGCGACGCGGTGAGTGTCTGGGAATCATTGGGCCTAACGGCTCCGGCAAGACGACGTTTCTAAGAACGATTCTCAAGCAGATTCCCCCGCTGGCTGGTGAAGTTCGTTGGGGGACGAAGGTCCAGGTTGGCTACTACGCGCAGCAACTCGACGATCTTGATGATCGAAACGAAATCATCATGGAGCTTCGCAGAGTTGCTTTGCCGGGTGCAACCGCGGGTGAGTTGCGTTCGTTTTTAGCCAGGTTTCTTTTCAAGGGCGATGATGTTTATAAACATGTGCGCGATTTGTCAGGAGGTGAAAAGGGAAGGTTGGCGCTCGCGAAATTGATCTATTCGCGCGTGAACGTGCTTGTACTAGACGAACCAACGAACCACCTGGACATTCCCTCTCGTGAAGCGCTAGAAGAAGCGCTCGACGCTTACGAAGGCACAATACTCACCATCAGCCACGATCGTTATTTCCTGGATCGCGTCGCCACGCAGATCCTGGCGCTCGATGGCGAAGGATTGGCGGAGCATTACGATGGCGACTACACGGAATATCACGACTGGAAGGCCGGGGGAGGAATTGCGGCCAGCCGGCCAATATTCCAACAGCGCGATCCGGGCGTTGAAAACCTGGTCGACTTCGCTGTGGCCACTCAAACGTCAGGAGATCAGTCGAAGTCTGCATCGGGAAAATCAAAACCGAGCGGTAAAGGGAAGTCGGCTGCAACGAAGCCACCCGCAATTAAGGTTATCAAAAAGAACAAAGGCGAGGCTCTGTCGCCTGTGCGATTGGAAGCAGAGATTGCGGAAGCCGAGAAGAAGTTAAATGAGATATCTGAGAAGATGTCGCGGCCTGAAGTAGCGCGCGACGCCACAGAACTGATCAAGCTCGATGAAGATTACAAACAAACCGAGAGTCGTCTCAGCGTTCTTTACAGCCGCTGGGAAGAAGCGGCAGCGAAAGGCTAGCAGCCACGAATCGGCTTTTGGCCTCTGGCTTGACACCCATTAAGTGCTTTGTTACTTTCGGGGCCTCTCTTGTCGGCTCTTTATCAGATAGTAGTTTAGACCTTTAGGCGCGTAGCTCAGTTGGTAGAGCGCTGCCTCGACACGGCAGAGGTCTGGGGTTCAAGTCCCCACGCGCCTACCACCTTCAACTGATCAAATCGCGCGCTTAGTCGACCCTGACCAGCAAGACCTTACACGCAACGTTGCGATTGGGTTTGTATCTTGCGCCTGATAACCCTCACCCACCCCCGCGTCGATTTTGAAATCGATGCGATAATGCGAGACTCGCTCGGCGATCATCGAGGGACTAGACCTGAAGGCATTGCAGATATTGTTTCATACTAAGTTCAGCTTCTCGTATTCTTCCTTTGCTTCAATCAGAATAGGATTATCCGAGTCGGCGTCTTTCCAGAGCGCGAAAAAGTCGCGATAAGCCTTGCGCGCTTTGGCAGAATCGCCTTGAAGCACGGCTCCACGTGCGAGGCCGACGTGTGCAAGAGGATACAAAACCCCGCGAACCGACCAGCCGCGATGACTGAGAATCTTTTGAAACTCAGCAGCCGCGGCCGCGCCTTTGTTCAGTCTTAAGTAGGCCTGACCTCGAACGTATTGTGGCCCGAAATTGCCAGACGACTCGAAGCGATGCGCTGATTCCAACAACTCAATTGCTTGCGCCGGACTGCCGCGATGAAGAGCGATCTGAGCTTGGCACAAAGGAGCACTCACTGCGTTCCAGAGAGTATTTTTCGGAAACAGTCTGGAATATTCGTCGATCAGCGGCTGCGCTTGACCGCAGTCGCCACAAATGGAAAGAGCATGCGCAGCAATTGCAACGGTCGAACGGCTGCGCCAAATGTCAAAAGCTTTGCCGACGAGGCTGCTGGCATGGTTGCAATGGCCAAAGATCGCTTCCATCACCGCCTGGCCGGCGAGGAACTGGGCCGCGGCCTCTTTGCGTTCGTGCTGCAGTGCAAGTTCGACTATGCGCTGGCTGTATTCCCGCTCCTTTCGCAACTGACCGCAGAAGGCTGCCACTTCGGCTTGCCATGCTTGGGCCAGGTATTCATCGGGTCGTCCGTGGGCCCAGTCGATCTGTTGCTTCATTGCCGCCGCATCGCCCTGCACGAAGGCGATCGAATAGCGGTGGGAATGCATTGGCGTGGATTCGAGTTTTTGCGCCAGCGCCTCCTGAATTACCTGCTTGGCTTCATCGAACCGATTGAGAAAGATGAATGCCAGCGCCAGGTTACTTCGCGGAATAACCCAGTTTGGGTTAAGGCGAATACTTTCGCGGCATGCTTCGGCTGCTTTCTCGAATTGACCTACCGAATTGTACCGGTTACCCAAATTGTTCCACGCAGTGAAGTCGCGCGGATACGTCCGCACCACCAACTCGTACGCCTCTAAAGATTTGTCAGTTTCAAATGTGGCGAAGGCGTAGTAGTCTGCGGCGATCTTGAGCTTTTCATACTCGCTGGCTCGTTCTCGGAGATCAAACGCCTTTTGGAAGGCTTCAATGGCCAGCTCCTGCTGCCCTGTATTACTGTATGATCCTCCCAGTCTGTCATAGGCTTGGGCGAAATTAGGATCGAGCTCGACTGCTCGTTTTAAGAACGGCATGGCTTCGCGATCTTTGTTCCCAAGAGTGAGTTCACGTCCCATAGAATAAGCCTTGAGCGCGTCGAGCGATGATGTGGTAGCTTGCTCAATCGGCGCGTCAAACTTCTGAATTGAAGCCAGCGATTCGCCCATTCTCTCGCGCAACCTGGTCGCTGCCTTGCCGAGTTTCTTCAGCACCTGCTCTTTGCTTTCAGCTTCAGTCTGCTCGCGCGCGATCGCGTCGCCAGTCAGCGCGTTAATCGCTTCGAGCGTGATAACGTAGTGACTGCCCAATGCCGCAATTGAGCCGGCCAGCAATGCCTTCAGTCCCTGTCGCAGGCAGATCTCACGGCCAACGTCTCGCGTTACTGGTTCGTCGGGCGAGCGGTCCATAAAGCGCAAAGCCTCACGGAGGCGATCGTCACCAAAGATGTTCAGAAATGGTGACTGGCCCAATTGCACCGCGAGGGCCAGCTTTAGCGTGCCGTCGAATACTGCATCGCCGGTGGTGTTGAGAAAATCAGCGAGCACGATGGTGTCTTTATCAGTGAGTGGAACAGCGCGAGCGTGTCCGAAGTACCAAAACAACATTAGCGCCAGGGTTAGTGCCAGCAGTCCCAACGCTAAAACGGCAGCGGGAGGGTGGTTGAAGTACCAAAACAAGATTAGCGCCGTGGTCAGTAACAGTAGTCCCATTGTCAAGATGGCGCCGCGATTATTAAGCTTAACCTGGCTGATAAAGTACTCTGCACTGGAGGCGCGCGCCGGCAGTGAACTCGAAACTCCGCTCTCCAGCG
Organism: Pyrinomonadaceae bacterium; assembly: GCA_035941655.1. Classification (GTDB taxonomy): domain Bacteria; phylum Acidobacteriota; class Blastocatellia; order Pyrinomonadales; family Pyrinomonadaceae; genus PSRF01. The sequence goes on along the minus strand of DASZDU010000290.1, from coordinate 10,513 downwards.
ACGGGCTCTTCAGGTGGACGGCAGGCGCCGCGTCGATCGATGCGGACGCTCCAGTAATGTCGACTCCGACATGGTTCGCGAGTTCGCGCCGCAGTTCCCGCAACTCGATGGCTACGTCTCTAGTTGTTTGATAGCGATCTTCCGGATCTTTCGCCAGACATCGACGCACAATTCTTTGTAGATGGATTGGTGCATCGGGCCGTAAGTCTGTGATCAGAGGCGGCGACCCACGAATGATCTTGTTCAGGGTATCGACCGCGTCTTCTCCCGCAAAAGCTTTGTGACCCGTGACTGCCTCGAACAGAATGCAGCCGAAAGAAAAAATGTCTGAACGTCGGTCGATATCGTTTGTTCTTCCCTGCGCTTGTTCCGGCGACATGTAACCGACAGTGCCGAACATTGTGCCGGGTTGCGAGTGCAGCGGGATGATCGCGGTGTCGATTTCACTTGACGTGCTTGAGAGTTTTTCTGCCTCGATCAATTTCGCGAGGCCGAAGTCCAGAATCTTTGCGTGACCATCGCGCGTCACCATGATGTTGTCTGGTTTGAGATCCCGGTGGACGATGCCAGCAGCATGAGCCTTCGATAAACCTTCGGCGACATGTTGCAGGTAGCGCAGAAGCTTTCTGAGATCAGTAACGATTAGAATCACATCACGGAAGGTGTACCCGTCTATGAATTCCATCGCAATGAAGTTCACACCGTTGCTCTCGCCGATCTCATAGATGTGAGCGATATTCGGATGATTCAGAGCGGCCGCGGATTTCGCCTCGCGCACAAACCGCTGCATCCGATCGCGATTCGCTGCCAGTTCCGCAGGCAGAATTTTCAGCGCGACTTTGCGATCAAGGTTTGTGTCGTGCGCGAGGTACACTTCGCCCATGCTACCGGCACCAATCTTGGAGACGATGCGATAGTGGGAAAGGCTCGTGTCGGGGGATAGCTCTGGCATTTGTGTTGTTTTACGTCACTGTGGCATATGTCGCAAGCTCAAGGTGAGGCTCGGTTTGCCACTGATGTGCATCGAGACGCTTCCCTAAAGAGGATCGGGATTGTCCGATAGAGAAGAGGATTCTTGCATTTGCCGGAATTTTGCCGGAATGCGCCTGACCTTTGTGCAAATTAATCAGCGTAAGTTGAATTCTCTAGCCGCTCAAGTTAATTTTCGCGCTGTAAAAACGCATTACGCGTTATACGCGGCGTCGGAAACCGGATTGACACGGTAGGGGTCTGCGGTTCAAATCCCCGCGCGCCTACCATTAGAATCAATAGCTTGCAGTTAGGGCGGCCCTTAGTGGCCGCCTTTGTGTCGTTAGTTGTGTCACTACCCGTGACGATGGCCCGGCGCTCACGGCCACGTGTCCTTAGTTTCGTTCGGACATCATGATCCATTCCAGACTGTGTAAGGATTCAAGCGGTTTCTAAGCTTGAAAGTTCCGGGTTTCCAGGTTTCACCTATATATAGCCGCAGCAAACCTAGCACTCAGAAGGTACTATTCCCCCGGCGGAACTGAACAAGATGATCGAAGTAGACCTATTCGTAACAGAAACAAGCGGAAGCACTCGAGCGGGTGAATTGACGGAGTGCCAGACAGCTAGAGACTCGCGTGGCAAGGCCGCGTTATCAACTCCTTCGGCAGGTGGCATTGAGCAGCGCTCCTTCTTCGACAGATAATGCCGGCGTCACTACGACTCCTGTCACGACTGCGGTGCGCCCAATCACCAGCTCTTTGCTGGCACGAATGTTACCTTCAACGGCTCCGTTTATTTTCGCGACCGCAACTTCGATTACCGCCTCGCTAAGCTGGGCGCCGTCACTGACGATAAGTGTGCCGTCTAAGGAAGTAACCCGCCCCGAGAAGTGCCCATCAATGCGCAGCATCGATTTAAAACGCACTTCTCCGGTAAATTTCGTCACATCGCCGATGAATCCCAGCCAATTATCTTTTGGAGCGTTCGTCCGCCGGATCGGTTCCTCGGATTTTGCCACTGCCGGAGCACTCATTACTCTCGTCCTCGATTCTTTTATAAACGCGTTGTGAGTTTGAAGTGGCGCTAAAGGAGCCGTAGCACGCCACCCTTCCCGCTGCGCATCGGGGAGAAAGGAAGTTTCCTTAATTGAAGAACTATAACACCGCACCGCAGGTTAGATGTTACGTTTAGATTGCCGTTCTGAGATGCCAGCTGATGTGAAAGCATAACGCTCGCAACCGCACGACTCAAGCGGAATTTACGCGGGAGGCATCCGCTCACGATGTTTGTTCGTTAGTTTCATCCGCGATTATCGAGAGAAATTGCGCAGCCTCGCGAAGTGGCAATGGCGGAACCGCAGCTGTAACGCTTAACGAAAGCACATATAAAAAAAGAGAATTTGCGTCAGCACATTTGTCTCACATGCGACAATATTAAAAAGAGATCAAATTCCAGGTTTCGAGGTTCCCTATAACACAGAAACTCAGAATTTATCCACCCAGTCTTCCGCACTTTTCGCCGCTTCATAAATTCTGGGTTTAGGAGTGCCGAAACAGCATCTACCCTCAACTAAACGCTGAATGACGTGCGCCGCGCTTTGTGACTTAACCACTCGATAGCGTACGGATTACCATGGGATAAGACGAAGCGACATTGACGGCGGCAAAGCAAGTGAAGCCGTTGCGAGGTAATGGCTTATATGTTATTCAGTAGGAGTCTCTGGTAGGTTGAAGAATTGACACGGTGGGGGTCTGGGGTCGAAAACTCCGCGCACCTTACCAATGCCTTCATAGTTAGCAGCACGAACCACGCTCAGAGCAGTCGCTTCACAGGCGACGGGGTCAGTATTTCGAATCTGCCAGCGGCGCCATTTCTGAATCCAGTTCCAGGCTGGATTCTGTCCCAGCAGTCGTTCCGACGTTTACAGAATAGACTCAATGATTGCTGAATCCATCGCGCACTATCGGATAATCAAGAAGCTAGGCGCAGGCGGCATGGGTGAAGTCTATCTCGCCCTCGATACGAAGCTCGATCGCAAGGTCGCAATCAAAGTCCTGCGCCCAGACTGGCTCGAGGAAGAACACCTCAAGAAGCGACTAGTCAGAGAAGCACAAGCTGCCGCCAAGCTCGACCATCCCAACATCTGCGCCATCTACGACGTCAACGAAGCAGAGTCGTTCACCTTCATCGTGATGCAATACATCGAAGGTGAAATGCTCGCCGAAAAGATGGAGCGCCAGCCGCTGGGAGTAAGAAACTCGTTGGCTCTGGTCGAGCAGGCTGCGGAAGGACTGGCTGAAGCTCACGCACACGGCGTTGTTCACCGCGACATCAAACCGCAGAACATGATCATCACTTCGCGTGGCCAGCTGAAAATTCTGGATTTTGGGCTGGCTAAACAAATACGCTCAAGCGATACGGTGGACCACGAGGCGCTGACAGCCCAGTTGTTGAGTAAGCCCGGCCTTGTTGTCGGTACGATGCCCTACATGTCGCCGGAGCAGGTGAAGGGCGAACCACTCGATGCCTCCAGCGATATCTTCAGCCTCGGCGTGACCTTATATGAAATGTTGGCCGGAAAGCACCCTTTCAAGGACAAGAGCGATGCCGTCACCATGTCCCGGATATTGCTGGCGGAACCCATTCCGACGGAGCACTTTCAAGCGCAAGTCTCCGAAGAGTTACAGGCTCTTTTGAGCAAAATGCTCAGTAAAGACAAAGCGGCGAGATATCAAAGTGCCGAGGACTTCCTCACGGACTTAAGACAACTGCCGGCACATGTGGTGGTGGACGACACTCAGTCGCAGGCACCACGGACCAAAGAGACTTCAGCGATCAGGCTTAAGGCGACCCGGGCCGACCGCAGTCTCAGCAAAGTCTGGCGGCATAAATGGGTGGTCCTCGCGTCGGCGCTTGCACTTATTCTGTTAGCAGTTGCAGTTACCCGTTGGCTGGGAACAGATCACACAGACTCCTTAGCGATCTTGCCGTTCACCTATGCTTCGAGCGACCCGCAACTGATGGCTAATCCCGATCGCGAATATCTAAGCGACGGCATGACTGAGAGCATCATTAACAACCTATCCCAATTGGCCAACTTGAAAGTTATCGCGCGTAGTTCGGTCTTTCGCTACAAAGGGAAGGATCTCGACGTTCAGGCAATAGGACGTGAATTGAAGGTGCGCTCCGTGCTGACTGGAAAGATCAAACAAGCGGGCGATGAACTAACGATCGATGTTGAGCTGATGGACGTACCGGGGAACCGATCGATTTGGGGCGACACTTATCAGCGAAAAACCGCCGACATCCAGACTGTCCAAAAAGAAATCGCCAGAAACGTTTCCGAAAAACTCCGCCTGAATCTGACCGGGGCGGATCAGACACAACTGGCTAAGACCGACACTGAAAGCGGCGAGGCGTACGAGGCCTATTTGAAGGGACGCTATCATTGGAACAAGCGCACCGATGAAGGCTTCAGACAGGCGACTAGTTTTTTTCAAGAAGCGATTGTTAAAGATCCAACCTACGCGTTGGCGTATACCGGACTGGCTGATTGCTACACGCTACGAAGCGACTACGGCTTCCTGGCGCCAAAAGAAGGCTACGCTTTGGCGAAGGGCGCCGTGACGCTGGCACTCAAATATGACGATGGTCTCGCGGAAGCGCACACTTCGCTGGCGTCTATCAAAGCCGTTACGGATTGGGATTGGCAAGGGGCGGAGAATGAGTATCGCAGGGCAATTGAGTTAAATCCAAAGTATGCGACTGCCCACCATTGGTATGCAGCACAATTGATGTTGCAGGGCAGGCTGGAACAGGCACTCCAGGAAATCAAAACGGCGCAACAACTGGATCCGCTTTCGCTTGGCATCAATAAAGATTTCGCCGTGATACTCCTTTATGCGCGTGACTATGACAAGGCACTGCAGCAATGCCGGAAGACTCTGGAGATCGAGCCGCACTTTGGTGCAATGTTTACTTACATTGCCCAAATCTATGAATTACAAGAAAAATACGCGGAGGCGGTCGCCGAACTCGAAAAGGCTCAAGCAGTAGCCCCCGAAGATGTTGAGATCACCTATGGACTCGGCCAGGCATACGCACTTGTGGGGAAAAAAGCTGAAGCGCTGAAGATATCAAATGAGTTGAATCAACCGGGAAAGCAAAATGTGTATCTGCCAAAGGAAGCTGCTTACCTGTATGCGCTGCTTGGTGAGAAAGAGCTGGCAGTTGCGATCTTACAAAAGGCTGCCGAAAACCATTATATGGGTGCCGCGGAACTCAAGATGGATCCCCGGCTCGATGAGTTGCGCAAAGACCCGCGCGTAGTTGAGCTTTTACAGAAGATCGGACTGTCGCAGTGAACATCACTACATACTCGCGGCGACACGCGCACAGGAACAAATCAAAGACCGCGAAAATGAACAGTGGACTGATCACCTTCGCGGTCTTGAATAGGGGAATTGCCTGGAGTTCAGGCTGGGCTATTTCTTTTTGGCAGCCGGCTTTTTAGCGGCTTTCTTTTTCGCAGCTTTCTTTTTGGTTTTCTTCTTGGGCTCTCCGCCTTTAATTGTCATTTTAGTTTTTCCTTTCTGAGCGACTAGAGTTGGTCCAAATACTGAACAATACCGGCCTCCGACCAGTCTTAAACTGAGAGCACTATATAAGTTTTCTTTCGGGTGTCAATAACTTTAACATCAGATAGTGCTCGCGTTAGGTTCGGCTTAAAGAGAAGAGCCGATTGCGTGGCGAGTTACTGCGAGGCGATGAGGCCCAGTACGATCGGATCTCGTTTTGCTCAGCGACCTTGCTCTGGAGCAGAACACCCTCTAACGCGAGGTGGTACTGACCTCATTGCCTGCGAACCATCTCCATTTAAGCAACACTCTGCACTACTATATTCCTCGGCCACTCGAACTTTACCAATGACGAAAGCGTCCGAGCCAATCGCAAACAGAGAGACAGCGATAAAACGAGGGCTGGATTTCATCTATCGTAGCGCCGGCAAACCGGAAGGCTTCGATAGCTATGGCAGCCTGTTGATCTGTTGTTTCGCACTGATAGGCGCTACTTCGCGTGATGCGAACCTCCGGCAACTGGCAAGATCACGGGCGCACAACCTCGCCCAACGCTGGAGCCGCCGGCATCCAATTGTTCCACTCGATGCCGGCCCGGATCTGGTTCTCGATTTTGTCTTAGTCCGCTACGCGCTAAGCCGCCTCGGCGTTCGCGATGTTCCACTCACTGAGCAAATACGCACTGCCGCCAAACGGCTTACAGTGCAAGACTTACTGGGCTTCAACCCTGACAGCGAGCCGCCCGCGAATGATCTGCCTTACCCGTGCGACTGTGGCTTAAAGAATCAGCGTGGACGAACCTTCTGCAAGCAATGCCGGAGGCGTTTAGAATTCCAGAGCCGTTATAGAGTTTGGATGCGAGCCCTCGCCAGCACCTACATCAGCGAGCGATGCGGCGTATTCTTCGGAGCTTCCTATCTCGATGTCCTTAAGTGGCTACCTGCGATGCGACCTTACCCGGTTGGTGCCGGCGAAAACGTTGAACTCTTGCGTGACGCTATTTACGCGGTTACACACATTGTTTACACCCTGAACGATTACAGTACCTATCGGCTATCGCCAGGTTGCTTGCCGCGGGAGTTTGCATTTTTGCAGGCGAACGTGGCCACTGCCTGTGGGCGAAAAGATCCGGAGGTGCTGGGCGAGTTGCTTGATTCGCTGAAAGCTTTCGGTTTACGCGCCAGTCATCCGCTGATAATGCGCGGCACTGGATACTTGCTGGCGGAGCAAAACGAGGATGGTAGTTGGGGTGATCCCGCTGAAGAAAATATTCGCACACGTTGCCACACGACTTGGACAGCGATCGACGGCTTACGCACTTACGCCTGGCGCGGTGAGCGCTTGATCCGTCAGGAAGTCAAATCGATGTTAGAACGATGGGCACGATGAGATGGGCTCATTCGCGTTTACTCCGGTGGCTTTGCACCACGAATCAGAGTAGCTGTTATCAGAACCGGGAGCGGTAGCGACCGGCCTTGAAATCAACTTGAAATTACTGAATTTCGCTCTCGAAGAACAAACGCTAGTCGAGCTTCGCGCCGGTCGCTACCGCTCCCGGTTCTGATAACGAATGAGTTGGATACTTGTTGCGTAAAAGCTCACTCTCGCGAGAGTTGGTCCGGTTTTATGACGAGACACCGATACGTTTGATGTTCGCCATTACTTACAAATCACAACTGAATCTATTGAGGATGTTTTCTTTTTTCCATTTGCCCAAATACAACTTGGAGATTTCCTGGGCGATACGACAGGTGGTGAACTGTTTCTCACCAAAGTCCGCGTTACTTAATACGATAATCCCCAGACTCTCCGCTCTCCTTGCATCAATACTTTTACCCCCTTCCGGAACAACCCACTTTGAGGCGCGGCCGATAAAGCTGCGCCAGCCTAACCATTCGCCGCGATGGTATTCAGCACGATATTCATGTTTTCTGGTAACCAGCTTGCCCTGCACTTTGACCTGTTCCTCATACTTATCGCAAAGGAGACGCCAGCCGGCGCCATAGTTCACCCGCTTGCGATTCTTGATCAGCACCGGCGACCACAAGAGTTCTCGAGCCGGCAGGTTGTAATCCAGCGTGTGGTGGAATCGCTCCCACCTTGCCAGATTTGTGATTGTCGAGTGAACGTTCCCATCCCCAACGATGAAATTGAGCGGAGTATAACCAACCGGGACAAAGCGATCTTTCACGCGGTTGTAGCACCTTGCATGATTCGCTGTTTGCGGATCGAAAGGAGCGAAACCATAGACTTCATCAAATACATAGGTGTTTCTCATGTCCTCATCAATGCCAAAAATCACCTTTTCCATGAGGTACTTTGCGAAGGGCTCATTAGCAACTCTTTCCACCAATTCTGCGAGTACGACATAACCTGTATTTGAATATCCATATTCGACATCCGGAGCGGGCAGTCGTTTCTTTGTCGCTAGCCATTGCAGCACGTTCTTGTTGGAAATTTCTTTCTTCTTTCTATTCGGCATCGTTGGATACCAATCGTCGGCCTTTTTGAGCGCCTTGTCGTACCAACCTTTTTCACGCGGCCTTAATTTCTCATAGATCTTGACATATTCCGGGAGTGCGGATGTGTGGTGGAGCAAATCCTCGACGGTTATGGCTTCGGCCCAGGATGGAAGGTCTTTGAAGAACTTCGAAAGACGATCGTTTAGATCGAGTTCATTGCGGATGATCAGGTTATAAGCTGCGGCGGCGGTAAATTGCTTGGACAATGAACCCAGATCAAAAACCGTGTTCGGGGTTATTTTTGCTCCGGTTTCAAGGTTCGCATACCCGTAACAGTTTAGGTGGACGATTTTCTTGTTCCACCTGACCGCCACAGCAACGCCGGGGACGCGCTCGCGATCCTTCAGAGGAGCATACAGTTTATCCAGATAGTTGATAACGATCTGGTCAATCTGCGGCAACTTCGGCAGCGTATTTCGTTTCCTGCCGTGAACTTTTTTCGAAGTCATTAGGGCCTCCGGAATACATTGAGCGGGCATACTAAGACAATCGCTGGCGCAAGCAAACAAGAATCTCAATGAATTTGCTGGACACGGTCCAGAGCAAGCGTTGCGAACCTGCGAGCCTGCGGGCTTAAGCAGAAAACAGACCAGGCACAAGTGGACGACTTTTGGCCAGTAGTGATGGCATACTCAACAGGTTTTCAACTGGATTTCGGCATCGGTTGGCATCAGCTCGACTCATTCCAAACGAGAAATGTAAACGCATGCGTCCGTTTCTTCTCTGTGTTCTCCTTGTTTTCTACTCTTCGCCGGTCTCGACTTCGCTGGCACAACAGTCGCGGTCGCGTTCCACCAGTCGACATGCTGCCGCAGTCGACAAGTCTCATTCCTTACCCCGTAGTACGCCAGAACGGCAGGGCATTTCATCCGCCGCTATTCTGGACTTCATCGATACTGCCGACCGGCAAATCGACACGATGAACAGTTTCATGCTGATTCGGCACGGGTCTGTCGTCGCCGAAGGTTGGTGGAGCCCATACCATGCTGCGACCCCGCATATTCTCTATTCGCTAAGTAAGAGTTTTACGTCTACTGCCGTGGGGCTGGCTATAGCAGAAAGAAAGATGAGCCTTGATGATGAGGTGCTCAAGTTTTTTCCTGATGAGGCCCCCGCTGAGCCTTCGCCAAACTTGAAGGCGATGCGGGTGCGCGACCTCTTACGCATGGCCACGGGCAATCAGACTGAAGCACCAATTCTTACCCAGGACTTACCCTGGACCAGGACGTTTCTGGCTCATCCGGTTCCCTTCAAACCAGGCACCCATTTCCTCTACAACTCGCCGGCTACCTATATGCTCTCCGCGATTGTGCAGAAAGTGACAGGGATGACTGTGTTGGGCTATCTCAAGCCTCGATTGTTTGAGCCACTTGGGATCGACAATCCAAGCTGGGTCAACAGTCCACAGGGAATTTCGGCGGGCGCTTATGGTCTATCGCTGCGCACAGAAGACATCGCACGCTTCGGACAATTGTACCTGCAGAAAGGAAAGTGGAAAGGCAGACAACTAGTCCCGTCGGAGTGGATCGAAGAGGCAACTGCAAGGCAGACATCAAATGGCTCATCGCCAAAAAGTGATTGGGATCAGGGGTATGGTTACCAATTCTGGCGTTCACGGCATAACACTTATAGGGGCGACGGAGCTTTCGGTCAGTATTGCCTGATCATCCCCGAGTTCGACGCTGTAGTGGTAATCACCAGCGGCGTTCGCGATATGCAAAGCGTAATGAATCTTGTCTGGGACAAGCTTCTACCGGCAATGAAGCCAAATCGTCTTCCCGACAACTACGTCGCACGGCAAAAGCTTGAAGCGAAACTTGCCGGCTTGTTGGTCAAACTCCCAACAGGGCAGTCGACTACACCGCTGGCCTCGAGCGTTTCAGGAAAGTGGTTCGCGTTTCCTGAAAACGATCGCGGCATCCAGGCGGTGTCGTTCGACTTCAACTCATCCTCCCCGGTGCTGATCGTTCGCACGGCCGCTGGAGAAATCCGCACACCTATCGGAATCGGATCATGGCGCAAAACTCCGAACGGCTTCGCCAACGGAATTGATAAGTTTCTGACCGTGCCGGCGCAGCCACTTGTGGCGGCCAGCGGTGCGTGGTCAGCGAACGATGTATTCAACGTGAAGCTTGTTCTTTACCAAACGCCGTATTATTCGGCCTTGACGTTCAAGTTTGACGGCGATCGTCTGCTGTTTGACGCTGAGTACAACGTTTCCTTTGGTCCAACGAACCTGCCTCAGTTGGTTGGACAGGCTGCGTTAACGCGCTGATATTTGTTTGCTCGCTCGCGGGCGTTCAACTCAGCCTGTTCTAAAGAGCAATACTCCTTCGCCGCCGCTGAATATGCCCGCCACACATCCAGTCATCAGCGTCGCCAAGGTAGCGGCCAGCAAGGCTCGTAAGCCGAGGCTCGCAAGGTCGTCGCGACGCGAAGGCG
>DASZDU010000289.1:0-2012 GCA_035941655.1 Pyrinomonadaceae bacterium | reverse complement strand
ACTTTCACTTTCACTCGGGGTAATTGGCCGTCGGGTCAAAATCTCGATTGCTTTCCGTGCCCCGCAGATGCATTGCGGTGTGCGCGGCGGACACTGGCAACGGCCGGACAACTTCAACAGCGTTCGCTTGATAATGCGATCTTCAAGCGAGTGAAAACTGATGACTGCGAGACGGCCGTCGGGCTCTAAAAGATCAATCGCATCGGCTGTGAACTGATCGAGGTGTTCCAGCTCGCGATTGACTGCTATGCGCAACGCTTGAAACGTGCGCGTGGCAGGGTGGATCCTCCGTTGTTTTCCCCGTCCGATCGCGCGTTCAACCAACCCGGCGAGGTCTCGAGTTGTAGCTACCGGTTGACCGCGTTCTCGGTGTTCAATGATCCGCCTGGCGATGCGTCGTGAGTGACGCTCCTCGCCGTACTCAAAAATTATCCGTGCAATTTCTACTTCTGAAAGACGACCGAGCAGCTCTGCTGCAGTTTCGCCACTCGTCACATCCATACGCATGTCGAGCGGCGCGTCGTGCCGGAAACTGAATCCACGCGAGGGTGAATCCAGTTGCCATGAAGAGACGCCGAGGTCTGCGAGAATGCCACGTGCCTGACCGACCTTCGCTGTCGCGAGGACCCGCGTAAGTTCACGAAAGTCGGCCTTGAAGGCCTGAAAGCGCCCACCGAATTGCGCCAGTCGCTTTCTCGCCATCTCGAGCGCTTCTTCGTCGCGATCGATTCCCAGCACGTGCGCGTCAGAAGAAGCTTGCAGAATTGCTTCGCTATGCCCGCCCAGGCCTACCGTGCAATCAACAAATAATCCGCCGCGCTCTGCTGCGAGTGACTCGATCGTCTCTCGAAGTAGCACAGGGCGATGGTTCGGCGTGCCCCTGCCCCCCAAAGGCTCCACCATTACCACCGCCCCGTGATCTCGTTCAAAGAACTAACAGGTAGCACAGACTTTGGTCTGTTGCTCTGAGTTAATTCTTCGTTCGCTAACACAGACTGCAGTCTGTGCCACATAGGTTTTCAAATCCCCAGCCCGGCAATCGCCGCTTCGTCTTCTTCGGTATAAGGATCCGAGAGCAGCCGTTGCTGAAACTTGTCGAGCTCCCAAACTTCCAGGTACGTCAAATAGCCGAGCACCGCGACATCGCCGACGACGCCGGCGCTCTTTCTCAGCAGCGGGTGGATCAGGACGCGTCCCTGCGTGTCCATCGTTGACTGCTGGCCGAAGTAATTCGTTCTGTCAAGGAACTTGCGCCGCGCCGGATCCATCGAAGGCAACAGGGCTAAGCGTTGCTCAATCGCTTCCCACTCCGGCATCGGATAAACCCGCACACAATCGCCCGTTAAGCTGGTAAGATACAGCGCCGCGCCGTACTTCTCTTCCACGTAACGACGAAAGAGAGTCGGCACTTTGAGCCGGCCCTTGGAATCGATTCGGGCTGTGTAGTTGCCTCGCAGCATCGGGGCTGATGATAAGGACTGAAAGAGACGGCTCTGCGATTCGCGTGACTTTTGTGTTCGCCGAGTCTCTTGTAGGCCACCTCACTCCACTTAACTCCACCGGCGCATCCTACGCCCGTATTTGCGGGCTGTCAAGACTTTTTCCAGATTTTTTTCGGGAGCTGTAGCTTTGCAGATCATTCTGTAAACCGTTTTCAGATCATCATGTAAACGGAGGCTGAGGATCTGTGATTGATTTAGAATGCTAGGAAATTTGGAGATCCCGCGCCGAAGTAATCGTCAGGGCACGGAATTAGATGGTCGCGTTTACAGAAAGATCTGCAAATCCCGCTCGAAAAGCAGCGGGATTTACGTAATGATCTGCGAACCAAACTGGCGCTTTTTTCGAGGTAACTTATTCCTACTTCTAAAGTTACGATGGCCAATTCCACCATGTCCCGTGATGAACTGTTTACAGAATGATCTGCAAAGCTACAAGAGCGGGTAAGCTTCTTTGCTCTTTGGCTAAAAAGTGGTGCGCCGCGGCTTCGCCGCCTGATGTGCGGAAGCGCT
>DASZDU010000288.1:0-10770 GCA_035941655.1 Pyrinomonadaceae bacterium | reverse complement strand
TTTTGTTGTTGCGTGGGTGTCCCGGTCCATGATAAAAGAGTGCCCCCTTTCAATAAACGGGTAATCAACAGGAAAAATCGGAAACACGTGCGGATTCCTATTTTTCTTATCACCACATTTTCTTAGTGTTGATGGGAAATCATCAAGGAGGACTACCGCCCATGCGTAAGCTGCTGCTGCTGTTCGCGATTCTACTCGTCTGCGCCCCAGCGGGTTTTGCCCAAAGCGATTATTCCAATTGGGAGTTTTTCATCGGCTACGCTCACGAGCGGGCCAACAACGGTGCCGACCGATTGGACATCAATGGGCGGGCCATCAATCCGAATGGCTCCACACAGCGCGTCGACTTTGTTTCCGAACGTATTCCCTATAACGGTGTCACGACGGAACTGGTGGCTAACGTGCATCGCAACGTTGGGTTGGTGGCTAATTTCTCAGCCACTTTCGCCAATACCGAGTTTGTTGACAGCTTGAGTGGTCGGCGTTTCAACGCACGTGTCAGCCGTTACTTGCTTCTGGGAGGACCAAGATTCAATTGGCGCAACTCCTCGCCGGTCATTCCTTTTGCGCATGCTCTCTTTGGAGTTGCGCGATACCACGCTGATTTTCGGGATAATGACTTTACTTGCCCAGACACTAACGAGACAGCGTTTGCCATGGCGCTGGGCGGAGGCTTAGACATCCGAGCGGGCAATCATGTTGACATCCGCGCGGCGCAGGTCGACTACCTGCCCGTTTTCTTCAGCCACCAACGAGAAGATGGATTGCGTTTCTCAGCGGGCGTGAAGATCAAGCCATAACCGTGTAGAGCAATCTGTTAGATTGCGTCGTGACCCTTTCTGGACCCGGCGACGCAAACTAAGAGTTTGCTTTACTTCAAAGCTTCAGCTTTTGCCGCTTACCAAAAAAGTCAGACCAGGCATCGCCGTTTTTCTCGAGCAGGGCGGGAACATTTTTGACTGTAAAGTCGGAAATCTTCACGCCCTTTTCAATTTGTTTCCAGCTCAACGGCATCGAGATTGTCGCCTTTGGTTTTGCCCTGGCTGTGAAAACTGACGCCAGACTTTTTCCTCGCGCGTTCTGCATCCAATCCACGTAGACTTGTTCTCGCTTGCGCTTCGCGATGGTTCGCTCGACCGTCGCGATCTTCGGCGCCCGTCCGGCCACCTCTGAGGCCAGCAGCCGCGAAAACTCAGCGACAGCGTCATACTCGTTCGTTGGTTTCAGTGGCAAATAAATATGTATACCGGACGACCCTGACGTCTTCGGGAAAGCAGTCAGTCCCACTTCGTCGCAAACCGCTTTTGTAAGCAACGCAACTTGCAGCACGTTTTCCCACGGCGCCTGTTTCGGATCTAGATCGATGGCGATCCAATCGGGGTTGTCGAGTTTTGCTACAGTCGAATGCCACGGATGCTGTTCAATCGTTCCGAGGTTCACGAAATAGAGCAGCGAGGCGGTGCTGGTATAAACCGCGTAGTCGAGTTCGCGCCCTTCCCGATTCACCAATCTCGTAGTCTTGATGAACGCCGGCGCACTCTCCAGGTCCTGTTGAAAAAACATGGGCGCGTTGACGCCCCTGGGCCATCGCTGCAGGATGGCCGGCCGATTTTTCAGAAACGGCAGAATGTGTTCACTGACTTGGAGGTAATAGCAGAGCAGATCAAACTTTGTAAGCTTCTCCTCCGGCCAGTAGATGCGTTCAAGACTGGTCAAAGGTACCGGTTGGCCTTCGACGTCGATTATCAGGTTGCCTTTCGGTTGTTTCAGTTTCAGAAACTCATCTACGGAAATCGAAGCACCTTTTTTTGCGGGCGTACGTTTTACGGGTGACTGTTTGGACAAGACTTGTTTTGGCTTTGCCATGGATAGATGCTAGTGGCCGTGATTTAGAAAGCTGATTTGTCTGCTCGCGCAAGTACAAAGTGCCTATCTAAGCAGTGGGGGATTCTGTCGTAAAGTTATCCAAAAAGTATTTGATTTGCAAAACCATGGTGTCATGCTTGAGCGATTAGAGTTTTGCCAGAGGAAGCGTGTCGGTATGTCGAGCTATTGAAGATAACTACGCGAATGGAAATTTTGTCGTGCCGGTGATTGGTGTATTGGGCTCGGCAACTCTGCTCCTGCAGAGACATCAGGCGCTGTAACCTTTGGGATGTTTTTGCAGCCAGCGCCAGGCCGATTCGATGATCACGCGTAAATCCTGGAACTGGGGATTCCAACCCAGCTCGCGCTTAATCTTCTCGGAACTGGCAATCAAAACCGCCGGGTCTCCGGCGCGCCTTGGGCCAACGCGCGCGGGAATACTTTTCCCCGTGACTTCACGTGCTGTTTCCAACACCTGGTTCACGCTATAGCCATCACCGCCGCAGCCCAGGTTGTAAATACGACCGCCGCCGCTGTTCTCGAGTGCTTTCAAAGCCAGAATGTGCGCGCGCGCCAGGTCAATCACGTGAATGTAGTCGCGCAGGCAGGTGCCGTCAGGCGTCGGGTAGTCTTCGCCATAGACTTCGACAAACTCGCGTGTGCCGGCGGCTACCTGCAGTGCGATCGGAATGATGTGCGATTCGGGCGAGTGGTCCTCGCCACAGCTTTCACTGGCACCGGCAGCGTTGAAATACCGCAACGATGCGAAACGGAGATCGTAAGCTTCAGCGTACCAACGCATGGCATGCTCAAAAGCAAGCTTCGATTCACCGTAGGGATTGGTGGGCTCGTTGGGAGCAGTTTCGTCTATGGGCAGTCTTTCCGGCTGGCCGTAGGTGGCTGCAGTTGATGAAAAAACAATTCGCAGCACGTTAGACGCGCGCATGGCATCGAGCAGCGTCAGTCCATTTACAATATTGTTTTGATAGTATTTGGCCGGATTCTCGCAAGATTCACCAACCAGGGAATCCGCGGCCATGTGCACAACAGCTTCGACCCGGTTGGCGGTAAGTGTTTCTCGCAACCGTTCGGCATCAGCCAAATCGGCGTGCACAAAATCAGCGCCCTTGACGACAGCCTCCCGATGACCTTTGTGGAGACTGTCATAAACGATCACGTCATGACCGTCTTTCAAGAGCTCTTCACTAACTACGCTGCCAATGTAGCCGGCGCCTCCGGTTACTAGAACCTTCATAGATGTTTGGATAGGATCGCTCGAGTAGCGAACAGTCGATCGACAGGTAAGCGTCTAATGAGAGCTGTTTAAGTGTGCGCCATCTTTGGCTGAGCCGAAGCCTGAGCGGTCGCAGGTGACTCGGACGGCGCGTAATAAAGAATGCGGTTACAGTTCTCGCAGGTCACTACTTCGTCACCGCGTCTCACCTGGGCCATGGCTTGTGGACGCAAAGCCATGAAGCAGGCCATGCAGGCGCCGTTGCGCGCTTCCGCGACGGCAACTCCATCGCGAATGCGAGCGCTGATGCGAACATAGAGCGCACCCATAGGTTTCGGCAAAGCAGCCACTAGACGCTCCCGTTCCGTGCGGTTGGCGCCGAGCCTCTCAGCCTGCTGACGAGTTTCTTCATCGAACTCCTTTAACCTTGCATCACGATCCGAGTTTAACGACGCGACTTCGTCAGCGCGTTCGACGAGCGAAGCTTCGGCCTTATCAAAGGCTTCCATCTGCTCGAGTATTTGCGTTTCGAGAGCCGTAATCTGCTTTCTTGCCGCATCAGCCTCACGAATCGCGGCGGTGTACTCGTCCTGTTTCTTCGACGACATCAGGTTGCGTTCGGCACGTTCGACCCGCGTGCGTTGTTCGCCAACTTCCGTTTCCAAACGCGTGCGCGCGTGTCTGGCTTCGTCGCGAACATTTTCGAGACTGCGAATTTCAAAGGCGCGCCTGTCGAATTCTATCTCGATCTCGGCGCGCCTTTGGGGTATCGCTTCTAATTCTGCTTGTAGTTTTCTTATGCTTGAATCCAGGTTTTGTAGAGCGACTAATTGCTGTAATTCCGCTTTCACTCTTTATGTTCTCCTTAAAAGATCAGGGCCGGGCTTGATATATAGCAGGACAATCATCGAACCGATTATCAGGCATTCACCGCCCTCGGCGCAAGTTGGGCTATGGTCGGCTGCGACGCATCGGGGGATAAATAGAGAACCGCGAGCAGAAGCGACCGGAAAAGGCAGGCTTACAGTCTGGTGAAGTGGAATCCGAACCCGGTCGCTACTGCTTCCGGTTCCGAATTTGTGTGCTGGCGACGGCTTTGATCGCGTTAATTCGCCCGCCTGTCGACACTTTACCGCGCAAGGCCGGAAGCATATCGACCGATTCAAGCAACAACGAACGCAGTTGATCCAACGAAGCGTCCGGATGTGCCGACAACGCGAGCGCTGCAACTCCGCTAACAATTGCCGCCGCCAAGGCTGTGTCCGAGCGCAGTTGATATTCGTTTCCGAGCGCGGTCGTTAGCAGGTCTTCTCCGGGAGCAGCAATGTGCACACTCTTCACGCCATAGTTTGAAAACTGAGCCAGCGCATCGCTCCTGTTTGTGGCCGCGACGCTAATAATATTTCCAATATCGTAGCTTGCAGGATGGCGCGGACTCCTATCGTTATTGGTGCCTGTGCTCCCGCTTGAAACGACAAATAGTATTCCCACTTGGTAACCTGCGCGAATTACATCTGCCAACGCTCGCGATGGTTCTGCTAAATCCCAACTCACATTGATCACGCGAAGATTTACGCCCGCGCGTCTTCTATTAATTGCATAATTGACTGCCTCCACCGCGTCTCCAACGTAACCAAAGCCGCCGGCATTAATAAATTTCAGAGGCATGATTGCGACCTGCGGACTTACGCCGCAAATGCGCGGTCCATTTCCACAGTGGGCGCCGACAATTCCTGCCGCTGCGGTTCCGTGCCCATTTTCGTCAGATGGATCGCCATCGTTTGCGACGGCGTTGTACCCATGAACGTCATCAATGGTGCCGAGTTCCTGGTCGTGATAGGGCATCATCTCCGGGGGTCGCGACCAGATATTATTGACGAGGTCTATGTGTGTGTACTCCACGCCGCTATCCAGCACGCCCACGACAATCCCGCTGCTTCCTTTTGTCGTGGCCCACGCTTCCGGAACCCCGATGTGCGTAAACGCCCATTGCTCCGCTTGTCTCAACTCCTCAGCGCGCTTCAGTTTCCCGTTTTTTTCGTTCTGATCGATGGCTATTTCATAATTAGGTTCCGCGTATTCAACCTCCGGCAATAAGCGATATTGATCTGCGACTTCACCTCCAGCTGCATCGTCACGATCGTCAATGGCGGTCAGACCCGGAACCGCTTCGATTTCATCTTGTAGCTGATCGTTGAAGCGAGAAGTGATTTGATTAATGTCGCCGACGGAAATGCCCGAGCGAAATTTGACTAAGATCTCCGCCCGGGTTCCCGTTAAGTTCTCTTCAATTCCGGCTTGGGCGACGTCTTTACGCGATTTCGACTCGGAAGGGATGATGCGAACTGATGCGGGCAACTGTTTTTGCAGTTTTCTAACCTGACTTGCGAAAGCTACGATAAGCACGATCACCAGCACCGATGCGATGTAGAGAATGTATTTGTTGCGGCTCATCTTAAGTAGAGCAAACTGTTAGCTTGCTCTCTTCCCAATCACCTAACCCGCCCAAACATTGATGACCTTTCCCAACGTGCCGCAAACTAACAGTTTGCTCGTTAAATCTGCGACTGATTCGTTCTTCAACCTCAAACCAGATCGCCGGCGAGATGTTGAAGCAGCACGGCAACTGCAATGGCGGCCGTCTCTGCCCGTAACGTGCGTCCCGCGAGCGTAACGATGGTCCAGCCGGCTTGTCGCGCAGTCTCAAGCTCTTCATCTACCCAACCGCCCTCCGAACCAACCAGGGCTGTCAAATCAGGTGGTTTGCTTGTCAACCGCGACATTGCATCCTTCAACGACTGTCCATCACGCTCCGAAAACATTAGTCGGCTGGCTCGCGGCTCATTCCCG
This sequence comes from Pyrinomonadaceae bacterium, assembly GCA_035941655.1. Classification (GTDB taxonomy): domain Bacteria; phylum Acidobacteriota; class Blastocatellia; order Pyrinomonadales; family Pyrinomonadaceae; genus PSRF01. Next base: position 4,820 of record DASZDU010000288.1, on the reverse strand, counting down.
GCTTGATGAATCAGGGTTGCGAACGAAACGGGCGCACCTACGTCCGGAACAACCGCGCGTCCCGATTGTTTCGCGGCCTCGAGTGCGATTCTTTGCCATCGTGCGACGCGTTTGGCTGCATCCGATTCATCACGCAGGCGAATGTCTGCTAGCTTCGTCACGACTGGCACCACACGGACCACACCCAATTCGGTTGCCTTCTGAACGACCAGATCGAATTTCTCGCCTTTCAGCAAGGCCACGGCAAGGGTTAATGCCAAAGGTGATTCCGGACGAGCCGGAGCGATTTCGGCGATGACTTTCAGTTGGGCAGTGTCGCGGCGGCTTTCCTCGATGCGACAGTGAAACTCTTTTCCTTTGCCATCAAAGACATAAACCTCGTCACCAGCCTTCAGACGCAACACCTCACGAAGGTGCCGCGCCTCATCCTGCGCGAGACTGACATTGGCGAAGTCTGAATCGAACGCGCTTACAGGCGCAAAGAATCTGCGACGGGTCATAGTTGTCTCAATACATTGGCCATCAAGAACGATGCCACTCCAGTCCGCCGGGCAGAACCATCGAAGAAAATTCTAGATGTATGACTCTGCGGTGTTGACCGCCGTTTGAAAGGGAGGACGAATGCAGCAACAAAGGACGCATGACCAACGCGCCGCCTCTCTCCACCCGACAATTAACCGGTTGCGTTTCCTGCTTTATTCTATCGATGTCGGTGGAACTCAGCCGGCCATGCCTATGCGAGCCAGGAATGACTTTCAAAGCTCCGCTTTCTGCAGTGGCATTATCGAGATGAAGTCTTATGGTGAGGATCTCTTCCAAAACATGGGCCGGCGGCTGCACATGAATGATGCCCGCCTTAAGCGACCAGCAGGTGAATTCGGGTACCTCTATTTTTTTCATTACCGCAATAGCGAGATCCTGATGCCAGGCAACCTTCCAATTCGCCTCTGGTGTTTTGTCGAAAAAGATTCCGCGAACAACTTGTGCCTTCGAACCGGCGACTGGCTCCACTATTCTTCTCAAACACGAGGTACCAGCTAACTTCCTAATGAAGGGCGCCACATTAAGAAGATTCCTAATCCCAAAAAAACTTTGACCGCGCTGTTTGGTGGCATCACTGCTCGGTATCTGTCTCAATTTATCGATAAGGCGGGTGACGGTTGCTGAGTCCAGCACCTTTGGAATTACGTCGAAGCCATTTGTCTCGATCTTTTCGGTGTACATCGCCGCGTCACGATATCGGAATTCAAACAATAATGGCTAGCCACTCGCCATCTTGCGCAATCTCAATAGTCTTGGAGACACCGGTATTATTAAGCGCGTCAGCTATCACTTCTAACTGAGTCTCCAGAATTCCTGAAAGAATCAGATGGCCGCAGGTAACAGATAAAAGGGAGGGTAACAGCGACACGATCACGTCTGCCGTCAGGTTTGCGCACACCAGGTCGGCTGATGGCGTCGCATCTTCAAGGGTGCCTATGCGAAAGGTAGTGTGCTCGGAGACACCATTCAAACGAGCGTTCTCTTCGGCGATCGTTATCGCTTCTGCGTCTGTGTCACAAGCCTCAATATGCGCCCCGGGAAAAAGCTTTGCTGCGGCAATAGCCAGGATGCCGGTTCCAGTTCCGACGTCGAGAAAACTGCCGCCCGCAAAATAGTTCTCAATAGCCACCAGGCACAGACGCGTGGTTTCGTGCGTGCCCGTGCCGAAAGCCATCCCGGGTTCAATGCGAATCACTATGCGGCCGTGTGCGCTTGGGATCTCGGCCCAGGGCGGCGCGATGATAAAGCGCTCGCCCACCTCAACCGGCTGCCAGCTTTTCTTCCACTCTCCAAGCCAGTCCTGATCAACTACCTCGCGAACGGTCGTCTCACGTGCCGAAGATGACGGCAGTTGATAAATTCGAAACGCCTCAGTTAACTCCGCTCGCACGCGTTCACGATTGGGAACCTGGTCAAAATAGGCAGTCACTCGTAGCAGCTCAGTCTCAGCATCGTTGGTTTCGGTCCCCAGAGCGCCCGCTTCCATTAGCGCGTATTCGACAGCTTCGGAAGCTTGCGGTTCGATTAACACGTCCAGCACATACCACTTTGTTGATGACATAAAGATTTCGGAAAGAATGAATGGTAGATCGTAAATGGCGAATCGACTAGACGGCCTACAGAACCGAGCGCGGACCGGGGTCCCCGCCGCCCGCTTTCATCGCTTAACTTTTTTGGTTGCGTGATCACTTTAAACTTTCGCGCGGCGAGTGATAGTCTACTCAGGAATTTGAGTGCTGTTTACTCTCGAACATCGATACCACTTCGTCTATTCACGTTTCAACGAGGTGCTCTGTTGACCTGGCAACCAACACTTGGAATAAAGCGTGAGTAGGTGTTCTCTCCTGGTCCTTAGTTGGGTATGACAGATCGAAATAAGCAGGTGCGCTGGTGGTTATTGCTTTTCGTTACTGCCATCGCTCTTTATCTTTGCTGGCTGATGGTGAAGCCTTTCGCCGGCGTGCTGGCTTGGGCCACGGTGCTGGTAATTGTCTTCTATCCGGTTCATCAACGACTGGTCAGCAAAACCAGGCGCCCGGCACTAAGCGCCTTGTTGTCGTGCGTTCTGGTAATCCTGACGATCCTGATTCCGGTGGTGTTGGTGACCATCGCCGTGCTTAGGGAATTTTCCGGGGCGGCGCAGAGCCTGCAGGCAAACCTGACGCTTTTCCTGGATCCCAATTCGCCTTTGACCGGACGCCCGCTGCGTTGGCTTGGCAAATTTGTCGACTTCGAACAGCTTCGTTCCCAGGAACAACTCCTGGAATGGTTGAAGGGTAGAAGTGGCGCCATCGCCGGCCAAACACTCGGTTTTCTTGGTGGCGCAATCGGCATACTCGTGCAGATGTTTTTCGTTGTCTTCACGATGTACTACCTGTTCCGCGACGGAGATCGAATTTTGACGGCTATCAGAGACGCATTACCGCTTGAACAGAAACAAGCCGAGGCGATTCTCGCAAGGACGCGTGACGTTGTGGGCGCCAGCGTCTATGGCGTTTTCAGTATCGCCATCGTCCAGGGGACGCTGGGCGGATTGGCGTTCTGGATTCTCGGCCTGCCTTCCGCGATCGTCTGGGGCGTGGCCATGATTTTTCTTTCGATGATTCCGATGTTGGGAGCGTTCATCGTTTGGGTTCCGGCAGCGATCTATCTTTTCGCCACGGGCCACTACGTCAAGGGAGCCGTGCTGGTGCTGTGGGGAACCCTGGTCATCGGGATGATTGATAACTTCCTGCGACCGAAGCTTGTCGGTGGCAGAACGAAACTGCACGAGCTTCTCATCTTTTTTGCCGTGCTGGGCGGCTTGCAGGTTTTTGGTGTGTTGGGAATCGTGCTTGGGCCAGTGGTGGTGGCGATTACTTTAGCATTGGTCGATGTGTTTCGCGCCGCTGAGCGCGCTGCAGAAGTTTGAACCTGCCATCACGAAGCGCACAGCGCGAAACGAGCGGTAGTGGGTTAATTTGGTTTTTTGTAAAGCAAACTATTAGTTTGCTCGTGCAGTGAACGCCCCTTCACCATCGCAAACTAACAGTTTGCTTTACAAATTGGGACACCACCCGAATGAGCGTCAAAGTACGGTGTACTCCTCGAGTAGTTTAAGATACCCGTCGTAAATGCCATCGTCCATTGCCATCAACACCGCCACAAGCGGCGAGTCCCACGATTACAAGATCTGGAAGATCATCACCGCCTCCGCCGTGGGCACGATGATCGAGTGGTACGACTTTTACATTTTCGGAAGCCTTGCTACCGTAATCTCGCCCCTCTTCTATCCAAAGGGAAACAACACACTGGCGCTGATTGCTTATCTTTCAACGTTCGCTGTCGGATTTGTTGTTCGCCCTTTCGGTGCGCTCTTCTTCGGACGCATCGGCGATCTCGTGGGACGCAAATATGCTTTCCTCGTGACGCTCCTGATCATGGGAGGCGCGACTTCGCTCATCGGCTTCCTGCCAACGTATGCCACCATCGGCATTGCGGCGCCGATAATCCTGCTGGCGATCCGCATCTTGCAGGGGCTGGCGCTCGGCGGGGAATATGGTGGCGCGGCGGTTTACGTCGCTGAGCATGTGCCTGATGCGAAGCGTGGGTTCTACACGAGCTTCATTCAGATCACGGCTACGCTCGGGTTGTTCGTATCATTGGCCGTGATTCTGATCGTGCAGAACTTGATGAGCAAGGACACGTTTAGCTCGTGGGGTTGGCGGATTCCGTTTCTCATTTCGATCTTTCTCGTCGGGATTTCACTCTACATTCGTTTGCGCATGAAGGAGTCGCCGATCTTCCAACACATCAAGAGCGCGGGAATGACATCGGCGAAGCCTTTGAAGGAGGCGTTCACCAGGTGGATGAATCTGAAGCGGGTGCTGATTTCACTTTTCGGCGCGACGGCAGGCCAGGGTGTGGTCTGGTATACCGGACAGTTTTACGCTCTCTTCTACCTGCAAACGGTCCTTAATGTGCACGGTACATCGTCGAGTTACATCATTGCCGTGGCCCTGCTGTTGGGTATGCCGTTCTTCGTCGTCTTCGGAGCTTTGTCTGATCGCCTTGGTCGCAAGAGAATTATCATGCTGGGCTGTTTGCTGGCCGCGGTCTTCTACATACCAATTTATCGAGCGATGCAAAGTGCCGCCGGCTCCAACGTCGTTACTGCGTCGCCGGTACGAAATGCAATCACCGGTTCGATCAACCTAACGCCACAGACGTATGTTGACGGCGTACTGCAACCCGCCAGGCAAGTTTTGCCTTACACCGATTTTGCGAGCCTCATCAGC
>DASZDU010000287.1:0-5098 GCA_035941655.1 Pyrinomonadaceae bacterium | reverse complement strand
GTAGTGGGTCAGTTTGAACTCAGCGAGGCAATTACCTTGCAGAACCGAGCGCGGTAGCGCCGGATCCCAAAAGCAACATCAGTAATAGGCGGTTTTATTCATGAAATTCTCACTAAAGTAGACTCCAACATCCGGCGCTACCGCGCTCGGTTCTGTATGCGCCTCCGCTAACGCCAAACAGCCCAACTACCGGCCGGTGATTACTGGTTACTCCGCGCCGTGTTGCCCGCCGTTGTACTGATCGAGTTTGCGGTAGAGAGTTTTGCGGCCGATGCCAAGTGCGCGGGCGGCGTGAGTTTTATCACCTCGCGTGTAGTCGAGGGTAGCTTCGATTGCCTGGCGTTCTATTTCATCCATTGATGATGGTACGGTAACTTCAAACGTCGTCGTACGCCCTTCGCTGGCCGCACGTGCGCGTTCCACCTTGATGCGATCCTGTTCCTGTAGTGCAATCCTGCTGATCGTCTCCGGCAAATCTTCCAACTCAATCTGCCTACCCGAAGCGATAATCACGGCGCGTTCGATCGCGTTTTCCAGCTCGCGCACATTGCCCGGCCAGTCGTAAGTAATCAGGGCCTGCAAGGCGTCTTTAGAAATGCCCGAGATAAACCTGCCTGTCTTCTGTTTGTAATGTTCGATGAAGTGTATGACGAGGGGATGAATGTCCTGCGGCCGCTCGCGCAGCGGCGGCAGAAGGATCGGGAAGACAGAGAGACGATAATAAAGATCGCGCCTGAAGGTCCCCGACTCCGTAGCGTGTTCCAGGTCTACGTTCGACGCAGCTATCACACGAACATCAACCTTCAGTACTTCGTTGCCGCCGACGCGCGTGAACTCGCCGTCCTGCAGGACGCGCAGGAGGCGTACCTGCGCCGATAGGCTCATCTCGCCCACTTCGTCAAGAAACAATGTGCCGCCGTTTGCTTCTTCGAACCTTCCCAGCCGGCGTGCACGAGCGTCGGTGAACGCGCCTTTCTCGTGACCAAACAACTCCGACTCGAGCAGCGCTTCGGGAATCGCGCCGCAGTTTAGTTTCACATACGGCTGGTCCTCACGTCCTGAATTGTAGTGAATCAGGTTTGCCAGCAACTCCTTGCCGGTGCCAGATTCTCCCTGGATCAAAACCGTAGTCTGGGTGTCAGCGACGCTCAGAGCCAACTCAATCGCCCGACGGATACCGCCGTCTTGTCCGATGATGCGGTTTTCGCCGTAGCGCTCGTGCAGCGCGCTGCGCAGGTGCATCACTTCCGCCGATAGTTGATCGCGCTCGAGCGCGGTGCCGCATTGATCGGCAATACCCTCGACGAGCGCCACCTCGTGATCCTGAAAGCCTTGCCGGGCTGCGCTCCAGACCAGACCGAGGAATCCAAACGTTTGACCTGCAACACGAACCGGCGCTACCAGCGCGGCGCGTCCGCCGAGTATCGAATTGAACATCAAGCGAAACGGAAAAGGCAGATCTTTATCCAGCAAACGTAGCGTTTTGCCGGCGGCCAAAACTTCCATCGCCGCTGGAAATTCCGTCACGTCGAGGGACTGTCCGTGTTCATCAATCAATCCCTGAACGCCCGCCGTAGTTGCATGAGGCGCGGCGCGAAAGGCGACCAGGCTGATGCGCCCGCCCTTCGGGTCAAGCACTCCGAGGGCTGAATAGTCTGCGCCAACCAGAGTGATCGCCCGCTCCAGCACAAGTGAAGATACCTCCCGAAACTCGGAGCGCGCGTTGAGTGCATTGGCGATCTCCAACAGCGCTCGCTTGGTTTCTGCTTCCCGCTCTTTGTCGATGTAGAGCCGCGTATATTGATAACCCACCGCAATCTGCCGCGCGATTGATTCCAGGAAAGAAACCTCATCGTCGAGCCATTCGCGCAGCGTGCGCGTCATGTGCAAACCCACCAGGCCCAGCACGTCCGCGCCAAGTGTGACGGGCACGACCAGCAGCGACCGGGTGCCCAGGCTCTTCGCCAGAAAGCGCACTTTGTGGTCTAGTCCAACAGCCGAAGTGTCGTCCATACGGATCGGTTTAGTGATGTCGACGTGTTCCGAGAGTTGATTGAGATCGAGGGGAAGTGCCGTGCCCAAACTGGAGGGAACGTCCTCGCCCGCTCGCCATTCATGGCTAATGCGCAACTCGCTTGGCGACGTTAGTTGAATCACATCGCAGCGATCGACATTCATCATGCGGCCGAGTTCCGAGACAATAACGTTCAGAAACCGATCTAGATTGATTGTGGTCGGGAGGGTCAACGCAAGGCGATTGATGATGCCTTCACGCGCTTCCTGCATCTTGATCTTGCGTTCGAGAGAAAGAGATTTTGCGGTGTCTGACATGGAGTGTAGTTCGAATGAGATCATAGCGAACCGTACCTGAAGTTGCAAAGCAGGGAAGTTTCAAGTTCCAGGTTTCAAGTTCCAAGTTCCGAAATGAGGTCAGTACCACCATGCTGCAGCGGGTGGGTTCTGAAAAACCGTATCAGACTCCAGCGAAGTACCGAAGTCTAGGCGTAACTGCAACCCACCCGCTACCGCGCGGTGGTACTGACCTCATGGGCCCGTCACGCATTGATTGGTAATCTTGAAACTTGGAACTTGAAACTCCTTCAAAGCCCTGATTGCGTGGCTGACTAGTGGCCCGTATAATTTCGGATAAGTTCCCGGTCCGTCGGAGCAACGCGTTTATGCCGATTTACGAATTTGAATGCCGCAAATGCAAAGCGCATCTCGAAGTCTTTCAAAAGATGAACGACAAACCGCCTGTGAAATGCCGCAAGTGTGGCGGGCGTTTGGAGAAGCTGGTATCGGCCTCCGCGATCCAGTTCAAAGGCTCAGGCTGGTACGTAACGGATTACGCGGGCAACGGCAGAAAAGCGGCCGAGAAAGCGGAGAAAGAAACTCCCACCTCCAGCTCCGCATCTGAGGATAAAAAGTCTGACAAGGCGGATTCCACTGACAAGAAAACAAAAGAGAGCTCCCCGGCTAAGAAAACTTCCGAAAAAGCTTCTACCTCCAAAGTCTCCAAAGGTGATTGAAGCCCGCGTCCTGCAGGTAAGTTGATGTGCTATCAATCTAATCGCTTGATTTATGCGACATCATTCGTGTTGTTGCTCGTAGGCTGCGGTCTGGCAATGGCGCAGGCTGGCCGTCGGCCTTCCGCGAGTAGCGAAGGTGGAGTGATGGTAAACGTCGTTGCCGTGCGCACCGACAGACCGGGCGCACAAATTACTTCGAAACAACTTTCTGTCTACGATAATGGAGTGGAACAAACGATACGAAACTTCACGCCGGATCCCTCACCGGCGCGAATCGTTTTGTTGGTCGACAACTCGCTGACAATTCGGGCCGACATCGAAAAGCTCGAGCGCGCCGCGCGCGAATTTGCTTATGAAATCTTCGAAGGCGACAAGCTGCTGATCGTCGGCTACGACGAGGAAGCGGAGATCGTTTCTGACTGGACTGACGATGCGAAGTCTATCGAATCGTCTCTAAAACTCTTCAGGAAAAAAGGGCAGCCGCATCTATTTGACGCTGCCAGCGCGGTCATCGACCAGGCACTGAACACCGCGCCGGGTCAGAAACACGTGATCGTAGTGATTAGCGACGGTCTCGATCGTGGTAGCAAGACCTCATTCGAAAAAATTCTTTCTGCCTTGCAAAGACTCGACATAACGGTTTACGCGGTGCAGGCGCAGGATCGCACGCGCGGCGCCATTCGCCGGGATGCGCCTAAACCGAAGCAGGTTATTGATAGGTTGGTAGAAGGCACCGGCGGCGCAATTTTCTCCATCGAGGAGCCCTCTCTGGCAGCCAAGACAATTTGCGACGAGCTGAGAAAGAACCGCTATGTTGTCTCTTATGTGCCGTCAAGTGCACCATTCGGTGAGGCGCGTAGTCTGTTGGTACTCGGCGATGAAGGAATTACTGTGCGAGCCAAAACTGCGCAACAGCCGAATTGAAGGAAGCAAACAGTAATCAGCAAACAGCCGGACAAGCAAACAGTAAACAGCAAACAGCCGGACAGTCCGCGGTAATAACGACTCGACCTTAGAGCGGCGGACGGTCCGGCTGTTTGCTGTTTGCTGTTTACTTTTTTACTGTTTGCTTTTTCTCGAATAGATATAAAACATCAGCGCTATGATGCCCAGCACCAAACTCTCCATGAAGATGAAGAAGCGCGGAACGAATACTCCCTGTTCATCGTGAGCATCTGAAAAAGCGACGAAGGTTCCCAGCGCCAGTCCCACCGCCAACCAGATGAATTGTCGCTTTGTGTCCCACATAAACAAGTAAACAGCAGACAGCAAACAGCAGACAGCAGACAGCAGACAGTAGTCGATCGGCTGTTTGCTGTTTGCTTACTTAAGTATTCCCGAAAGCCAGTGCATGATGTTGAGTGCCAGTTGCCGGTTATCTATCCCGGGCCGGTTCATACCAAACTTCACTTGTTGCGCGCCCACCACTTGAGCCGACAGCATCGCTGCTTCACCCAAAATAACTGCACGGCCCTTGCCAAATTTAATCGCTATGCCCTGCGCGCGACCGGCAGCCGAAGCGGGGTTAGGGTTGGGTCCCGGCATCGTGTCTACCGCAGTATCAGCGAGCTTTAGAAACGCAAAACTATCAGCCGGCCCTTTCAACGATTGTCCAGTGAAAGCAATAACCCTATTTACGCGTTCACTTTCATTACGCCCATTCGTCAGCGGATGATCGGCGAGCCTGCCGCTCGCCCGCGTGTAAACGATAGACCCGGGATTACGAGATTCCGGATCGGAATTCTCCGGATCGACTGTGTACATCTTGCTCATGTCGACCTGAAAGCGAGTTGCCAGAACCTGATTTGCCGAACCCATTGGTGCGTGGTCGGCGATGAACAACAAGGAGCCGCCGTCGCGCACCCAATCTCGTACGGCATCGCTCTCCGCTTCGTTGAACGCCGGACTGGAAGCGTTCGCATCGCTCATTAGCGGTGCGCCCACGGCGTTTGAGATAACCAGAATACGATAACCATTGAGCACGCTCGGCGAGAACTTCTCTTTATTCGAAGTGATCCGGTAGCCATCGTTGGTGGTGAGATCAGCGAATGGTTTGTAGCGGCCGGTGG
>DASZDU010000286.1:0-3544 GCA_035941655.1 Pyrinomonadaceae bacterium | reverse complement strand
GTCAGCGCTTTTGTCGGTCGCGACCTGTCGCGACCGGGTTGTGCCCAAGCTGGAACGATCGTGGCGCCAAGCCGCCACGGACCAAAGCGCTGACAAGTCAGCGCACTCCAAAACTTCCGACACTTTGCTGTGATCTTTTATTTCTTGCACGGAAAAACGCTTGCCCGATTGATGCGTACCGGCTTGTTTGGTTTCTCAACTTCCGCGGGAGCCTTATTGATCGCGTCAGCGACCTCGAGGCCTTTAGTTACTCTGCCAAACGCTGAAAACTTTCCGTCCAGATGATGTCCGTCACCGACCAGAATGAAGAAGTTAGTGGTGGCGCTGTTTGGCTGGTCCGAGCGGGCCATCGAGACGATGCCGCGAACGTGCTGAATCAGTCCGGGTTCATCCGGCAACTTACGCGACATGCGCTTTGATAGTTCGTAGTTCCACTTTTCACTAGTTGAAAGGTTACCGCCCTGAATCACAAAATCTTTTACGGTGCGGCTGAAGGTGGTGGTATCAAGCGCGCCTGTGGCGGCAAGGTTTAGAAAACCGCGGACGCTCTCAGGCGCGACTTCAGGAATCATTTCGATCTCAATAACGCCCAACTCGGTTTCAAGACTGACGCAGTTTGCCGCCATCTTCTCGACAGCTGCGCCGTCAAACGGCTCGGGTGCCGCAGCCGGTTCAGCGGGTCTGGCGTTGGCCTTCTTTACAGCGTCGGTTTGCGCCTCAGGTTGCTTCGGTTCCTGGGCCATCGTCGTCATAACAGATGCCAGAACGACGATCAGGAAGAATAGAAACTCTATGTGCCGATCGGAAAACTGATGAATCATTAAATCGTACTTACCGACCTCCAGACGATAGACAACTTACAGCATCGCGGCGGCTTTGCCGCTTGATGTGCGGAAAGGCTCCGCCTTTCCGTCAGCACCTTCGACATTTCGCGAGGCTGAGCCTCGCGAAGATTTTGGATTGAGTGGCCGGTAAGGCGAAGCCTTACCGCACATCAGGCGGCGGAGCCGGGGAGTCCCTCAAACCATTCTTGCTGCCGACAACCACTGGCCGCCATCTACCACTAGAATCGCTCCATTGATAAAGCTTGCCGCTTCGGAACAAAGAAAGATCGCGGCCTGTTCGATGTCCTTGATGCGGCCGAAACGCCCGAGCGGTATGTTCTTCTTCAGTTTCTCTTTCACGGGCTCCGGAACCAGACGTTTCATGCCTTCCGTGTCTTCGATCGGTCCCGGTGCGATGCCGTTAACACGAATCCCATAACGGCCCCACTCGACGGCCAGGTTGCGCGTAAGCGCATCGACTCCAGCCTTAGCCGCTGACACGTGCAGCTGCATCGGCGTACCGAGATAGTGAAGCGTGGCGCTGATGTTGAGAATCTGTCCCTTATGTTCTTTCAGTTGCGCAAACGCCGCACGACAAACATTAAACGTGCCCTTGAGATCTATATCGACGACCGTCCCGAATCCGTTTGGCGAGAGCGCTTCGGCGGGCGACAGAAAATTTCCCGCAGCGCCATTGACCACGATATCTATCTTGCCGAAACGCTCCAGGGTCGCGAGAATCGCCGCTTCAATCTGCTCGAAGTTGCGTACGTCTGCAGCAATGGCAAACGCCTCGCCAATGTTGGTTCCTGAGCCCTCCCTTTCGCTCGGGTTATTGACCCGTGCGCGCGCGTCATTGATCGCTTTGGCCGCAGGTTCAAGGTGGTCGATGCTGCGGCTGACCAGCGCGACGTTCGCGCCCGCTTCGGCCAACGCGCGCGCTACACCTCCAGTGATGCCGGTGCCGCCGCCTGTAACGAACGCCACCCGTCCGTTGAGAATTCCATTCACGAAAATGTTGTCCATAATTTTAACAATCGCATGCGCGGTCTCCCTTCGCTGGGAGCGCAGGCATCTTGCCTGCAATGAGCGCCGATAGGCGCGAATGGCCTCTAGCCCGACGAGCTGCAGGCAGGGTGCCTGCGCTCCCAGCCGTGCGCTCTCAGTTTAGGCGATCCAGCTTCTTACCCAGTCAGCCGCCGGCAATATACGGTCGCGACTGAACAATATAAATCTGACCCTTCATGAACGCCCACTCAATATCCTGATCACGACTACCAAACACGCGCTTGATCGCATTTGCTGCAGTCACCAGGCGCCGAATCACCTCGTCAGTCAACACGACCCGCTCGCCGGTAATGGCCACTTCTTTAACGCCACCGTTCTCATCGAACGTTAGCAGGCTGTCCTCGTCCGAGCGCGTCAGCACCTGCACGGCCTGTGCGCGTTCGCGAAAAATTATCTGCTCGGCAACTTTCTTGCCTTCCACGACCTTGATCCCCAGACCGCGCTTCGCACTGATATAGACTGCGGCGCGGTTGTCTTTGTCGAAGGGGTCGGTCGTAATCATAACGCCGGAGCTTTCGGAATTGATGCCTTCCTGAATCAGCACCGCCATGAAAATCTTTGAATGATCGATGACGGCCCGCTCGCGCGCTTCGTAAGCTTCGAAATTCCACAACGACGCCCAGACGGTTTTGATAGCCTCGATCAGTGCGTCCGACTCGCGCACGTTCGGTACCGTCGTATAGAGTCCGGCACCGCTGAAGTTTGGCAAGTCTTCCGAGTTTGAGGAGCTGCGAACAAATAAGCCCTTACCAGCAAACTCGAGCTTCACGCGTCTCAGAATCTGTGTGCGCAGTCGCTCATCGAACTTCGCCTGCTGCATATTCCGGCGCAGGTTTGTAAGTTTTGCACGCCGGTACGCAGGATCGTGGACGAACTTCTGATCGTTAAGCAGCGCGTAAATCGCGTCGTCCAAATTATTCGCCTTCAGGAATTGGTCGTAGTAATAGAAAGGAATGGTGAAGCCGTTGGGAACGACAATCCCCGGCAAACGCGCGCCGATTACTTCACCAAGGTTGGCAGATTTGCCGCCGAAGGCGATCGCCGATGCCGCCCGCTGCTGCTTCAGGCCAAGCAGACGCGTCTCGGCCAGATTGAAGCGCGGCTTCATCACGTCGAGTCGCTGCGCCAGTCGTCGTTGATACTCGCGCAGCTGATCAATGCCGGCGCGTTTGATCGTGTAACCGTCGCGCTTCGCATCAAACTCTACCCACCAACCATCGTATTGCTTCAGCAGAGTCTGCGCGTTTTTCACGTATGCGTTTGGAATGCCCCAGCCTTTCGCCAGCAGATTTATATGCGATAACGGCGTCGACGGCTGCGACGTGATAACACCGGCTACGGGCGGGAGGTTAACGGGCACTTCATCGAGCACGACAATTTCATTGAACCCAATCTCCACGTGCTCGTCGAGTTTCGGAATCACGTGAATGCGGCCCAGACCCCTGGCAACGTTCAGCGCCTGATACTCCTGCTCCTTCGCGATGTCGCTTTGCGAAACGCGATCGAGCCCGGCAACTTTTCGAGATTCATCGTCCTGTCGAAGTGAGTTTGGCTTGTAAGCGACCGGCCGGAAAAATGTCGTCTTGATCAAATCCGAAACAAGCTTGATTTGGTCAGCCGGAATCAAGTCCCCTTCCCAAAATTCAAACGTC
>DASZDU010000285.1:0-6279 GCA_035941655.1 Pyrinomonadaceae bacterium | reverse complement strand
TGAGTCGCAGAGTGGAAGTGAATTCGGAGGTTCTCCAGATTGTCTCTTGCTGAATTAGTTTATGACTGGAACACGATCGACGCGGCGTTGATTGCTCCCAATCGTCACATCGGATTTGACGACGAGACGCTGCGCGATGGTTTGCAATCTCCTTCCGTCAGTGAACCACCCGTCGAACAGAAAATAGAACTGCTGCACCTCATGGATGCACTCGGTATCGACACCGCGGACATCGGACTGCCGGGCGCGGGTGGAACACACGCTGCCGGGGTGGAGTTGATGGCCCGGGAGATCGTAGACAAGAAGCTGAAGATTCGTCCCAACTGCGCTGCGCGTACACACCGAAACGACATTCAGCCAATCGTCGACATCTCACAACGCGTTGGTATTCAGATCGAAGCCTGCACCTTCATCGGTTCCTCTGCCATACGATTTTTTGCGGAAGACTGGACGCTGGACAAATTGTTGGAACTGACTGAAGAAGCCGTGTCCTTCGCAGTTAACGAGGGCCTACCGGTGATGTATGTGACTGAGGACACCACGCGTGCCAACCCGGAGACTATTCGCGCGCTCTACACGACGGCAATTCGCTGCGGCGCAAAAGCAGTCTGCGTGTGCGACACGGTGGGACACTCCACTCCCGACGGCGCCCGTTCAGTGGTCCGGTTCGTTAAAAGCATCATCGAAGAACAAGGTGGAAATATTCGGCTGGACTGGCACGGCCATCAGGACCGCGGTCTTGGCGTAATCAATTCGATTGCGGCGATCCAGGGCGGGGCGGATCAAGTTCACGGGTCGGCATTGGGCATCGGTGAGCGCGTAGGCAACACGCCGATGGATCAACTATTGGTGAACCTGAAACTCATGGGCTGGATACAAAATGATCTATCCCGGCTCGGTGAGTATTGTTCCGTGGCGTCGAAAGCCTGCGGTTGGACGATCCCATACAACTATCCGGTTTTTGGTCGCGATGCTTTTCGCACCGCTACCGGCGTCCACGCGGCGGCAGTGATCAAGAGTTACCGGAAGGGCGATCGCGAGCTCGCGGATTTGGTTTATTCGGGCGTACCGGCTGGCCAGTTTGGCCTGGAACAGGTTGTAGAAATTGGTCCAATGAGTGGTAAGTCAAACGTGATCTACTGGCTTGAGAAGCGCGGAATTGAAGTCAACGAAGATCGCGTTAGCCGAATTTATGATCGAGCGAAACAAGCGTCGGGCGTTTTAGGTGACGAAGAAATAATGCGCCTGGTCTGAAGCAAGGGGTAAGAGGGGAAAAGGGTAATGGGGGAAAGGGCAACCAAGCCCACGTCCCCATTACCCTTTTCCCCTCTTACCCGTTTCCTTGATCTTAGTTTATCGGAATCGTTATTGTCGCAGACCCGGCTTTTCCTGCAGGAAAGCGCTTCTGTCGCGCAATTCGGACTGCACTCGCGTCACCACCTGACGCCTGCGTAACACGTCCCGACTCATCGTAAGTAACCGTCACCGTAATCTTCTTTGCACCGGGCTTCGACGCATTCGCCGACGGCGGCGCGGACTGCATCAGCGCTGCCGCTTTTTCCGCGCGGGTTCTTGCTCGTTCCCTTTCCTTCTCACGTTCGCGCCTCGCCGCTACTGCCGCTTCATCAGTCGGCGCACCGGGTGACGATGTCTCGGGAACCTCAGTCTTCGGAAGTTCTGCAGGAGCTGCCGTTTCTGCCACAACAGTGGTTGGCTGACTGGCCACAGATACTTTTGCTCGATTGTACCAACCAGCGGGAACACCGATTACCGCAACACTCGCGATCACCACAAACGCCACCGCGCCGGCAATCGCAAACTTTCGCTTACCGGCGGAGTCGGAGCCCATCAGGGATAGGAACGCAGGGACGCGCAACTTTTCCAACTGGTGAACAGATCCGCCAGGCAGGTTCGCATCCTCGACCTCGCTCTGCTCATGATAGTCAGGAGGGAAAGCGTCGGGCGGCACGATACCTTCATCGAGGCGGCGAAGTCCTTCAAGAACCACTTGAGTCCAGGGTTGATTTATTGTTCGCTCTGTAGACTCCGACTCGCCTCCAAACTCAAATTTTGCATTCGGAAGTGTCAGGGCGTAATAGACTGCGTCTATTCCTCGCAACACGCCGATACGAGCGTCGACAACTGAGCCGGTCTGAAGATAGAAATGTCCCGGGCCTTGCGGATACAGCACCTTAAGCTGTCCGGTTTTGCGTTGGTTACAGAAAAACTCGATCAATTCGGAAAGCGAAAGGTCGCTCAGGTGTCCGGTTAGTGCCATGAGACTTAGCTCCTGTGTTAATTGGGCATGTCGCGAGGGATTAAGCCGAAGATGCCAACCGAATGATCCGACATCTTCGGACAGTGTAGAGTTATTGAGATAAAGCGAATTTATAGTTGATCATACCCGAGACTTTCACGGGTTGACCCGAAAGTTTTGTCGGTGAAAATCGCGCCCGTAATGCGGCTTGCACGGCAGCTTCTCTCAGGTGCATGGGTCCGCTGGTGGCCGTGGCCGAGATTACTTTGCCGATTTCATCAACAACCACTTCTACCGTAACCAAGCCAGACATTCGTAAACGTTTCGCCGTCTCCGGATAGGCGGGCGAAGGCAAACTGATTGCGGTGCCATTGAGAACACCGCCCGACACTGGTTTAAGTATCGGATTCGGAGCCGGAGGTGGTGGTTCTGAATCGAGGTTTACCATGGGAGCCTGGGCGCTCGGATTAGTGCGCGCGTTCGCGAGTTCGAGCGTGGTCGAATCATCCAGCCTGTCCGCCGCGTTAGTTGTTGCACCTGGCAGTGAAGAACTCTTCTTGTTGGCAGTTGTGTTATTGGCAGCCGGCGATTTAGGAACAATCGCAGCGGTCGAGTTCTCCAATTTCGCACCGCTCATGTTGTTTGCGGGCACTGGCGCCGATGAGTTTTGTGAAGCGGTAGGGATTACCGTGGGTGGTGGCGCCGGCTGGGCCATCTTAATCATGTTCTCATCCAGGTAATACATGATCGAACGATAGGTGACTTCCGTCGGCTCGAAGGACATCTTGCCGCCTTCAATCACCGCCACGGCCGTTGTCATCTTGTTCCAGTTTCCGGCAAAATCAAACTCGTACTTATAAGTCTCTTTACTCATTAGCGAACCATCGGCATTCACGAGAGTCATCTCGCTGATGTTTCCCTTGTCGTCATACTTGTAAACCTCTTTGCCGGTCAGGTTAGCCCCCGCGATCGGGAAATACTGGTTCTCAATCTTGTTGCCCTTAATGTCGTAAGACACGATTTCCAAAACGGCATGTTTGCCTTCCAGCAGCTTTCCCGTCTCGTTCGAAAGTTTCACCACTTCCGTCCGCACGCGCCTAACCGGACCGGCAAGTCCGTCTCTGACGCGGTCGCTTTCCTCAGCAACTGCAGGAGTCGGCTTAGCGATATTCGCCTTCGCCGAAAGGTTAGACTGACTGCGGGCGTTGACACCAAGAAGCGCCAGAGCGAGTACGCCTAGAGCAAAACTTGCAAACCGTCGTTTCATTTGAGTTGACTCCTGACCTGAAGAGGTGGGCTACCAAAAATGCGAAATGAGAGGGATCTTGACTGCGATTAGAGGCCTAACCGCAAACCCGACAGCGGGAATAATAGCGGGTTAAACGACGTTTGTCTAGAGCCAACATTGAGGATTTGCGCTGTGCTGGGCAGCGATTTGGCTTAGTTTTGAGGGGAATCTGCAGATCCGGCGAGCAAAGTAACAATTTGATCCACCAAACGGATGCTGTCACCTCGACCGGTTTGGTCGTTGCACATGATGGAAAATGCCCAGGTTCGGCCGTCTGCGCTTGTGAGATAGCCCGATAATGAATTGTCGTAGGTTAGTGAACCTGTCTTTGCCGATACCCTGTCTGCGACCGGTTTAAGGCGGCCGCCCAGCGTCCCATCACGCCCTGCGATTGGCAGCGATTCCTTGAAGACGGGACCAGAAGCTGTTCGCGCGAGCGCAACCAGTAATCGCGTGTTGGCGTCGGGAGTCACCAGGTCGAGCCTGGACAAACCGGAGCCATCGTGAAGTGCCAGGCGCGTAGTGGCGATTCCGGCTCGTGCCAGCCAGACGCGAATTACGGCAAGTCCAACTTCATCATCGCCTCGCTCTCTTCCGGTAGCCTGTGACGGGGGAGCCATCTCGCCGCGTTCTCTTCCAAGTGTGCGAAGAATCAACTCCGCATACAGATTGTTACTCTCTTTGTTTGTTTTCTTCACTATCTCACTTAGCGGTTGGCTTTGAATAAAGGCAAGCTCGACTGAGCGCGATGGATCAAACCGCTGACTCTGCGGAACGCGCGAATCGCGCGAAAGCGTCTGACCCTCGACTTGTATGCCACGCGCCTTGAGCGCGCGCACAAACAATTTCGCTGCCCACAACGCGGGATTGTGCACTGACAGACGCGCGCCAAAACCTTTACTGCCAGGCGCGAATTCTCCCCACACCTCAATGTTGTTATCCGAGAGCCCGCGATGCACACCGATGGTTGAGCGCGCATTTTGATCCGTTGCCGCCATTCGGTTTTGAATAGTTACATGGTCCTCAGTGTCGGTCGTTCTTACAATCGATTCTCCGGCTTTGCCGGAAGGAACAAAATTAATATCGACCTCATTGCCATTAATCGAGAGTGCACTCGCTTCAGCGCCGAAGTACCACTGAAGATCCGTCCACTGCCAGCCATCCCCTAAAGGATCTCCCCGGAAATAACTCTCATCGCCGATCACGTTACCGCTTACCACTCTGACGCCACGCGCGTGCAGATCTTCGGCGAGCCTGGCAAGCGAACCGCGGTTTTCATCTTTGCTGTTTGCGACCAGATCGGGGGATCCGCGACCGTAGAGTACGAGGTCGCCCTGGACACGACCGTTCGAGTCGGGTTGCGAATTCGCGTACACGGACGTTCGCCAGCGGTAATCAGCGCCCAGCAGATCCAACGCCACCCCTGTCGTATAAATTTTCATGTTAGAGGCAGGAGTGAAAAGTTTATCGGCATCACGCGTGTAGATAGTCGATCCGTCAACCATCGAGACGACGCTGATTCCCCAGCGCGCTGCGCCCAGTTCCGTTTCATCGATTGCTGCGTTTATACGTTTAGTTAGGTCACCGTTGTTTGCTGCTGACGATTTTTCAGATACGGCCGATTGTTTTGGGCTTTCTTCTTTTGCAATTCCGGCAACAAGCGGTCTGAACAGCAATAGACCGGGTAACGCAATGACAATAAGAAGTAGGCTCTTGATAAGCGACGGTCGACTTGCCATAAAGATGTCCTTCACGATTCACGCACTGGATTTGACAGGAGCTAACAGAGGGAGAAGACCAGAAACTTCTAACGAAACTATGACGCGTCTAGCCCAGCGAAAAGAGTGGCGACTCTTTCCGACGTGAGAATCGATCTGGTAGCTGCGTAGACTTCCTCTACCGTGATGTCCTCGATTACGTTGTTATAGATCACACGGTGGCGATCGCCCTGGGGCAGATAACTTTCAGGGGCGCGCTTATCGAGCAGAAGCACAACGGGTACGCCAACCGCTGACGCGATATGCATGGGACCGGTGTCGTTTGAAACAAATGCTGCCAGTCGTGCCTGAGCCGCTGCTAATTGAGGAATCGTGAGTTGATCGACGATGATCGCCGCGGGCGGGAATTGCCGGCGAATCTCTTTGCTAAGCGAATGCTCTTCGGGTCCCAGGAAGACCAACACTCTTACCTGATCGTTTCTTATCAAGAAATCCGCCAGGCCGGCGAATTGTTCAAGCGGCCAACGACGACTGGGATGACCTGCTCCGGGGAACAGACCAACCAACGGCGCGCCTGCGTCGGCTTTAGCTTTCGTCAAAATGCGTTCCAGCACTGCGGCATCCGCCGGCCGAGTTTTAAGCAAAGGAATCCGTTCCGCATTTTCAATCTTCAGCGGTTGCAACACGTCCAGATAACGATCGATGAGATGTCGCCGGCGATGATCAGTTTCGATCGGCGGACGCGGGCGAAAGTTGGACAAGTAATCCAACGAGCGTCCGGGACGCCGCGAGTACAGACGTTTCGGCGCTCCGGACAAGAAACCAAGCAAGTTTGTTTCAGACAGACTATGAAGGTCGATGACGAAATCAAAGTTCTTCGCTCGCACGTCCTTAACAATTTGGAAAACGCGCAGCACGGAGAGAGGTTTAAACCCGTCGCGCAAGCCTACTCGGTCGACGATGAGTGTCTTATCTGCGAACCCTGACAAGCCCACGATCTCGGCGCCCGGTTTTCC
>DASZDU010000284.1:0-2641 GCA_035941655.1 Pyrinomonadaceae bacterium | reverse complement strand
GGAGTCGGCGTTGTTGTCGGCGGGGGCGGTGTGGGACCGCCATCAAGATGTACTTCACCAGCTACGCGCTTGCCGGCTGTCGTTCCAGCAATCAGGTAATAGATTCGCGTATCGGTGGTTGGGGTATCAAGGCCGCGCCCGTAGAATTCGATAAAGTCGTTACTGCCCAACGGTCCACTGAACTGGCTGGTACTTATCGCGACTTCATTCGCGTCGACAAACAGACGCAGATTTCTGAGGTCGACTCCAGGATTGAATCCCGCCGCTAACATCTGCGGTTGAGTGACCCTATACCAACCGTCTTTCTTGATTGCGATCTTGAGAGCCGCCTGACCCGCTATGGCCCACTGTTCCTGGACTGTTCCGCTTGGCAAATTCGGTTGCTGCGATTGTGCCGCCGGATAATTTCTTGCGAACGCGTTGGTGCCGGCATCGCCGTCTGAATCGCTCAGCGACTGAGGCATTTGATCAGACTGGGAAAGTGTCTTGCTGGCAACAGGAAAAATGGCGTCGTGAATTTTCGTCGCGCCGTCGACACTGATTGACTCGAGGAAGTAAGTGGCATCCGGCAAGCCGCCATGATCAAACCAGGAGTAGGAATAACCGCCGCGGATCAGGTCCGGTCGGCCCGATGCAAATACCGAACCCGGAATTAGCTCGCGGTTCGCGCGCGTGCGTTCACCATTCCTGAGCCGGTAAACGTTGAAGCCGAGATTGTCTGAAACGGAGTTGGTGCGCCACTGCAGCAGTATGCCTGCGGTGGTTACCGTCGCACTGGCTGATATCAGTTGCAGCTTCTCGAGCGCTGAGCTTGCCTGGTGAGTGACTGGTTGGCCGGCTTCGTTAACCGACTTTGCTACCGATGCGAAGGCGAAGCTGCAACTGGAAACAACTGCCGCAAGCGACACGCATAAGGCCGTTAGGCGTCGAGCCGAGCCCAAACGTAGGGTACAACACTTCATTTCGATGATTTGAAAAAGAGACGACGACCAGACGATAAAACCAGATCTCGAAATTAGTACCGGCGCCGGGAGACGGGCTTTTTATAACATACTTCAGGCGCGGGACGTAGGCGGTCGGGTGAGTCTGCGCGGTTAAACTGCTACCTAAAGCTGTGTGCTGAAGTTGTCGGAATTAGGGCTGAATCGCGCGGATAGCGCGGATCAGACTGAGGAAAAACATTCTGATCCGCGTCTATCCGCGTTAATCCGCGGCTGATATGGAGTGCGCTGACGCACTCCAAACTCACTTCGGGAAGCGGTCGCGGTATTCACCGGAAACGATGAAGGCCCTGACCATTTCCGCCTGTTCGAAGTTGCCGCCAAACTGGTTCAGCTTATTGAGCCAGTATTGGAAGCCATCTGGATCGGGGTCGCGTCGGAGATAGCCGAAGTATTCCATCATCACAAACGCGTCGTTAAACTTCGCGCTCTTGAAGCGGCTGTTTTCGGCAACAGTGCTCAGCGCTTCGGCTCGCGTCATAGCTATCAACGCATCGCGCTCGCTGGCGGTGAAGCTGACGCCCGTGTGACTGATCATTGTGTCGACGAACTGACTGTTGGTCATCCCGTCGTACAGCGCATGGAATGCCGGCCGGTCGACGAACGCAGCGATGAAGGCTTCTCTATTCGCCTGTAGTTTTGCTTGCCATCCGTCTTTGCCGACTACTACTCCCGCTGCCAGCGCCAGCGTGTCGGGCATGAATTGGTTGAATTGCGGACGAGCTCCATAGCTTGCCCGGTACACTCCGTCAACCAACCCGCCAGTCGCCTGGAACTCGATCGATAGGAAGTAGGCAGCCGAAACGTTTTCACGTTTCCGCCCGATGCAATCCTGATCAGCGCCACACCCGATTATCTCGTCGCTCCAGAAGTTGAAGCCGGCTTCATCCGGTTCACGACCGAGGAAATCGATATAGTGCTGACGCACGAAGTACTCAGGCGTGTCCAAAGGATTAGCGAACCCGCTCGACGCTGCAATAGCGCCAAAGGCAGCTTCCGTCGACTGGCCCACCTGGCTGAAGCTTCGCACCGCCGGGTCGAAGGTGTAGTTAGCGCGCGAGGGCGTCACCGTGTAGAACCCGTTGGTTTCTACATTATCGAAGCGATAGACGCCGTTCGAGTCGGTAATAAACTTCCGGTTCTGCGTGCCCTGGAGTCTCACTACTGCGCCTTCTACGGGCGCGCCATTGCTGTCAGTGATGCGACCTGTGATTACTCCGTTCGTGGCCGTCGGCGCATTTGTCGAGTTAAGGGTCCATGGCGAGAAGGCCGTGATGCCAGTCCTCTCAGCCCAGAAGCTGGATGTATTCGTGTCACAGCCAGCGGCGCAATCGCGCCGGGTTGCCGGGTTTGGCCGCCAGCCCGGAGCAGGAAGAAGCGCGGCGTCGTAACGCCAGAGGTTAAGCAGCGTTGGGTTATTGCCGTTCAACTCTCCTGGCAAATAATGCAAACGCAACGTGCCTGTAAATCCGGCGGCACTCGGCGTGATCGTATAGGTCCTTTGCACCGCGGTCGGATAGCCGATGGTGCCCGTCGGTACCGAGCGGGCTAAGTCGACCACGATGTTTGCGGGCGCCGTGCCTGCGGTAACAGTGATTTGGTTGTCCTTGTTGCCGAAGCTCAGCGTGTTCGCGCAGGGA
>DASZDU010000283.1:0-3453 GCA_035941655.1 Pyrinomonadaceae bacterium | reverse complement strand
GGCAACGTCCCGGCACCGCCAAAGGATTTGTTTTTTTAACTATGGAAGATGAGACCGGAGTCGCCAATGTCATCATCACACCGCAGTTATTCGATAAGTATCGTTTGATATTGGTTGACCATCCGTTTCTGCTGATCACGGGCAAACTGCAAAACCAGGACAATGTTTTTTCTGTAAAAGCACAAAGCGTCCGCGCGCTTTCGTTCAACGTAGGAGCCGCGCCGTCTCACGACTTTCATTGAAGCCTCTTGCTCTTTGGAGTGCGCTGACCGGTCAGCGCTTTGGTCGGTCGCGACCTGTCGCGACCATCGCTACGTTGAAACTATTGAACGCTCTGGGCGTCAAGCCGCCCAGGAACAAAGCGCTGACAGGTCAGCGCATTCCAAAAAGCGAGAGGCTTCAGTGAAAGTCATGCGACGGCGCTGCGGCTACGTTGAACGAAAACGCGCGAACGCTTTGTGCTTTCACAGAAAAAACATTGTCCTGATTTTGCAGTTTGCCCGTGATCAGCAGAAACGGATGGTCAACTAATAGCAAACGATACTTATCGAACAACTGCGGCGTGATGATGACATTGGCGACTCCCGTCTCGTCTTCCATAGTTAAAAAAACAAATCCTTTGGCGGTGCCGGGACGTTGCCGCACAATTACCCAGCCGGCCACAGTAATTAAACTGCCATCACGCATGTGCTGCATATCCACCGCGCGGCAAGCACCCAGCTTGTTCAGCTCCGCACGATGATAAGCGACCGGATGTCGCCCGATCGTCAGGCCAGTGCCACGAAAGTCAGCGTCCATCCTTTCCGGCCGAGTCATGGGAGCCAAAGGGGAATTGCCATCAGCTTCATGAAGCTCTTCGTAAAGCTCGCCCGCAGGCCGCGCGACCCGTTCAACCTGCCATAACGCATCGCGCCGGTTCGTATGTCCGACAAACTTTAGTTTGTCGTCAAGTATCGCCGGCTCTCGACTACGACAAACTGAAGTTTGTCGGACACTTTCTTGAATGAAGTTGAACGCTCCCACCGCCGCCAGTTTTCTCAATTCATCTTTGCGCAACTCAGGCACGCGATGGTGTAAATCATCAATGCTCAAAAACGGTCGCTTCATTCGTTCGCGCACAATCGCTTTTCCCGACTGTTCACTGAGACC
Organism: Pyrinomonadaceae bacterium; assembly: GCA_035941655.1. Classification (GTDB taxonomy): domain Bacteria; phylum Acidobacteriota; class Blastocatellia; order Pyrinomonadales; family Pyrinomonadaceae; genus PSRF01. The sequence goes on along the minus strand of DASZDU010000283.1, from coordinate 2,304 downwards.
TTTGACATATCTCAACCCGAGACGAAGAACCAGACTGTCCAATGTCCAACGTCCAACGTCCAATGTCTGTCCCGCTGGGAGCGCAGACATCCTGTCTGCCTCTTTTTGGTCCAATGTCCAATGTCCAACGTCCAACGTCCGTTCCTCCGTCTTTGTTTTTGACATTGGACGTTGGACATTGGACGTTGGACTTCCGTCCGACATTGGACTTCCGTCCGACATTGGACTTTCCTCTTCGATCGTGCACAGCCAATCCGAACGCGTTACATCTACCGGTCTGACTGTTAATCCATGCCGCTGCGCATCTTTAACGAGTGTGAACGGTTGATAAAAACCCATCGGCTGGTTGTTGAGAATCGCCGCGGTAAACGCCGCCAAATAGTGACACTTCAAATAAGCGCTGGCGTAAGCAATCAAAGCAAAGCTGGCTGCATGTGATTCAGGAAAACCATAGAGCGCAAACGAAGTGATCGCCTGCACGATCTCCTCCTGCGACTTTTGCGAGATACCTTTGTTGGCCATGCCGCGTCGCAGTTTCACTTCTATTTCCTTCATGCGCGCTTCCGAACGTTTGAAGCCAAACGCACGTCTGAGCTCTTCCGCTTCTCCACCGGAAAAGTCTGCACACTCCATTGCTATTTTCAACAACTGTTCCTGAAACAAAGGGACGCCGAGCGTGCGCCGGAGCACCGGCTCAAGCGAAGGATGCGCATAGGTAACTGCTTCGCGACCCTGCCGCCGTTTCAAATAGGGATGAACCATGTTGCCGACAATCGGACCGGGCCGAATGATCGCTACCTGCACTACGATGTCGTAAAACTTTTTCGGTCGCAGTCGCGGCAGACATGACATCTGCGCCCGGCTTTCAACCTGAAACATTCCAATCGTGTCAGCCTTTTGCAAAGCCGCGTACACAAGCGGGTCGTCCTGCGGCAGATGCGCCAGATCGACGTCTTCTTCGTAAGCGTCATGAATCAACTGAATGGAATCTTCCAAAACCGCCATCATGCCGAGTCCCAGCAGATCAACTTTAATTAGCCCGAGGTCGGCGCAATCCTCTTTGTCCCATTGCACCACCACGCGCCCCGGCATCGAGGCGGGCTCGAGCGGCACCACCGAGTCGAGTTGTCCCTGACAAATGACCATGCCGCCGGAATGCTGGCCCAGGTGTCGCGGCAGGTCCTGCACCCGCTCATAAAGTTGAAAGAACTTGTTAATACGGGGATTTTGTAAATTTAGCCCGGCATCACGAAACTGCCGCGCCGTGGAATCTTTGGGATCCTTCCATTCCCAGGTGTGCACCAGACCGGCCAGGCGGCCGAGAGTTGCATCGTCAAAGTCGAGCGCTTTGCCAACTTCACGCGCCGCCGAACGGCCGCGATAAGTGATCACATTTGCGGTCATCGCGGCGCCGAGCTTCCCGTAGCGCTCGTAAACATATTGAATCGCGCGCTCACGTTGGTCACCGCTGGGCAGGTCAAGATCGATGTCGGGCCACTCACCGCGTTCTTCGGAAAGAAAACGCTCAAACAAAAGTTCCATGCCTACCGGATCGACCGCAGTGATGCCGAGGCTGTAACAGACGGCGCTGTTTGCTGCCGAGCCGCGTCCCTGAATCAGAATTCCCTGATACTTACAAAATTGGACGATGTCCCAAACGATCAGGAAATAACCTTCGAGCTTGAGTTTTTCGATCAAACGCAGTTCGTGATCGATCTGCGAGCGCGCACGCTCATAGGATGGCTTGCCATGCTCGCCGGTATAACGCAAACGCGCGCCCTCTTCCGTACGCTGCCTGAGAAACGAAGTCATCGTTTCATTCGCCGGCACCGGATACCTGGGAAACTCATAGCCAAGATCCGTCAACGTAAATTGAAGGCGCGAAGAAAGCTCGACGGTGTTGTGAATCGCCTCTGGTAAATCGGCGAACAACTTCGTCATAGACTTCGGCGATTTCAGATAGCGCTCGGAGTTTGTTTCCAGTAAACGGCCAGCAGTATCGAGTCGCACATGGTTGCGAATGCAGGTGAAAACGTCTGTCACTTCCCGTTGCGCGCGGCTGGCGTGGCAAACACCGTTCGTTGCCAGGAGTGGCAGATCAAGCCGCCGGGCGATGTCGACGACTGCCTGATTGCGCGACTCCTCTTCACGATTGAAGTGACGCTGCAACTCCGCATAGACGTTTCCTTTTCCAAACACGTCTATTAACCACTCGGCTCTTCTCCGTGCCTCCTCTGTGTTCTCTGTGTCTCTGTGGTTAAGCGCTTCGGCTAACGGTCCATCGCCGGCCCCTGTCAAACAAAT
>DASZDU010000282.1:0-15291 GCA_035941655.1 Pyrinomonadaceae bacterium | reverse complement strand
CAGCTCAATCGCCTGGCTGATGAGACCGTTGTCGAGAATTATGCCGCCCAAAATAGCACGCTCAGCTTCGGCACTGTTTGGAAGTGAACGCTCTAGCGATTGTTCGCGGATGGGATCAGGAGTGGCCATGGAATGGAGGACTCATTAAGACAAACTTAAAGATCGCGGCTGGTTCCAAGCGCCAACGGCGCGGAATGTAATAGCCTGGCGCATCGCCCCAGGAAATGTCACCACTTATTTCGTTTGAGCGCTGAAAGCGCGACATACGGCGCATCATTTCGCTCCTTCAGAGCTATTATTCTTTTGCGGCTTTACCTGGGGCGTTGCCCCAGGCTTTCACATTTCGCGCCGTTGGCGCTGTGTTGATATCGCCCTGAATTCGACATTTATTGGATTTAGACGCGCTGCAAAAACAACGACGCTGCAAGTGAGACTGAAAACTTGCAGCGTCGTGAATATACTACAGTGCAATTATGGCGCACAGAGGTTCGGCGTTTTAAGTTAAGACAAACGCACAACTACTCTGCATTGTCGCTAGTCTCTTCTTTAGTCTGAGTTTGTTTCGCCAGCTCGGCTTCCTCCTCCGGCGTCAGATGCCCCACGATTACTTCGCCTTCCGGAGCGACCTTAACCTGAAGATCAATCGATACTTCGCGATGCAGCCGCAGCGGCACAGTGAAATCGCCGATGCGTTTGATTGGTTCGCGCAGGTGAATGCGATGACGATCGATTTCGTAGCCACGCTCCTGCAGCGCTTCAGCGATGTCCATCGACGTCACTGATCCATAGAGTGCACCGTGCTCGCCGGACTTTCGTTTGAACTCGAGCACCAGTTTGGCGATTTGTTCTCCCTGGCCCGTAGCGGTCGCGCGCTCGGCCGCTTCTTTTTTCAGCAGCGCCGCGCGCTCGAGTTCGATTTGCTTGACGTTGCTGCTGGTCGCTTCGACGGCCAGCTTGCGAGGCAATAGATAATTGCGGGCATATCCGGCTCGCACGCGCACAATCTCGCCGCGTGCTCCCAAATCATCAACATCTTCGCGTAAAAGTATTCTTGTATGAGCCATGTTGGCTGCTCCTTCTTAAGTTCTATTTCCCCAGTTTCGACTTTAGTCGGTCGTATAAGGCAGCAGCGCGATATTGCGGGCGCGTTTAATTGCCTCGGCTAACATTCGCTGATGTATGGCGCAGTTACCCGATATTCGACGAGGGAGAATCTTGCCGCGCTCCGGAATAAAGTTTCCCAGAAACCTGGCATCTTTGAAGTCAATGATATCTACCTTTTCAATGCAGAAACGGCAAATGCGGCGACGGCGCATGCGGCGTCCACCGCGACCCTGGGTAGGACGACCCCGCTCGAAATCCTCATCGTTATTGTTGTAGCGTCGTCCGCGGTCTTCGTAATTTGTCGACATTAGTCACCTCAAACAGTAAATCGTGAATCGTAAGTAGTTGCGTTTAGAGAGGGCACTTGTGCCCCCGCTTCAGGCGGACCAGTCCGCTATCTAAACATTTATAGAAGCTCGCGTTACGCTGCGTCTTCTTCTGCTTCAGGCACTGGACGCTGCGCCGGGGTCGAACCTCGTTTTTGTCCATCCTGATTCGCGGTACGCTTCTCAGCCTTACGCGCTCGCTTGGCTTTAAACTTCTCAGCACGGCGGCGATCCTCGTCAACGCGAACGGTGATATAGCGAATGATGCGATCGTTCACTCGCATGCGTCGCTCCAGCTCTGCAATCTCCCGGCCTGAACCTTCGATTTCCAGAAGCATGAAACTCCCTTCAGTCTTACGAAGAATCTCATAGGCTAGCTGCCGTCTGCCCATACTCTCTTCTTTGGTGATTGTGCCGCCCTGGTCGGTGACAATTTGCTTGAAACTGTCCGTCAGCCGCACCACTTCATCGTCGTCCGCAGTGGGATCAACGATGAACACCACTTCGTATTGTCTTTGCGTATCCAAAATAAGTCTCCTTCACTCGTAAATCGTGAATCGTGAATAGAATTAGGAACTCGTGGCCTTATCGTAGATTTACGATTTACTATTCACTGTTGTACGTACTCATTGCTTTCAAAACTCCATCGCTCAGGATGGCGCGTAGCGCTTCAGCACTGTTTTGCAAAATGTCCTCAACCGCTGTTCTGCCAGTACCAGTAAATGAATCCAGAACGAACCTCTTCGAATCTGATATCGGATGCTCAGGCTGAATGCCGATTCGCAAACGCGTGAACTCGTTTGTACCAATGGCGCCGATAATCGACCTCAAGCCGTTGTGGCCGCCGGCTGACCCGCGCGCTCGAATTCGAATTTTCCCAAACGGTAACGCCAAATCGTCCGATATTACGATCAGCTTTTCGCCGGGGTCCGAGGGTTCATACCTGGCGAGCAAACAAGCCACAGCTTCTCCGCTGAGGTTCATGTAGGTCTGCGGCTTCACCAGCTTGACAGCGCGGCCTTCAATCTCACCGCGGCCGACCAGCGACTGGCACTCGCGCTTTTTTACGTCTATGCCAGCGTCGCCCGCTAACTTGTCAATCAACATGAATCCGAGGTTGTGGCGCGACCACTGATACTCTTTGCCCGGATTGCCTAAGCCGACGATTAAATATTGCCGATTGCCAATTGCCAATTGCCAATTTAAGAGACAATCGCCGGTCGGCTTCCTATCACAGTTGCCTTCTCAAATTCAAAATCGGGAATCGGCAATTGGAAATCGGAAATGTCTCTACTCCTTCTTACCTTTTTCCGCCTCGCCGCCCTCTTCATCTTCCTTCTTGCCCTTGCCGATAACTTCCGGCTCAGCCGCGCCTTCACCCTCAACAACAACAGGCGCTTCTACAACCTCTTCCTTCACGATTCCGACCGTCGCAATCACGTTGTCAGGGGAGTTAAGAATCTCGATACCCTCTGCAACCTGTATGTCGTATACGTGAAGCGCATCATGAACGCCAAGATTAGAAACGTCGACATTGATGACGTCAGGTATCTCGCGTGGCTCGCAGCGAATTTCGATCTCGCGAATAATTTGTTCGAGCACACCTTGCTCTTCGCGAACGCCGAGCGGTTCGCCAACCAAATGTAAAGGAACGGTAACTTCGATTTTCTGTCCCTTTACCAGTCGAGTGAGATCCGCGTGCAATAAACGCCCGCGAATAGGGTCAACCTGCCGCTCGTGAAACATGACTTCACTCGCTCCGACACCCTCGATGTCTATCGTGAAGATCGTGTTGCGACCCGACTCCGAACGCAGAATTGCCGCCAGGTCACGTATCGGCGCCAAAGCTGCGACACTGTCACCTTCGCCACCATAAACCGAGACTGGAACCATGCCTTCACGTCGCGCGCGTCGCGCATCATTCTTACCGCGGCCTTCGCGCTTCGTTGCGCGCACCGTGATGTCTTTCTGTTCTGCCATGACTGCTCCTCTTTAGGTCTCTTTACAAGCATTCAGCGATTGGTTTTGAAATCTCAAATTTCCGATCTCAGATCGCAGTTGAGAAGACGAAACCTGATTCGTCCCAACCGCAATTTAAGATCTGAGATCTGAAATCCCAGAACCAATCGCTGATGGACTCCTATTCAAGCCATCAGTGTTTGCCCTTCGCTAAACGAAGAGCGAGGAAACACTGGTTTCCTCATGGATCGACTTGATCGCTTTCGCCAGAAGCGGCGCGATACTAAGTACTTTTATCTTTTCAAACTTGCACGCGTTATCGCGTAGCGGAATAGTATTCGTAATCATTATCTGCTCGATTTCAGAGTCATCGAGCTGCTGCACTGCGTGTCCCGACAAAACGGCGTGCGTGAAACACGCGTGAATACTTTCAGCCCCGGCGGCCTTCAACGCCTTGGCCACTTTGGTCAGGGAGCCTCCAGTGTCGCACATGTCATCGACAATCAAACAACTGCGGCCGCGAACGTCGCCGACAACATTCATTACTTCCGCGACGTTTGCTTTTTCACGGCGTTTGTCGCACAGCGCAAGTTCTGCATCCAGCCGTTTGGCGTATGCGCGCGCCCTTTCGGCGCCACCTGTATCCGGCGCGACCACTGTCAGGTTTGGCAGCGGATTGTCCTGATAGTAGCCAATCATCACCGGCGCCGAATAAAGGTGATCGACGGGGATATCAAAGAACCCTTGAATCTGCGCCGCGTGCAAGTCGATGGTCAACAGGCGATCGGCGCCGGCCACAGTTATCAAGTTCGCCACCAACCTGGCCGAGATTGGCACTCGAGGGCGATCTTTCTTGTCTGAGCGTCCGTAACCGTAATACGGAATAACTGCTGTGATCCGTTCAGCCGACGATCGACGGAACGCATCGAGCATTATCAGCAGCTCCATCACGTGCTCGTCGGTGGGCGGACAGGTTGGCTGAACAATGAATACATCGCCGCCGCGCACGTTCTCGTCAATCTGGAAATTGAACTCGCCGTCCGAGAACCGTTCGGTGATCGCGCGCCCCATGTCGCAACCCAGGTGGCGGGCAATCTCTTGCGCCAATTCCGGATTTGCATTACCCGAAAAAACCTTAATACCGCCGGTTGTGCCCATAATTAAGTGACAAGTGAAGAGTGACAAGTGAAAAGTTTACGGCCGCTCGGCCCATCACTTTTCACTCATCACTTTTCACTGCAGTCTTGGCTGGGGCGGGAGGATTCGAACCTACGAATGCCGGTTCCAAAGACCGGTGCCTTACCACTTGGCTACGCCCCAATATCAGGTCCAGAGTTGAAAGAGCGTGGGAATGGAATATCCGGCGGGCCAACAACGCGACGGTATTCATTCCGCGACACTGTAACACAAGGAAAGATGCGCCAGCCCTCTTCCGGTTTGATTTTATTTAAAGCGCGCTGTTGGTCTTCACGATTGATAAAGATACCAAAAACGCTGGAACCACTTCCAGCCATTAACGCGTCAAGAGCACCAGCCTGAAGTAGGGTTTCTTTAGTTCGTCTAATCTCAGGCTCAATATCAAAGATCACAGACTCGAAATCGTTCTGCAAAGGGTTTCGCAGAGGCCACGGTTGCGAATCTCTTTTTTTTGCCTCGCTATGCGAACTAGAAAGAATAGGGTCGTTAACGAGCGTTGTCAAGGCAGTGGAACCGAGCGCCGAGTACGCTTTAGCAGTGGAAATGCTGGCGTTTGGAGTGATTACTATGAGATGCGCAACCTCTGTGTTTTCAGGGACGGGAGAAATTGTCGCGCCGATTCCAGTCGCCTGGGCACAGCCGCCCACCAGGAAAAATGGGACATCAGCTCCGAGCGTTGTGGCTATCTCCAGCAACTGAGTCGCTGACGCCTCGATCTTCCACAATCGCGTTAGGGCCAGCAACGAAACGGCGGCGTTTGAAGAACCTCCTCCCAAACCCGCGCGGGCAGGTATCCTCTTCTCCAGGTGCACGCGGACGCCGGCAGCTACATTGAAATGTTTTTTCAATGCGGAAGCGGCGCGCATGATGAGATTTTGATCGTCGGTTGGAATATCGGGCTCATCACACGAGAGAGAGATGCCGCCCCCTTCGTCGACCTCAAAGTGCAGATCATCATGGAGAGAGATGGTTTGCAGCAGTGTTCTTACTTCGTGATAGCCGTCGGGTCGTCTGCCCAGAATTTGCAGACTCCAATTGATCTTGGCAAATGAAGGTAGGCTAAGGACGGACTGATTCACTTTGAGCGGCGGATGTTTCCAGTTTGCTGGCCGCCCCTGGAATCATGTGAGACGGCTAACGGGCAATGAATACCTGAGTCAAATAATGGCTGCCATCCGCGGAAACATAACTGCCAATCGCGGAAGCTTGAAAGCCAACATAGAGAATATTCGCCCGGTGCCCGGCTGACAACATCCATCTCTCAACTGCAAAGCCACCCGGGTCATCGTAGCCCTTATTATACGCGATGTTCTCTGCTATCACTCGAAAGTGGAGAATTCCGTTCTCGTAGGCACGATCCTTAAGTTTCAACCCTTCCGGACTTTTATGATCAAAAAATCCGAGCAAGGCCATCCGCTCTGAATGCGCCCTGGCCATGCGGCACAGTTGCGCGTCCCAGACGAGCGGCGCGAGACCATTCTCTATGCGGATAACATTGGTTTGGTCAAACGCCCGGCGTTCGATCTCAGTCGGACTTTCAGAGGAGACTACAGCAGCCGTCGCTGTTGGCGCGGAACGATTCTCTTCCAATGCCTTTCGACGTGGCCGCGAATCGTTCACGTCGTTCACGGGATCCGACAGCAGGCGCGCGACCGGGCGCGGCTGGATATTCTGCCCGCAGACATTTCCCGCGAGGCTAAGGAATACCAGCGACAACAGGGCGAAGAGCGAAGCAGGAACAAGTTGAAGAAAACGTGTGGGAGCACGTAAGCGGATCAGTTTTGAAAATTTCATGAAAGGAGTGCCGCTAAACGCAGTCCAGGTTGCGTTCTGCTTGAGGCCTTTGAGGTAGGCTATTTAAAGGACAAAACCTCGCCGGGGCCGGCAGGTCAGAAAGAGTCGATCCACCCTACCAAAGGGATAAACTAAGATCAACACTTTTCTAAGTTGTCAGTATTTGCTGGGAATTAGCTGGCCTTCTGGAGATCGTCGGGACCGGATTCGGGCGAGGAGAATTGGCTGACAGCTTGTTCCCACGCCTTGCGTACGGGATAGCCGTACAAAAGAACAGCGGCCGCAACTACTCCGGCTTGCAGGGTGTACCAGGGGTTGGCAGTCACCAGGGTGGAAACAAATCCGATTAGCGCGATGACAATTCCGATGAGGGCAACAAGGATGGTCGTCCTTTGAAGTGTGATTATCAGCCCCGACGCGCCCTGGATTGCGGCAATATCCTGCAAACGCATCTTGGCAAACCTTGTGCGCCGCAAGGCAATGGCGCCAAACCCAAAAATTACAATACTAATGCGCACTACCATATCCAGAGAGCCGGTGTCTCTAGCCCTCAGGAACTTTTGAGTTACAAAAGCGAGCACACATAAAAGCACGACCGCAACCAGCAGCGACAGAACAGTCGTCGCAGTCGATTTGTGTCGGCGCGCGAGTTCAGCCTGCACGTTTGGGGATAAGGCGTCAGAAGTTGCCATTGTTTCAGAGTCCTCAATTTATCATCCGTCAAACTCTGGAACCTGAGCAAGGAAAAAACTCGCGGCATCAAAAAAGAAGCCCGCCGAAATTCGACGGGCCACTTTAAATCGCGCACGACTTTGACTGGCTTGACTAAGGTTTGTTCTCACTCGGGAGTTGGTGTGGGAGAAGCACTGGGAGGCGGTTGAACCGGGTTCTGAGTTGCTGGCCGCGGTGTCGGATTTGCTGCAGGCTGACGGGTTACACGCTGTACAGGCGCAACCGGCGTTACGTTAGTAGGCAAGGTTCCGTTATGTTGAATAGCCTCATCAATCAAGTCGTTTACGTCGTCTTTCTTGTCCTTGCTAATCAGAATTCCGTTGGAGTTGACTGTAATGTCCGCTCGTCCCATAACTTGTTGCATTAAGTTACCCACAAATCCCGGTCGCTCCGCCGGGGCTACGCTGCGCCGCGCCGGGTCAGGCTCAGGAATCGGAACCCCTATGATACTCAACTGCTCTTTCGCTTGTTCCGCGTAATTGCTGTTTGGGAAATTGCGCAGCATGTCCTGGTAATATTTAGCGGCCTCGTCCGGCTCCTCTTCCTGTTGGTAGGTGTAGGCGAGCTTAAACAACACCTCATCTCTCAACGAGAAGTTTGGATATTTCTCGATGACTTCCTTGAACCGAGACTGGGCTCCTTTCAGCCCGCCCTTACCGCGTTTGTAGCGTGGTTCAAGATAGAAGTTGCCGACCTGATAGCTGTGCATCGCCAAACTTTCCTGGGTTTCACGCAACCTATCCTCAACGATGGGACGCAGGCTGCTTTGGGGGTACTGCTGCAGCAGCGTTTTCAAACGCTGCTCGGCTTTTCGTGCATGCGTCACGTCACGATCCGACAAGCCCATCTGTCGCATTTCAGCCTCGGCTACCTTCAGCATTGCGTCATCTGCGAGTGGATCGGTCGGGAAAAAAGTCAGCCAGTCCAAATAACCCTGAGCCGCTTGAATTAATGACGACGTCGTCCCTTCCAGGTAAAACGAGTCGGCAATCGCCAGCTTCGCAAGCGGCAGAAAAGGTGAGTCGGGATAGGTATTTATGATTGTCGAAAACAAAAGCCGGCCAGTTTCGTGACTTCCTTTTCGCACCTGCTTGGCTGCTTCTTCAAAAAGCACTCGATCCCGGCCGGGCGCAACGGTGCCGGTCAACTCTTCGTATTTGTCGTCTCCGCCACCACCGAGCAAACCAAAGAATCGTCCTTTCTTCTTTTTCTTTGCCGGTGCGGCGGCAGTAGCCGTAGCGCTGGTGCGAGCACTGGCAGTGGCCTGCAGTCCCGCCTGAATGCGCGTATTTATTTCTGCAACTGAGCCCTCCAGGCGATCCAGAATCGTGGGATCATACTTTTCGGAGCGCTCCTGTTTGCCACGTATGTCATTAACTTCGGAGAGTATGGATCCAGCTTCTTTATCCAGTCCGCGCAGTCTCTCGCGTGGATCATCAGGATTCTTCTTCTCGCTTGAGTTCTTTGGTTCCATCGACGAGATGGCACTAGTAAGCGATCGCCGCATGCCATCGAGCTTTGAACGCATGATGTCGAGACGCTGCAGCGCTGAAAACTCACTCTGCGCGCCGCTAGTTTGTGCAACTGACGTTGCCGGGACGGCTAAACTGACAAACACCAGGGCGGCGCAAATGATCAATTGCCCGAATAAGCGAGAATGCATAAATAGACCTCCAAAACTTCTCTAACCACTGAATCACGGGGTGCAGTTCAAGCTTGAGCTTGCTTCGTCAAGAACCCGCAGCCGGCAGCCTAAGGCTGAACTCTGAACTGCTGCGCGAGTCGCTATACCCATTGCACCGTAGCATCGCGTAGCCCACGCACAGCCGATTCCGGATCGGCTGCGCCGAAAATCGCAGAACCTGCGACGATAATGTCTGCGCCTGCGTTAACTACCGAGGCTATGTTCTCCAGATCCACACCGCCGTCAATTTCAATCCGAATGTCGAGTTGGCGATCATCAATCATGCGTCTTAGGCGGCGCAGTTTGTCGATCGAAGTGGGAATAAATTTTTGGCCGCCAAAGCCCGGATTCACTGACATCACCAGCACATAATCAACGTACGAGAGCGCCTCCGCTAAACTCTCGATCGGGGTGGCTGGATTGAGAACGACTCCAGCCTGCGCGCCTGCAGCCTTTATAGATCCCAGCGTTCGATGCAGATGAGCATCCGCTTCCACATGCACTGAAACCATGCTGGCTCCAGCCTCAACAAACTGTTGTGCATACCTTCCCGGTTCAGAAATCATCAGGTGCGCGTCGATTGGAAGATCAGTAGCTTGAGCAATCGACTTAACGACCGGTAGTCCCACCGTCAGATTGGGCACGAAATGTCCGTCCATCACATCGACATGGAGAATCGTAGCGCCTCCGCGTTTGACAGCGTCGATTTCATCGTTCAAGCGTGAAAAATCCGCCGACAAAATTGAAGGGGCGATATCAATTGTCCTGGCGTTCATCATCAGTCGGCTTCGAAGCGATTATCTAGGACTCCTCGTGGGCGCGGGTTTCGCGGCAGGGGGTCGCGCGCTACCATTCTGGTTCCCAACCCTAATTGAGTTGTTATTCGTCAACGGCGGTCGAGTTGAATTTGCGTTAACGGGCCGGTTCACATTGCCGTTGATGTTTCTATTCGTATTCGCCGGGCGATTCGCGTTCGCGTTGCGATTTCCCGTATTGCTGTTTGCGTTCGCGTTCGTATTCCTGCTGCGCCTGGGCTTATTTTCGTTTTCGGAACCAGCTTCGCTCGCGGGCTTCTCTTCAGGCGACTTTTCCGGAACCGAGACCGCCTCAGAAGCTTCTCCTTCTTTCACCCCGCGGCTAATATCCATAGCCACTGTCTGGCCGGCCTTAACGACCTCGCCACCACGCGGCAACTGAAACAAAACTGTGTTGGCACTAACCTCGTTGCTGGGGCGGCTGGCGCGTACGCGAAAGTTTAAGCCTGCCTCGCCCAACACGCGTTCGGCCTCAAAACGATCCTTTCCTATTACATCGGGAACTTTCACTTCAGGACTGCGAAGGGACAGGAAAACGGTCGAGGCGAGTCCAAACACAAAAACGATCGCGATCGCGATCGCGATGGTGAGCCTTCGAAGTGCTGACAGTGCCCCGGTGGCCGTATTCACGTAGCTAACCTCTATACCGCAGAACTACTGATCGGGCCTAAAACCAAGCTGCGAAGTCTAACATCGGTTCCGCTGGCTCGCAAAGTAACAGGTTTTTGGAGTGCGCTGACCTGTCAGCGCTTTAGGTCGTTTGCGATCTGTCGCCACCTGGTACATCAGATGTTATGCGCGGAAGCGGCGTCAAGCCGCCGCGGACCAAAAGCGCTGACAGGTCAGCGCACTCCAAAACTTATGCCTTGCGCTCGAACGCACAAATGAAAAATCCATCCGTACCTTCGCGATGAGGCCACGTGCGAGCAGCACCCGCGGACGTAAGTAACGAGGTGTCGACTGATAACTTTGTCAGCTTGAACGACTCATTGTTTTCAAGGAACGTTTGCACGACGTCTTCATTTTCGTCGAGCTCGACTGAGCAAGTCGAATAAACCAGTTGGCCTCCGGGCCTGACGGCTTGCGCGGCGCTGAAAAGAAGTTGCCTCTGGCGTCTGGCCAAGTCTTCGATGTCAGCGGGTGAGATGCGCCAACGGATTTCGGGGTTGCGCCTTAGAGTACCTGTGCCGGAACACGGAGCATCAATCAAAACGCGGTCAAAAGAGCTTTCAGGAAACGGCAACGGCTGTAAACCGTCAACCACAACGCCATGGATACTTGTCAGCTGCTGCAGTTTAGCTGTTGAAACAACGGTCCGCAGACGATGCTCATAAAGGTCGCAGGCAACGATCATTGCCGAGTCATCGCTAAGGTCGGCAATCTGACTAGTTTTGCTTCCCGGTGCGGAACACAGATCCAGCACGCGCTCGCCGCCTCGCGCGCCGACAATGGCCGCAACCAGCTGCGATGCTTCGTCCTGGAGATAGACCTTCCCTGCCTTTGCTAGTTCTCCCAATAGACCCGTGCCACCGGTTATTCGCCAGGCGCCCTGTACGACTTCGGAAGGGACCAACTCGGCGCCTGCGTCCTGCAGTTGGCTGAGGATGTTGGATTCTGAGGCTCCGCTCGCGTGACTGTGCACTACGCGGAACGCAACCGGCGCCGGCTCATTGTTGGCGAGCGCGAAGGCCTCCGTTTGAGCGGCGCCGAACGCCTTGATCCAGCGTTCGATTAACCAGCGCGGATGCGAAGTGACAACTGATAAACGTTCGATTGGGTCAAGAATCTTACTTGCCGGATCGACCTCCGGTTCGCGCGTCGCACGGCGCAAGACAGCATTAACGAAAGTGTCAGCCGAGCGCAGACGAGCCAGGCGTACAAGCTTGACCGACTCGTTGACAGCCGCGGACGCAGGAATACGTGACAGGAACCGCAGCTGGTAAAGACCTAGTCGAAGGATGAGGCGCACGGGCATGTCCAGCTGGGCCACATCGCGCCTGGTGTAATGTTGAATGAGATGGTCAAGCCACAGTTGCCGGCGCAGGACGCCCATCACCAACTCATGGCACAGAGCGCGGTCCGGCAGCTTCAGCTCGTCTTCTTTTGAGGCCAACAGAACTGAGGCGTAAGCGCCTTCTTCGACGCGCCGGAGGATTTCAAATGCAGCCATCCGCGCAGGCGAGACAGAATTAGTCGACACAGGATTAGACTTGACCAAAACTGTCGCCAACTTTCAAGTGTGTTCCGTTGAGGAAATCGCGAACGCTCATCCGACGCTTTGCTTCCGGTTGCACTTCAAGCAGACGTAGAGCCGTCTCGTCTGCGCACTTCACCAACAAATCATCGCCGTGCGCAAAGATCACTTCCCCGGCCTGCGCGTCAAGCGCGGAAGCTTCCGCAGCAGCTTTCCAGATTATGAGACGATGTGATTTGTAATGCGTATAGGCGGTGGGCCAGGGCTGAAAACCACGAACGCAACGTTCAATAGTCGCAGCGTTGCGAGACCAATCAACGACACCATCCTGCCTGCTCAGCAGTGGCGCGAACGTAGCGTCATCATGGTGTTGGGGACGCGGAGTTATCGCATCAAGTTGGCTGAGTGTTTCACCCAAGAGTTTTGCGCCGATGGCGGAAAGTCGTTGCATCAGTTCCGGCGCTGTTTCTGTTTCACCAATCGGCGTGTCACGTTGCAAAAGAATTGGGCCGGTATCCAGATCTTCTTCGATGAACATCGTGGTGACGCCCGTCTTCGCTTCTCCGTTAACGATGGCCCAATTAGCGGGAGCCGCGCCGCGATACAACGGCAACAAAGAGAAATGTACGTTGATGCATCCGCGGCGCGGCGCGCGCAGGAACTCTGCGGGTAGAATGCGGCCGTAAGCTACCACCACAGCGACCTCAGCTTCGTATGAAGAGAACAGGCGCTTCGCTTCGTTAGTCTTAATCTTGCTGGGCTGTTCGACTCTCAAACCACTCGCGAGGGCAAAGTCTTTGACCGGTGATGAGTGTATTTTCCCATGCCGCCCTGCAGGCTTGTCCGGCTGCGTCCAGACGGCAACGATTTCATGGCCATCGTCCAGCAAGCGCTGTAGCGACGGCACCGCTGATTCAGGCGTGCCCATGAAAACTATTCGCATGTTAGTGACTCGATGGACCAAAGGCGAAGAGCGGGGGCAAGCCCGCCTCCCAACCTGGAGACTCTCCTGCTTGCTCGTTCTCTCAAACTTGAAGGCCTTCGACAGGCTAAGCGCGCGACAAGTTTGAGTAGCTCTGGGTGAGGAAGGCGGGCTTGCCCCCGCTCTTGAAGTCTTAAATCGCCGCACGCCTTTCAGCAGAGGCGGCGGCCGTTGCTCCAATCTTTTCCGCCGACACCTTCGCCTGCATGAACAACAAAAGATAATCGCGGCCACCGGCTTTCGAATCCGTACCAGACATGTTGAAGCCGCCGAACGGATGAACACCGACGAGCGCTCCCGTACACTTTCGGTTCAAGTAAAGGTTACCCACATGAAACTCGCGGCGCGCTCTTTCGAGTTTCGCTTCATCGGCACTGTAAACAGCGCCAGTCAAACCATACTGCGTGTCGTTTGCAATTTTTAAAGCATCGTCGTAGTTCTCAGCTTTTATTACCGCCAGCACCGGTCCAAATATTTCTTCCTGCTCAATCGTGGCTCCGGCCTTCACATCCGCGATCACGGTCGGTTCGATAAAATAGCCCTGTTCGCCATCGGAGCCGCCTCCCGCCAGGACGCGTCCACCTTCGCTCTTACCCTTTTCAATATAGGCGTTGATTGTATTGAAGGCTTTCTCATTGATGACTGCGCTCATGGCCGTCGCTGAATCCGTGGGATCGCCTAATCTGATCTTCGCGGTGCGTTCTGCAATCTTCTCGAGCATCTGATCGTAGACGCTCGCATCAATGATGGCGCGCGAACACGCCGAACACTTTTGACCCTGGAAACCAAAGGCCGACTGCACCACTCCAGTGGCGGCCTCGTCAAGATTCGCATCGTCAGCAACGATGATCGCGTCCTTGCCGCCCATCTCGGCGATGACGCGCTTGATCCATATCTGCCCTTCATGGACCTTCGCAGCCCGTTCGTTGATTCGCAACCCAATTTCCTTTGAACCCGTGAACGCGATGAAGCGCGTTTTCGGGTGGTCAACGATTACGTCTCCAACTTCCGCGCCCGATCCGGTCATAAAGTTAACGACGCCTGCGGGCAGTCCAGCCTCTTCCAACACTTCAAAGAATTTGTAGGCGATGGTCGGCGCGTCAGACGAGGGTTTCAATACGACAGTGTTTCCGGTTACGAATGCGGCGCTGGTCATGCCCGCCATAATCGCGAGGGGAAAATTCCAGGGCGGAATAACTGCGACAACGCCGAGAGGAATGTAATCCAGATGATTGGCTTCGCCCGGCAGATTTACCAGCGGCTGATCGCCGCCGTATCTCAACATTTCCCGTCCGTAGAACTCGAGGAAATCAATTGCCTCGGCAGTATCGCCATCGGCTTCCGCCCACGTCTTGGCCACCTCATGAATCATCCAGGCGGAGAACTCGTGTTTCCGTTCACGCAAGATCCCGGCGATGCGGAACATGAAATCAGCGCGTTCGGCAGGGCTCGTATTCTTCCAGCTTTGAAAAGCCTCGTAAGCCGACTCAACGGCTTTGTTGGCGAGCTCTGTCTTCGCCTTCTGAAAACGACCAACGACTTCAGTACGATTAGCCGGGTTGATGCTATCAAGTTTGGCGTCAGTTGTGATGCGCTCACCGCCTATCACGAGCGGATATTCGCGGCCCAGTTCAGTCTGAACTTTTTCGAGCGCGGCACGCATGGCCCGGGCATTTTCTGCATTAGTAAAATCAGTAAACGGCTCATTACGAAATTCAGTCGGCATTATCGTCTCCAAACTAGGTATTTTTTTTTGTGGATGTTATCACAGACGGCGAACTGATCCGATTTCGGCTCTGCCGCCTTCCGTGCGGAAAGGCTCTGCCTTTCCGACAATCTCCCCAAACAACTTCGCCGAGGCTGAGCCTCGGCGAAAAGAATCAGAAACGGTTTTCGGCAAGGCAAAGCCTTACCGCACGGCAGGCGGCAGAGCCGCTCGCTTCTATTTCGCGACCCACTTTCCGGCTTTTTGCAGCTTCTTGATTTTGCGCTTCACCAATTCGCGTTTGAGAGCGCTCATTTTGTCGAGGAACACGATGCCATCGCAGTGGTCGGTCTCATGAAGCATGCAGCGCGCAGTTAGCTCTGTCTGATCAATTTCAAATTCGTTGCCGTTGATGTCATGCGCGCGAACGACTGCGCGCAAGCTGCGCTCGACCGGCGTGAAAATTCCAGGGAATGAAAGGCAGCCCTCTTCGCCGTTCTGCTCGCCTTCAAAGTGAATTACTTCCGGATTCACCATCACCACGCGCTGGTCCGGATCTTTCCCGCCCGAACAGTCCATTACAAACAGGCGCCTTGCCACACCAACCTGCACGGCAGCAAGACCGACACCAGGCGCCGAGTACATCGTTTCAAACATATCGCCCACGAGCTTCTTAAGGCCGTCGCCAAAATCAGTGACCGGATCAGCCGGCGCGTCAAGAATCGGATTCGGCCACGTTACTATTTCCATCAATGCCATTGCTTCATTCACATCCAAAGGCGAGATTTTGAATTGCTTA
>DASZDU010000281.1:0-3855 GCA_035941655.1 Pyrinomonadaceae bacterium | reverse complement strand
CATGCCGGCATCGTAGTGTTGGCCCGTATGAACGACAAGCGGCGTAAACTCTCGTTCGCGCCGCTTCATCGCTTCTACAATCGGCGCCACCTTCATGAAGTTAGGGCGGGCGCCGACAACGTTGATTACTTTGAGCATTCAATAAAGTCCAACGTCCAAAGTCCAACGTCCGCCGGCGTTCAAGCAGTTTAGAGTTCAAGCTTTAGCTTGCGTGAATTAAAGAACACAACCTGAAGGTTGAACTCTAAAATGCTTGACCGACTTTGGACGTTGGACATTGAACTTATAGTCGGATTATCCGCGCGCTGCTGTCGCGCCTGACATCCCCGTTGAGCGCGTTGCGCGTGTCTACGATGAGCGTACTAAGCCGGCAGACGCGTTTGTAGTCAGTCTCGCTATGGTCGGTGATAATTACCACGCAATCGTTGCCCTGCAACTCGTCATCGGTTAACGACACTGAACTGAGTGGCTCGCCACCGCCTTCTGTGTGCGCGTCGTCAAAATGGACCTCTTTAACAAATGGATCGTGGTAACGCACTTTCGCGCCTTTCGCACGCAATCGATCGATGATGGACAACGCCGGACTTTCGCGCACGTCGTCGATATCTTTCTTATAAGCTACGCCCAGCAACAGAATGCGCGATCCCTTCATGGCCTTCCGTTCGTCGTTCAGACCATCTGCAATTAGCTGCACCACGTGTTCCGGCATGCGTGAATTCACTTCTTCGGCCAGGCCGATGAAACGCGAATCGAAGCCGTGTTGACGCGCCTTCCACGACAGATAATGTGGATCGAGTGGAATGCAATGGCCGCCAATTCCCGGTCCGGGATAAAACGCCATGAATCCAAACGGCTTCGTCGCAGCCGCGCGAATAACCTCCCAGGTATCGATGTTCAGCGCGTAACAGAGTCGCGCCATCTCATTTGCCATGCCGATATTCACTGCGCGAAAAGTATTTTCCAGTAGCTTCGCGGTTTCGGCCACACGCGACGAACTGACCGCGTGAACGTCTTTCACGATTTGGGAATAGAGATGCGCGGCAGCTGCGGTGGAATCAGGCGTAACACCACCAACAACCTTCGGAATATTGTGCGTCTGAAATTCAGGATTACCTGGGTCCACTCGTTCCGGTGAAAAGGCCAACAGGAAATCCGCGTCAAGCTTGAGGCCAGTCTCCTGGAGCATTGGCAACAACACTTCGTCAGTAGTGCCCGGATAAGTAGTGGATTCGAGGATGATCAACTGGCCCTGATGCAAACGCTGCTTTATCTCTTCAGCCGCGGCAAGGATGTAAGAAACGTCCGGCTCCTTGGTTTTCCTGAGCGGCGTGGGCACGCAGATAATTACGGCATCGCATTCTTTCAAATGATCGAAGTCGGTAGTCGCGCGCATTCGCTTCTTTTCGACCAGCTCTTTCACCAACGAAGCAGCGACGTCGCCGATGTAGGAATCGCCGGCATTGATTTGAGCAGCTTTATTTTCATCAACTTCAAAGCCGGTCGCCTGGAAACCGCTGCCTGCGAACTCGGCCAGCAGCGGCAAGCCAACATAACCCAAGCCGACCACGCCGACGTGGGCGCGTTTTTGTGTAATGGCAGAAATTATCTGTTCTTTAACCATACCTGATTCGTTTCTCTAATACCCTGTGAAAAAAATCCTTCAAGATCCAAACGACGGGCAAGACTATGGGAGCGTTGCGCGGAGTGTCAAGCATGCAGGTTTTCAAGGTACTGATTCTGAGCGAAGGTCAGTAAGACCGGTAGTTAATAACCCCGTCCGTGAGGACGACATAACCGGCTGTTAGACACCCGAGCGCCCCAAGGTGCGCCACGCTGTTGTGCCGGCCCTTCAGGCTATTGGGCTATAAATGATTCAGTTTCCCCGCCCTGACGGGCGGGGCTACTAACTGCCAGTCCTTCGGACCTAACATATGGCGGCGACTCTGATACAAACTCTACCGTGCAATTGCTTGACACGTAGCCTTTCTTCCAACTATATCCTCACGAACTAATGACCGAACCTGCCGAAAATTCCTCCCCGAAACTTGTTCGCGGTCTGGGCCTACTCGATGCCAGCATGATCGTCGTGGGTTCGATGATTGGGTCGGGAATTTTTATCACCTCGGCGGAATCTTCAAGACTGGTCGGCGCTCCTGGTTGGCTGTTGGTGGCTTGGGCACTTGCCGGTGTGCTCACTATCACCGGCGCGCTGTGTTGCGCGGAGTTGGCGGCGATGTGGCCGCGCGCGGGTGGCCAGTATGTATTCCTGCGTGAAGCTTATGGTCCATCCATCGGGTTTCTCTTCGGCTGGTCTTTATTCCTCATCATCCAAACCGGGACGATTGCGGCCGTGGCTGTGGCTTTCGCAAACTTCACCGGCGTCTTGACCAACAGCGTTTCGGCGGATGACTACCTGATCGCGCCCCGCGGCTTTGGCGGTTACGCCATCAGTCTTTCAACGCAACAACTGCTGGCGGTCGTAATGATTCTTTTTCTGACCGCCACCAACACACGCGGCTTGAAAACCGGCAAGCTGATTCAAAACACCTTCACGTTTACTAAAACGGCGGCGCTCATCGGCCTAATTGTGATCGGCCTCACGCTCGGCTGGAATCACGGTAGTGCAGCCTATATCTCAGACTGGTGGAACCCGGTTCGCAATGGCTGGCATCCGACCCCAGCTCAACTGGGGTTTGATCCGATAAACGCCGGCGGCGCGCTGCTGGCGTTGGCGTTGGTGATGCTGCTGGGCCGCGCGATGGTTGGTCCACTATTCGCTCAGTCAGCCTGGAACAACGTGACTTTCACCGGCGGCGAGGTACGCGATCCGGGGCGAAATTTGCCACGAGCGTTGTTAATCGGCTGTTCATTAGTCGTGGCGCTCTACCTCTTTGCCAACCTCGCGTACATAGTGACCTTGCCGCTGAGCGGCATTCAAAACGCGCCGCAGAATCGCGTTGCAACCGCCGTGATGCAAGCCGTATTTGGCCCGCGCGGCACCATTCTGATGGCCATCGCAATTATGATTTCGACTTTTGGCTGCAACAACGGTTTGATTCTCGCCGGCGCCCGCGTTTACTACGCGATGGCCTGCGACAATCTCTTCTTCCGCGGCGTGGGCAGGTTGAATCGTCGCAGTGTGCCCGCGCTTGCTCTTATCCTGCAGGGAATCTGGGCTGCGTTTTTAACCTTGCCGAGAACGGTGACAACTAATCCGCAAACCGGCGCGGTGACCTACGGCAACGTCTACACACAACTGCTCGAATACATTATTTCTGCGGATTTAATTTTTTATGCGTTGATGGTAGGCGCTGTGATTGTGATGAGACGTAAAGCGCCGGCAGTCGACAGGCCCTATCGAACGTGGGGTTACCCGGTCGTGCCCTTGATCTATATCGTGTTGGCACTACTTATTGTTTTGGATCTCGCTTATCTCGCGCCATCAACTTCGGGAATTGGCTACCTGCTCGTGTTAACCGGAATCCCGGTCTACTTCTTCTGGCGCCGCAAACAATTTGGAGTGCGCTGACCTGTTAGCGCTTTTGGTCTTGGGCGGATTGACGCCCCAGAGCGATAAATAGTTTCCAGGGTAGCGTTGGTCGCGACAGGTCGCGACCGACTAAAGCGCTGACAGGTCAGCGCACTCTAAAATTATTTGACCCATTCATCGGCGATTTCAGTTTCCACTTTCACCGGCACAGTTTTCACATATTCTTCGCCTGCGGCGCACATGGCGCGTTCGACTTTCAGCGCCACTTCCGCAGCCTCATCCGCATCTGCTTCCACCACAACTTCATCATGAATGATGTTGACGATCTGCGCGTTGGTGCCGCGCAGCTCATCTCTTAGCAGTCG
>DASZDU010000280.1:0-16636 GCA_035941655.1 Pyrinomonadaceae bacterium | reverse complement strand
CGCTACCGCTCCCGGTTCTGACTGTTATTTGCTTTGCAACAGCAGCTCGTTGAATGCTTCGGATATTCTGGAACATGTGTTTCCGGAGGTAACTGCGTAGCGGCGGAAGTCGAAGGTGGTCACTTGCGCAACGCCGAGGCTTGCAGAGGTGAGGAAGATTTCATTCGCTTCGGTGAGGTCTGATAACTCATAAACACCCTCGATCACCGGAATAAACTGTTTGCCCGCCAGTTCAATAACAGCCGCGCGGGTGATCCCGGCCATCGCACCAGTGCTCAGACCTGGCGTATGAAGGGTGCCTTCGGTGAACCAGAAAATGTTCGCCATCGTGGCCGAGACGATCTCGCCTCGCTCATTGAGCATCACGGCTTCGTCAAAGTCTCTCGCCTGCGCTTCTTCCCATGAAAGCACCTGCTCCAGATAATTAAGACTGCGGATACCCACCAGCGGCGACAGCGTATTAACACGATATGGCGACACAGCCAACGACATCCCCGCGGCCGGAATCTTCTGTGGCTCTCCGGTCATGATCAGGACGTCGGTCTTACGCGGGCTTTCTTTCTTTGCTCGCCAAACGTCACGTCCGCTGCGTGCCAACAGGATCACGCGCGCGCGTCCATGCTTGACTTGATTAACGGCAACAAGTTTTCGCAACGACTCGCCCAGGTTGGATTCATTCAGGCCGGTAGTGTCCACACTCAAGCGCTCGGCGTGATCTTTCAAGCGCCGCCAATGTTCCGGCCAGAGAAACGGCTTGCCGTTGTAGATAGCTACCGTCGTAAAAACCCCGCGGCCATATAACATTGCGGAGGACACAGGCGCGACGCGCGCCTTGGTCGCTTCCAGCATTACTTTGTTGAGGTAAATTACGGGATGCATTTTTGGAGTGCGCTGACCTGTCAGCGCTTTGGTCCGTCGCGACCTGTCGCGACTACGGTTCGTTTGAGTCCAGGCACGGATTCGGCGTCAAGCCGCCGAAGACCAAAGCGCTGACAGGTCAGCGCACTCCAAATAATTATTCCATTCCGGCAGCCATTACTTCCGCTTCGAGCTTTTTCGCCAGCGAACCGCGCCAGACATTTTCCAGTTCATTTACCTTTAGCGAGATCGCTTCGTCGCCGCCGCATTGAATGCGCAACCTGTCGCCGCCGACCTTGCCAAGTATCGTGATTGGACAACGCGCGCGCGCTGCAAGCTGTTGCACGTCGGCCAACGCGGCCGCGGGAAAACCAAGAATGATTCGCGAGGGTGATTCGCTGAAGAGGACGGTTTTGGCAGGCAGCGAAGCCGTCATCGCCTCAGGAACAACTACCTCAGCACCCGCGCTCGAGCGGTTTAGTGAAGAGAAACAACATTCAGCGAGAGCTACCGCCAGTCCACCATCAGAACAATCGTGAGCGGAAGCGAGCAATCCCGCTTCGGCTGCTTCCAGACACACCTTCTGCACAGCCAGCTCGAGATTGAGATCTATGTTCGGTACGGAACCACTCGCGATCATGTCTTCGGTAGAAATACCTTCGATAGTTGCCGCGTACTCACTTAACGAGAGGTCGTCCGCAGTGGTACCAAGCAAGGCGATCACATCACCTGCTTGTTTAAATCCCGGCTGCACCACGCGGCGCACATCTTCGACGAGCCCAATCATTCCGATCACGGGTGTCGGCATAATGCCGCGACCCTCCGTTTCGTTGTAGAACGAGACGTTGCCGGAAACGACCGGAGTATTGAAGGCCCTGCATGCCTCGGCCATGCCATCAATAACTTCCGAAAACGACCACATCACCTCCGGGCGTTCGGGCGACGCGAAGTTAAGACAGTTTGTAACGGCAAGCGGTCGCGCGCCGACGCACACAACGTTGCGCGCGGCCTCGGCGACGATAAGTTTAGCTCCTTCACGCGGATTCGCCGCGCAGTAGCGCCCGTTGCCATCGAGCGTCATGGCCAGAGCTCGTCGCGTCTCTTTGATCCGCACCACGGCGGCATCCGCGCCTGGCAAGACGGCAGTGTTAGTCCTGACCATGTGGTCGTATTGCCGGTAAACGAATTGTTTGGAAGCGAGGTTGGGAGAACCGAGAAGTTTGATCAGTGCCTCGTTGTACGCCTTCGGACTTTGGACTTTGGACTTTGGACTTTGGACTTCGCTTCCGGACGTTGGACGTTGGACATTGGACGTTGGACTGGGTGGAGCCATCGGGCGTTCGTAAAGCGGCGCTTCGTCAGTGAGCGCGGAAACGGGGATGTCAGCGACAATCGCGCCTTCATGCACCACGCGCATGTTGTGACCTTCCCGGACTCTGCCAATAACCACCGCGTCGAGGTCCCACTTGCGAAAGATGTCGACCACCTCGCGTTCGCGTCCGGAATGAGCGACGATCAACATTCGTTCCTGCGATTCCGACAACAGCATTTCATACGCCGTCATTCCTTGTTCGCGCTGCGGCACCAGAGACAAGTCGATTTCGATTCCCGTACCGGCGCGCGCGGCCATTTCGCATGACGACGATGTCAAACCGGCAGCGCCCATGTCCTGAATTCCGGCCACCGCTCCACTGCGCATCGCTTCCAGGCAGGCCTCCAACAGCAGCTTCTCAAGAAACGGATCACCTACCTGAACGGTGGGACGTTTTGCCAGGGCCGCATCGTCAAACTCGGCTGACGCCATGGTGGCGCCATGAATTCCGTCGCGTCCTGTTTTCGCGCCGACGTAAAGGATCGGATTGCCCACACCACTCGCCTTGCCGAAGAAGATCTGATCGCGCTTCACCAGGCCCAGGGCAAACGCATTAACCAACGGATTGAAAGAGTAGGCATCGTCAAACGCGACTTCGCCTCCAACAGTTGCGACGCCGAATGCGTTTCCATAGTGCGCAATGCCACCGACGACGCCTGCGAGCAGAGAACGATTGCGGCGACCGTGAACAGCATGATCAAGCGAGCCAAAACGAAGGCTGTTCATCGAGGCGATGGGGCGGGCGCCCATGGTGAATACGTCACGAAGAATTCCGCCGACTCCCGTTGCCGCGCCCTGAAACGGTTCAATGAATGAAGGATGATTGTGCGATTCGATTTTGAAGGCGACGCACCAGCCGTCCCCAACATCGACGACGCCGGCATTCTCGCCCGGCGGTACCACGATGCGCTCACCGGTGGTAGGAAGGCGGCGCAGATGGATGCGTGAAGATTTGTAAGAGCAGTGTTCAGACCACATCACCGAAAAAATGCCCAGCTCGGCAAATGTTGGCTCACGTCCCATCAGGGACTTAATGCGTTCAAACTCCTGCGCGGTGAGATTGTGGGCGGAGACTACCTCGGGAGTGATTGAATTCATAAAGAAGTAAACAGCAAACAGTAGACAGCAAACAGCAGGCAGAAGGCACTAAGCAGCAAGCAGAGAACTAGATCAAACAGAAGATTTTCCATTTGTCATTTCTCATTTTCCAGTTTCCATTTGAGGGTCGCGGCGCACGGATCCGGGTTAATGGCAAATGAAAATTTGAAGTCACAAATGGGAAAATGCTTTTGCTCTGCTGTTTGCTGTCTACTGTTGACTGTTTACCAATTTGTCTATCGCAGCTCGCAGCTCTGGCGTGTTGACGCGGCCAAAATGTTTGTAAACCACCTGGCCCTGTTTGTTGTAGAGAAACGTGGCCGGCAAAGCCCCACCCCAACGCGCATCGATTGCGTTGATTGTCGGTTCCGGGTCGGCGACGTTCAGCAAATAGACAGGCATCCTCGCGTTCATCTCGCGCAGAAACTTTGGCACGGCTGTATTGATATCGGCTAAATCGTCGAGCGTGATGGCGATGAAGTCGAGGCCCTTCGCGCGATAGTCTTTGTCGATCCGCACCAGCTCAGGAAACTCGTCGCGACAGGGATCGCACCAGGTGGCCCAGTAATTGACCAGCAATGGACGACTACCATCTCGCTTCAGCAGTGCCTGCATTTCTTCCGCGTTCACGGCGCGGGCTTTGAATGTCGCTTTTGCAGCGCGAGGCTTATGTGCAGTTTTTCTCTGCGCCACCGCCGCCAGAGTCAGCATTAAGCTGACGGCAAAGACGACGACGGCGCGGAGCGTACTGTGGGCGATCAACCTTCGTGAGTGTGTCATCAATCAATCAATCCCAAACTTTATTCAGGACGTTTGATGGAGCAACCGAAAGCATTGGCCGTCGCTTTGGGCACCGGTTTCCCGGCAAGCGTTGCTTCCAAAGCATCTCGCAGTTCACTCGAGTTCACTTGTGCTACATCGCGGCTATTGTCGATGCGGCCGTGATACAGCAGCTTATTGTTCGCGTCCAGGAAATATGCTTCAGGGGTTCTGGTTGCACCCAGCGTGTCGGCAAGTTTGTTCCCATTATCTTTGAGGATCGTAAAAGTTAAATTGTTCTTAGCAGCGTGATCTTTAACATCAGCCGCGGACTCTGGTGAGTTGGAATTTACGCCGATAACCGTTATGCCGCGAGCTTTGTAATCCTGAGCGAGTTTTTCCATGCGCTCGTTGTAGGCATTTGAAACCGGGCACTGCACCGCGATGAAAATCAGTACGCTGCCGTTCTTGCCCTTGAGGGATGCAAGCGAATGCGCCGTGCCGCTCGCGTCGGGAAGCGTGAAGTCTGCAATGGTGGATCCGATAATTGGCGGCGCGGGAATATCAGCGTTAATCGGGCGCGCGTTTATGACGAGAGCCAGGACGAATAATAGAAATACCAGCGAGATCGAACCAAACTTTTTCATGAGTAGTAACTCCTCCCGAACACAATAAGAATTGATTTGGAGCAAGGGGAAACGGAAGCAAAAGGTTATCAGGCTGGGATGGGGTGGTCAATTAGGCAGTGAAGAGTTCTGCGGCAGCATTCAAGCAGTTCAGAGTTCAAACTTTAGTTTGCTGAATTTGGAAATAAGACAAACTAAAGTTTGAACTCTGAACTTAATCCGCGGCTAATTTATTGGTGTTCTGCCGCTGCGCGCAGATGACCAGTATCGTCAGCGTGATAGTGACCAAAGCTGACAGCAAACAGAATTGGCAGAAGTGTCGGATGACGAACGCCTGCAGGTAAAGCAGCCAGAGCGTAGTCAGAAACATCGCGCCGACGATTACAGTTAGTAACTTCCCCAGCCCCCGGTAGCCAAAGGCAACCAGTGTGGCGAGACTAAAGACCGTGAAATAGGCGATGGCGCCGAGAGCCGCGAGTGGATAGCCGCGCACCGTCGCGTATGGGCTGGAGAGTACTTCCGAGCAACCCGAGACTATGGTGCAACGAACACTGCGTCCCGAAAGATGCTCAACGGTGAGGTAGATGGAGTCTGCTAGTCCGATAAGCGAAACGAAAGCTGCGATACCGTAAAGCACTGCTGCTCGTCGAGCGAAGTTTCGCTGGTTCCCCTGGTTAGTTACTCGATCCGGTTCATCATTCATTCATCATTCCGCATTCATCATTTACTTCGGGTGCGCGGCGAGTTCGTTACTGATAATCACCTTCAGCTTGTCGGGCGCCAAGGACTCAAACGGTATTTCGCGGCCGTTGATAAATACTGTCGGCGTGCCTGTCACACCCAGTGCATGTGCGCGCTTGCCATCGAGAAAGATGCGGCGCTCCACCACTTCACTGGTGATATCGCGACGAAATTGTTCTACATTCAAACCAATCTGTTTAGCGTATCCCTCAAAGATTGGACGCACATCAAACGACTCATGCCAGTCTTTCTGGTGTTCGTAAATAATGTCGTGCATCTCCCAAAACTTTCCCTGTAGCGCTGCCGCTTCAGCAGCGCGTGCGGCGGCAAGGGCATGCGCGTGTGCAGGCACCAGGGGAAACTCACGGAAGATTACTCGCACGTTAGTTGGTCCAAACTGCGCTTCCAGGTCCTTCAGGATCGGATGAAGCATGCCACAGGGTGGACACTCAAAATCGCCAAACTCCTCAAGCGTGACCGGCGCACTTGGATCTCCATGCGCGTGTGGCGGTACGGCGCCCGGCTCCTTCTCACTTGCGGCCCCGGGCGAAAGCGTCGAACTCGACGGGGATACGGACGCACCGGGCAAAGTGCTTGCAGGAGATACAGACGATGAGCGCTGCAGGTAGCGAGCTGTCAGTAAACCCGCCCCGAGCACAATGACGATCAGAACAAATGGAAGGATTCGTTTCATCTTGTTAGTGATGTGCTGACCTAAGTGGCCCGTCAACTTGATCGGACAAACGAAACGGCGACTTCAGCGAACGGTATAGAACACGGTCTTGTCGATGTCGCCATTAACATAAACCTGCACTTTGTATTTTCCAGCCGGCCAATCCTGTGGCAAGGTCAAATGCCCGTGAACGATGTTCTCCAGCGCCCTGGTCTTGTAGTCAATGTCTTTGATTTTTCGGTTTTGAGTGCCTTCCGCATCAACAATCCACCAGGAAAACTTCATCTGTGTTCCCGACTTCGCCGACTTTAAAGTGGTGACGCAATGGATCGTTCGATCTCCCGTTTCAAAAGTGTCAGTCTGTTCGCCTGGCGAGCCATTACCGTCGTCTTTGGCCATGTGAATTTCTTTGATCGCAAGTCCGGATCCGAGGTCGGCATCGCTGCTCGCCTGGGAATTGGAGTTAGTTGCATTCGCGTTCCCATTGCCATTGTTGGAGTTGGCCCTCTTGCCCAAATTGCAGGCGAGAATCACGAAAACTAGCAGGCCGGCTGCGAGCCAGGCTGGATGATGTTTCATCTCAAGTATTCTCCGCAAGGTTGAATCGACAACAAAAAGAAGTCAGGCCACCGCAGCCAGCGTGGCTGCGAGCGAACGAAAGATATCACGTCCGTCACTCGAACCGAGCAGGTCTTCACAGGCACGTTCCGGATGCGGCATCAACCCGAGCACGTTGCGCGAGCCATTGCAGATGCCGGCAATGTTATCGCGTGAACCGTTTGGGTTTGCCGCTTCGTTGACCTCGCCATTTTGATCGCAGTAACGAAAGACGATTCGTTCCTCCTGACGCAGCTCTGCCAGGGTTGCGTCGTCGCAGACGTAGTTACCTTCGGCGTGTGCGATGGGAAGGCGCAATACGGTCGACGGGGTCATTTCGTTTGTGAATGGAGTGTCGGACGTTTCAACGCGAACAAAGACGTGTTCACAGATAAAGTGCAGGTCACGATTGCGTATCAAGGCGCCTGGTAATAGCCCGGCTTCACAAAGAATTTGAAAGCCGTTGCATATTCCCAACACGAACCGGCCTGAGGCGGCAAACTTTTTCACCGACTCCATCACTGGCGAAAACCGCGCCAAGGCTCCGGCGCGCAAATAGTCGCCGTAGGAAAACCCTCCAGGAATGATCAGCGCGTCGAAAGAGTTTAGATCGGTGTCGCGATGCCAGATAAAATCTACCGGCTGCCCAACCTGCTTTGAGATCACGTGGTAGGCATCGTGATCACAATTAGACCCTGGGAAAACTACGATTCCAAACTTCACCCTTCAATCTCCACGCGGTAGTCTTCGATGATTGGATTGGAAAGAACTTCGCGCGCCATGCGGGCCACGGATTCGCGTGCCTGCTGCGCGTCGGCGGAATCCTGCAGCGCAATTTCAAAGTATTTGCCCTGGCGCACGTCGGTGATGCCGGTAAAACCGAGCAGCTCCACCGAATGCTGAATAGCTTTGCCCTGTGGATCGAGTACGCCCGGTTTTAAACTGACAAAGACTTTAGCTTTCATATGATTGGCGGCGCCCCCGAATTGTTTATCATCTTCTATTTATAGTAGGACAGAACGTTGCTTGATGTGTAGCGGATGACATACTATCTCGCCCCGGTCTTATAATTAGTTCTAAATTTCCGAATACTAGTACAGGAGAATGACAGCGATGCAAAACCCTCCACCCGGAGCAAGCCCCGCAAGCAATACGCCCTCAGGGACAACCGGCAGCGGCCTCGATCCGAAAATTGCGGCAGCGCTTTCGTACATCTGGATCGTGGGACTTGTCTTTTTCTTCATTGAAAAGGAGAACCGCTTTGTGCGTTTTCACGCGCTGCAGTCGATCATCTTCGGCATCGCAAACATGGTAATCATGACGGTGCTTGCTGTTTTTGCAGTCATTTTGACGTTTGCGTTTGGCATCGGCGGCGCGATCGTCGGCGGCGCCCTCGGCAGTTTAGTCAGTCTGCTGGTCTGGCTCGTTTGGTTAATATTCTGGCTGCTGGGACTGGTGTTTCTTATCGGGCTTATATTCGCTGCCGTGAAAGCCTACCAGGGACAAAAGTTCAAACTGCCAATCATCGGCAACATGGCCGAGAAGATCGTCGACAAGTAAGAAGGTTGTGCACCGTGTTACGGGCAAAGATAAGAGATTTACCATTTACCATTTTTCATTTCCCATTGGACATTGGAAGCAGTTGGCCGTGCCAAGCTGAACAAGTTGCCGGAGTTCAGCTGGAAAATAACAAATGAAAAATGGTAAAAGGTAAATCTCCTTGTTACTCACGTTCCGTCAGTCTCTCAGCTAGCGCTAAATACTCTTTCAAAGATCGCATCAATATTTCGGAGGTAACTCTCAAACCCGAACGCGGAATCAATCTCCGTTGCTGAAAGATGCTTTGCGACGTCGGCGTCACTCTTCAACAGCTCCTGAAAGTTTTTCCCTTCGTCCCAAACCTTCATTGCATTTCGCTGTACCCACTCGTACGCGCTTTCGCGCGAGACGCCTTTCTGTGTTAGCGCGAGCAAGAGCTGACCACTGAACACCAGCCCTTTCGTGAGTTGCAGATTCTCGAGCATTCGCTCCGGATGAACTACCAGCCCCGCGATTAGCGAGTTTGCTTTGTGCAGGATGTAATCCAGACCGATGCTCGCATCCGGGAGCACGACGCGTTCCGCCGACGAATGCGAAATGTCGCGCTCGTGCCAAAGGGCGACGTTCTCCAGCCCGACGATGCTGTCAGCGCGAATGACTCGCGCAATTCCGCAAATCCTTTCAGAAATAATCGGGTTTCGCTTGTGGGGCATTGCGCTCGAACCCTTTTGTCCGACTGTAAAACGCTCTTGAGCTTCGCCCACTTCGGTTCGCTGCCAGTGACGAATATTCAACGCGAATTTGTCGAGTGAGGAAGCGATTATGGCCAGCGTGCACAAATACTCAGCGTAACAATCACGCTGAATAATTTGGGTTGAAACCGGTGCCGCTTTCAAACCCAGGCGCGCACAAACTTTCTCTTCAACGTGAGGGTCAAGCAGGGCAAACGTTCCAACAGCGCCGCTTATTTTCCCGACGGCCACAGTTTCGCGCGCGCGCTGCAGGCGGGCTCGATTGCGACGCATCTCGTCGTACCAGAGCGCGAAAGTAAGTCCGAAGGAAGTTGGTTCAGCGTGAATGCCGTGCGTGCGACCAATTTGAGGCGTGTGCTTGAATTCAAAGGCGCGGCTCTTCAATGTTTCCAGCAGCGCCTCGATTTTCCTGAGTAGAAGATCGCAGGCCTCGCGCAACAGCAGTGCGTTGGCTGTGTCGACTACATCGGATGAAGTCAATCCGTAATGAACGAAGCGCGCCGCGTCGCCAATATTTTCGGCGAGGTTGGTAGTGAAGGCGATGACGTCGTGGTTGGTTGTCTTCTCAATTTCACTGATACGCTCGACTGAAAACTTCGCGCGCGATTTGATCTGCTCGAGTGCATCACGCGGAATTGTCCCCAGCTCGGCATGGACTTCACAGACTGCAATTTCTACTTCCAACCACTTCTGAAACTTATTTTCATCGCTCCAGAGCGCGCCCATTTCCGGCAATGTGTAGCGTTCGATCATTGGATTAAAAGTTTCGAGTTCCGAGTTTCAACGTGTCATGAAGTCAGTACCACCTCGCGGTAGCGGGTGGGTCTTGTACATAAAGCGATTGATAGCACTGCATACAGACTCTCGGTGATAGTTCCGTTTCGATCACCCACTCGCTACCGCGATGTGGTACTGACTTCATGCCGAAACGTGAATGGCTAACTTGGAACTCGAAACTTTCTTTATTTCAGCGCCGTCGAGTTAACAAAGTAGCGCGCGAGCAGCCAGCGCCCGTCGCGTTCAACCAGCGTGAACGTTTCCATGCCTTCGCCATTTTGAAACTTCGTTCGGTAGTTCACGATGTACGCGCGGCCTTTTAGTGGCCCACCGGAATTCTGTTGTTCAGTCGCCGACTGCAAACTGCGACTCTCGACGGGCCCTAACTTCGTGCGAAGCGTCCTGAAAGTTGCCGTGGATTCTTCGAGGCTGCTGGTGTTCCGCCATAAGTCCGATGCCTCGTTGTAAACCTTATCGTATCGTTCAGCCGCGATCTCCTCGCCGATCGTGCTAATAGTTGATTCGACCTCGGGTGGAATACTTCGAGCGCCCTGGTTCGTCGCGCAGGCCACGCCGAAGAGTGAAACCGAAAGAACCAGCGACGTAATCAACAGCGAAGATAGAAAGCTGATAGAGAGGCTCGGAGCCGGAAAGGTTAAAAAGCTAATGGAAAAGCTCTGGGTCAGGAAGGGCGGCTTGCCCCCGTCCGCAGAATGCCATTCAACGACGGCGGGGGCAAACCCATCCCAACCCTGAGACGTTCTATCTTGATCCATACTCCATGGATCTCTGCCTTCCACCAGATTTTGATCGAACCCTGCGAACCTCATCCCTCTGCCGTCCTCATCCCCTGGCTCACACCTCGATCCACGGTGTTGGCTCTTTAGGAAATGACAGGCTGACCTGAGTGTCGGCATGAAACAACGGAAAACGTTCCTGCAAGGCAACTTCCGCGGAAATTTTTGCCAGGTAAGGATTATTGGCGCGTTGGGAAAGATGAGTCAGCACCAGGTGTTGCGCCACCCCGTCGAACTCGTCGCGGATCCAATCGGCCAGGTCTTCATTCGAAAGGTGCCCCAGCCGAGACAGAATTCGTTGCTTCAGTTCCCAGGGATAAACCTCGCAGGCTTTCAGCATGTCGCGGCTATGATTTGACTCAATTACCACCGCCGCACAACCGCGCAGGCGTTCGCTGACAAGCGTGGTGATATGTCCAAAATCCATCAACGTAGCAATTTTTACGCCCTGGTGCGTGGCGGTAAATCCGAAATTGTCCACGGCGTCGTGAGGGATTGTGAACGGGTGAAAGTCGATCTCGCCGATGCGAAAGTCTTTGCTCGATTCGATCTGCTCGACGCGATGCTGCAGTGCTTTCTCACGCTTGCGAGGCTCCTCGTCATTCACGTTCGTTCGTTCGCAAATATAGGCATCGCAGGTTTG
Source organism: Pyrinomonadaceae bacterium (assembly GCA_035941655.1). Classification (GTDB taxonomy): domain Bacteria; phylum Acidobacteriota; class Blastocatellia; order Pyrinomonadales; family Pyrinomonadaceae; genus PSRF01. Next base: position 5,404 of record DASZDU010000280.1, on the reverse strand, counting down.
CGCGGAAATGTAGACCGGGCAGTCGACCGTGCGTAACAACACGCGCAATCCGCCGGCGTGGTCGCCGTGTTCGTGTGTGACGAGCACGCCATCCAGTCGTTGAATGTCTTCGCCGACGATGGCGAGCCGGCGCGCCAGTTCTTTGGCACTCAAGCCGGCGTCAACCAGGACACGAGTTTCGCTCGCGACAATCAAAACCGCATTGCCCGTTGAGCCGCTGCCGAGAACGGTAAGTTTCATGTTCAGGAATTAAAAACTAAGAACCAACTACTACAAAACGGTGGAAACAAACTTTAGCATTTAATGCGCGAAACAGCTACAGGTGCTGGGTGTAAAGCAAACTGTTAGTTTGCTACCTTTGATTACAGACTTCAGGACCGGCAATCAAGCGACGCAAACTAACAGTTTGCTTTACGAATGGACTCAGCGCGTATCAGCGGATGCAAGGATACATGTAAGGGTAATGTATTTGGCGCTGCTTCAGATTCGCAGCCGCGAGCGATCGACTCGAAAACCGTTGAGGTTTCCCAGCGCGCCGAGGGCGAGGCTATCGCTGCGGAAGTATTTGCGGGCGACGCGTTGTAAGTCTTCCGAATTCACGGCCTCCATCTTTTCGATGATCTCTTCGGGTGGAATACGCCGGCCGTGAATGATCTCCTGGCGTGCCAGAGCGCTAACGCGCGCGCTTGAGGATTCCAAGCTGAGAAGTATTGAGGACAACGCCTGGTCTTTCGCCAGTTTCAACTCTTCTTCGGGAACGCTTTCGTTAACTACGCGCCGCATTTCCTCCAAAGAGATATCAAGCACTTCATCCAGGTGTTCTGGCGAAGCGCCGGCATAGATTGTGAAGACACCGACATCCGAGAAAGTGCTTCCTCCGGCCCCAACTGAATAAGCAAGACCCCGCTCTTCGCGAATCGTTTGCCAGAGCCGGCTGGACGTGCCTCCGCCTACCACTGAAGCCAGCAAGCTCGCTGCGTAGCGGTCACTATCTTTAGCGTCGGGCCATGGCGCCGCAATCACTAAATGCGCCTGCTCTAACTCTTTCTTTTGCTCAATCAGAATTGGCGACGCAGGCCTGGGAGACTGTTGCCCGGATCCGTTCGACGAAGGTTCGGTCGCGACCGCGGCGAAAGACTTCGTAACCAAATCTACCAGCTGCTGGTGCTCGACATTGCCTGCTGCTGCCACCACCAGGTTGGAAGGTGAGAACTCACGCAGGTGAAACGACTGGAGCGTGTTTTGATCAAACGTGGAAACAGTTGCTTCCGTGCCTTCAATGGGTCGTCCCAGCGCCTGTCCCGGAAAATATGCGGCGTTAAAGAGCTCGCCTAACAATTCGTCAGGAGTGTCCTCGACCATTTTCATCTCTTCGAGAATGACTTTCTGCTCACGGTCGAGATCATTTTGGTCAAACTTTGGGTTTGCCAGGATGTCGGTAAGGAGATCGAGCGCCTGCGGCAGACTCTTGTCCGCAACCTTTATGGCGAAACCGGTCATCTCATGGGTCGTAAAGGCGTCAAGGTTGCCCCCGAGCCGATCCGATTCAACTGCGATGTCGCGAGCGGTACGGCGCTGAGTTCCTTTAAAAACGGCGTGTTCAATAAAGTGGCAGATTCCGTTGAGTTCGGGAGCCTCGTGGCGGGAGCCGCGTCGCACCCAGATTCCAGCCGTGACCGAGCGCAATCCCGGCATGTGCTCAGTTAAGACGGTGATGCCATTGGGGAGCCGGGTTAAGCGAACTTCATCAATCATAATGCTCAAATCAAGCGGTAACTACTGCACGGCTGGAATCGTAGCACGGCGCAAACCCCCGGCAAAGTGGACCTAAAATGGGCGCAGAATAACGCCTAATTGCTTGACACTGCTTTCATTTTTGGCGGAAAATGCGACTATTCAAAAGGTTCTGGTAAGTCTCCTGGCCTGAACCAGTTCGCCTTTTCTGCGGTTTTGGGCGTCGGCACCTTAACTGCCCTGCCTTACTCTCGTGAGACGGCAGGAATCTTAAGGAGACTTCTTCCTATTGCGCACAACAAAGTCACACTCGGGTGCTTCACGCGCTTCCAGCAGGGAAGCGTAAGGAGGTTCGTGGCGATGAATAGACTTGGTACAAGAACAATGGGGAGAAGAATACTGGGCTTGGTTCTGGCGCTGTTTTCGGCAGCACTTTGCCTGCAACACTTGCAGGCGCCCGCTGCGGCCGCGGGCAAACCCAACCTGGCGACCATCACCGGCGCCGTCCTGGATAACAAAGGGAATCCCGTCTCAGGTGCTTTGATTTCCCTCCTCCGGGATGGGGCCAACAAGATTATCAAACAGACACGCAGCGATGCGGCCGGGCATTTCAGTGCTCGCATCTCGCCTGGTCGTTATGGCATCCGTGCGATTGCCGCAGGATTTAACGAAGTAGTCTTCGCCTCCGTTGAAGTTCGCCCATCGCAGGAACTGGTTTATCGCTTCAATCTTGAACCCATTGGTTCCGGTAACACTTTGCCCGAACGTCGCAAGGATCGGGACGACGTCAAGTGGACCCTGCGAGCGGCGCAGACCCGTCGTTCAATTTTTCAAGTGCAAGAGGGCGAGGACGCTGACATTGAAGCCGTGCTCGGAAGGGCCACGTCTGACACCGAATCGCCAGCCGGCAGCGCGGAAGATGTTACTGGTACTCCCGATACCAGCGAAGTTGCCGATCATCAAACGCAACGCCGGGTTCAGGGTGTTCTGGAAACATATTTTGCGGGCAATTCCTTCGGGCCAAATTATCCCGGGCTGAATTTCGCGGTTGCAACTTCTCCCAACGATCGGGTTGAACTAATCTTCGCCGGTCAAACGACCGGCGGTCCGAATGGCCCGGAACGCTTTGAGGCCAGCACTCACCTGCGCCCCGGATTCAATCATCGAGTCGGAATAACCGTGGGTACGGTCCAGTTTGGCGAGCCTTCCTGGTTGTCAACACGCGACAGCGCCACAGGCAACTCGGGTATCCGTCTGGGCCAGATTTCCGTTCGTGCGATTGACGAATGGATTGTGCGCGACGGCATCGTCGTGGTACTTGGGCTTGACTACTCTCGTTTCATCGGCGCGGGGGGAGCTCGTTCGCTAACGCCGCGCATTGGACTTCAATACGATGTCAACGCTCGTACTCGATTGAAAGCGGCCTATGCACCTGGCGGTGACGAGGGCAACATTCAAAGTTTAGCCGCGTTTGAAGATACTCAGGTCGCCTTCAGAGATGCGACCAGACGGCCGATTGCATACGTCGATGGTCGTGCCGTAATGGATCGCAGTCATCGGCTGGAGTTTGGAATCGAGAGAGTACTTGATTCCAGATCGAACCTGGAGGGGACCGCCTTCTTTGATTCAACTTCAGCACGCGGCGTCGGTTTGCTAAGTACACCCATCACTGCATTTTCAGGTCCAACTGGTGAGGGTTTTATCAACGTTGCGAACCAGCAGGGGGCCTCACAAGGCATGCGTCTGGTTTACACGAGAAGGCTCAGCCGCATGTGGACGGCGTCAGGCGGATACGCGTTTGGGCGCGGACAGCGGCTCTCATCCGGAGACATTTCCGCGCCCGCGGAAATATTTGAAAGCGGCTTGTTTCAGTCGGCGGCGCTGCAACTGGGAGTCGATCTTGGCTCCAGCACAAATATCCGGACCGTGCTTCGATTCTCGCCAAATGCGACGGTGTTTGCGATCGATCCTTTCGCCGGACGTCTCGCAGTTTACGACCCCTCGCTAAGCGTGCAGGTAACTCAGGAATTGCCGAGCTTTGGGCTGCCCGTTCGCGCTGAGGCGGTACTCGACGCGCGTAACTTGCTTGATATCCAACCAAGCACTGAAAACGGCGAGATACTTACACAGCTAACCACGGGGCGTCGCTCCGTTCGCGGTGGAATCTCCCTCCGCTTCTAGGGAAGGCGAGATTGGACGGGAAATGCCCGTCTTGCGTATTCGTCAGGTTGCTCCTCTGTCGTTTTCTCCAAAAAGTCGGGAGAAGTCCAAAAACTTGGATAGCGGAAGTCTCCTGTGAATACATCAGTCGGGTGCACAGTTGCTGGAGGACCTGCAGGTAAAGTGGGGAAACCCCCCAGTCTATTCGCCCGGCAGTTCTCCTTACGTGGGCAGATCGTAAAGCGCCAGTGGAAAACGCCTTGGGAACATACCTTGCCTTTTCAGGCCGATTGCGAGTTTTGACTAGTTAGGGTTGAGCTTAGTTAAGTGAAGAGATCGGTATTTACAACGGGGACGTGGTTGGTGCTGGCTGGCGCCGCCCTCCTGGTGACGGCGGGCATCCTTAACTTTGCCCAGCGGGTAAGACATGAAACACCTCCCTGGGATGGCATCACCTGGGGCAATACTACGCAAGGCATTATTGCAGAAACTGTTGAACCTGGTTCCTCAGGAGCACGCGGTCAGATTTTGCCGGGCGATCATTTGTTGGGAATCAGCCTAAACAATCGCGTCTACGAAGAAGTTGGACGGGCGAAAGATGTCCAAATCTATCTCGATCAGGCAAGGGCCGGCGGCGAAATTCATTATTACATCGAACGACCCTCCTATCCGGAAGAGAGTCGCTTTTACTACGCCGATCTTGATCACCTCGGTTCCATCCATAAATGGACACCGCGTGATGTTTACATCAACTTCATTGGTCTGGTCTTTCTGTTCGTTGGGTTCTTTGTTTTGTTCAAGCAAGGTGGTCGTGCGCCCTTTGCTTTGCACTTCGCGTCTGTCTGTTTGGCTGCCTTCGTTTTTTGTTTCTATACAGAGGTCGGTACTTATCGCGATCTGGACCTGGCCATCGCATTTTTGAGAAATGCGGGATTGATTCTTTTCGCTCCGCTCTTCCTCCACTTTTGTCTGCTTTATCCGTTGCGGCAGCAACTCTTTGAACGTAAGAGATGGCGCGCCGCTTTGCTCTATGTGCCGGCAATATTTTTGTTGCTGCTGGCAACGTTTGTTTTCTTACGCGATGTGTTAACGCCGGCTGTCCCCGCGTTTCGCAGCCTTCCTCCTTTGTCCGACTCTTTTCTGGGCTTCTTTTACAAGCTCAGCTTCTTTCACTTTATCGCGGGTCTGATCGCCAGCGTTATTTTCCTAATCAGAACCTGGGTCAAAGCGAATAGTGCGGTAGTCCGGCAACAGATGAAGTGGGTGATCTGGGGATCACTGTTAGCCGTCGCTCCGTTCACATTGCTCTACGGCATCGGGTTTCTGCTTAGCGCGGAGACGGATCCATGGCTCATCGACGCCGCCGTTCTGCCTCTGATTCTCATCCCGCTGGCATTCGGATATTCGGTCCTTCGCTACCGGCTGATGGACGTGGAACTGGTCGTTCGGCGTGTGTTCGTTTATGTCCTGACGACGCTGGCCATTGCCTTGATGGTTGGCGCCGTTGTCT
>DASZDU010000279.1:0-3919 GCA_035941655.1 Pyrinomonadaceae bacterium | reverse complement strand
GGAGGAGCCTTGCCTGAATGAATACTCATTCAGTATTATGACCATCGAACTGAGCCATTCCCCTTTGACCCTGGGAAAGAGAGAATGACGGGCAGGAATGCCTGTCCCACCGATAATGAGAATCGAAAAAGCTGCAGTCCTGGGAGCCGGCACGATGGGAGCGCAGATCGCCGCGCACCTTGCGAATGCGGGTGTGCCGACGATTTTGCTTGATATTGCACCACGCGAATTGACGGCGGAGGAGAGCGCTAAAGGTTTGACGCTTGAATCGAAAGAAGTGCGCAACCGGATTACGCGCGCCGGATTTGAGGCCGCTAAAAAAGCAAAGCCCGCGGCGTTTTTCACGCCTGATAAGGCCGCGCTGGTAAGCATTGGTAATTTCGAAGACGATCTTACGAAACTCAAAGACTGCGACTTGATCATCGAGGCCGTCGTAGAGAACCTGGAGATCAAACGAAGTCTTTACGAAAAGGTAGAGGAGCACCGACGGCTTGGTACGATCATCGGATCGAACACGAGCGGAATTCCCATCGCTCACTTAGCTGAGGGAAGTTCAGAGGATTTTCGCGCGCACTTTCTCGGCGTCCACTTTTTTAATCCACCCCGATACCTGCATCTCGTCGAAATAATTCGCACCGAATGGACCAAGCCGGAAGTGTCATGCTTCTTGTATGGCTTCCTCGATCAGCGACTTGGCAAAGGCGTTGTGCCCGCCAAAGACCGTCCAAACTTCATCGCCAATCGGATTGGCACTTACGGCTCGATGGTCACGATTAAGACCATGCTGGAGGATGGCTATTCGATCGAAGAGATCGACAAGATTACCGGCCAGGCGTTGGGCCGGCCCAAGAGCGCCACCTTCCGAACGCTTGATCTCGTCGGCCTCGACGTGGGCGCCCATGTCATCAAGAACCTTTACGAAGCCTTACCGGAGGATGAAGAGCGCGAGGTTTTCGTCGCCCCCGAGTTTCTAACGCAAATGGTTGGACGCGGGATTCTCGGCAACAAGACCAAAGGCGGTTTCTACAAAAGGCAAAGTGGCGAGGGCGGAAAGAAAGAGATTTGGGCCATTGATCACGCGACGCTTGAATACCGTCCGGCGCAGAAAGTGAAATTGCCTGCGCTCGACGTCGCCAAGAATATCGAAGACTTGCCGCAGCGCATTCAGGCACTGGTTTGGGGCAAGGATCGCGTCGGGGCGTTTCTTTGGAAGACGATGTCGCGCATGTTTCGCTATACCGCGAACCTGATACCTGAGATCGCCGACACCATAGTCGAAGTGGATCGCGCCATGCGCTGGGGCTACAACTGGGAACTGGGTATTTTCGAAACCTGGGACGCGATCGGGTTGGAGAAGTCAGTCGCGCGGATGAAGGAAGAGGGCGTTGCGATTCCGGCGAATGTGCAGAAGTTGCTCGACGCCGGCGCGAAATCGTTTTACAAGAAGCACGACGGACAACAATTCTATTTCGACTTCGCTACGGAACAGTACCTGCCTTTAGCCGACCAACCCGGCGTAATAATTCTCAAATCGGTTAAAGAACGAACGGGGGTCATTAAGAAAAACTCCGGCGCTTCGCTGATCGATATAGGGGACGGCGTAGCCTGTCTGGAATTTCATTCAAAGATGAACGCCATCGGCGGCGACACATTGCAGATGCTTAAGCAGTCGCTGGCGGAGGTTGAGAAGAATTTCGTTGGACTCGTCGTCGGCAATCAGGGAGTGAATTTCTGTGTCGGCGCCAACATCATGCTGATGTTGATGGAAGCCCAGGAAGAAAATTGGGAAGAACTCGACATGATGGGTCGAGCCTTTCAGGCGTCGACAATGAGTTTGCGTTACTCGCCGAAACCGGTGGTGGTGGCCCCATTCAACATGGTATTTGGCGGCGGCTGCGAGATGGTGTTGCACGGCGACCACGTGCGTGCCGCAGCGGAGACCTACATTGGTCTGGTTGAGGTTGGCGTAGGAATTATTCCGGCCGGCGGGGGTACGAAGGAACTGCTGTTGCGGACGCTTGATTCTATTCCGAAGAACGTCGACGATGCTGATCCGTTTCCGTTTGTGAAGCGAGCTTTTGAAACGATTGCGCTGGCGAAAGTCGCAACGTCGGCTGAAGAAGCTCGCACGTTGGGCTTCCTGACTCCGGACGATACGATCTCGATGAACGGTGATCGTTTAATTGCGGACGCGAAGAAGGAAGTGCTGGCACTAGCGGCCAGCGGGTACGTGCAGCCGCAGCCACGCACGGACATACTCGCGCTAGGCAATTCTGCATTGGCAACTTTGAAGCTGGGCATCCATCAGATGAAGCGCGCCGGTTACATTTCGGATCATGACGCGCTGATTGGTGAAAAGCTCGCGCGAATCCTGACGGGTGGGGACTTGAACCATCAGACCAGAGTGTCCGAGCAATACCTGCTCGATCTCGAACGCGAGGCTTTCTTATCGTTAGCTGGAACGCGCAAGACACAGGAAAGACTGGCAGCGATGTTGAAGACTGGGAAACCGTTGAGGAACTAGTCGTCCAACAACTTGCACTAAAGAATGGGAAATTGGATCGTTCGCGGCTTTGCCGCAATCCGTGCGGAAAGGCTCTGCCTTTCCGATGAGCTTTTTAATCTGCGAGGCTACGCCTCCCCAGGGGTGACGTTGGAGGCATAGCCTCAGAGTAGTTAGAGGATTAGCCGGAAAGGCATAGCCTTTCCGGACGGAAGGCGGCGGAGCCGCTGAACCAGTTCAATGGCTCAATCTAAAGTCAATTTTGGATGAACGGACGTTGGACGTTGGACGTTGGACATTGGACAAAAATATGAAAGACGCAGTAATCGTATCCGCAGTTCGCACCGCCGTTGGCAAAGCGCCGAAGGGTACTTTGCGGAATACCCGTCCTGACGAGATGGGCGGCGCGGTGATTCGCGAGGCGTTGGCACGCGTGCCGGGCCTCGACGCAGCCGAGATCGAGGATGTGATCATGGGTTGCGCGATGCCGGAAGCGGAGCAGGGCATGAACGTTGCGCGCGCTGCCGCCATTCGCGCGGGACTGCCCGTCGAAACGAGCGCCATGACCATCAATCGCTTCTGTTCATCGGGTTTGCAGTCGATCGCAATTGCCGCCGATCGAATCAGAACCGGAAGCGCCGAGGTTGCCGTTGCCGGCGGGCTGGAGACGATGTCGATGATTCCGATGGGCGGTCATATCATTCGTCCGAATCCCTACCTCGTTGAACACTATCCTGATTTTTATTTGAACATGGGCCTGGCTACGGAAAACGTCGCACGCAAATTCAACATAAGCCGCGAGGAACAGGATGAGTTTGCACTGCGCTCGCACCAAAAGGCAGCCGCAGCTCTCGACGCGGATAAGTTCAAAGATGAGACGGTGCCGCTGACCGTGACCTTTGAAGATCTCGACGAGAAGGGCCGCAAGCAAACGCGGGAGATTATCTTTGACGCTGATGAAGGTGTGAGACGCGACAGTACAATTGAAGGACTTGCTAAACTGAAGCCGGCATTTAACGTCAAGGGCACGATCACCGCCGGCAATGCTTCGCAAATGTCAGACGGTGCTGCCGCCGCAGTGGTGATGTCGGCTGAAAAAGCAAAGAGTCTTGGCGTCAAAGCGTTGGCGCGTTTTGTTGCTTACGCCACCGCCGGATGTCCGCCGGAAGAGATGGGTATCGGACCGGTGTTTGCCATTCCAAAAGTCTTGAAGCTCGCAGGACTGACTCTCGATGACATAGATGTGATTGAATTGAACGAAGCGTTTGCCGCGCAGTCGCTCGCTGTGATCAAGACGCTGGGTCTCGACCTGGAAAAGGTTAACGTTAACGGCGGGGCGATCGCTCTGGGCCATCCGCTGGGTTGCACGGGCGCAAAGCTTACCGCATCGATATTGCGCGAGCTCGAACGACGCGG
>DASZDU010000278.1:0-5818 GCA_035941655.1 Pyrinomonadaceae bacterium | reverse complement strand
ACATAGAAAACACTGACTGCTCCCAGGAGTGCGCCCGTGGCAAAGCGCGAGAAGTGTGTGTTGTCCCAGATGTCCAGGTACCCTACCGCGAAATCGATGGCGAGAGGGACCGCCGCGATAAAGAGCCATTTGCGCGCGGGTGCTTCAGTCTGTCGCAACGATTTGACGATTGGATAAACAAGCGTCGTCACTGCAAACCCGGCGTACAAACCAGTGCACCGTGAGCAGACGGCGAATTTATGTCCGGCTACGAAAAACGAGCGTTCCGGAATTTGATGGCAAACGAAGCTGAATGCCCGGTAAATAGTGAAGCCCCAAAACGGGTGCCCTGCGTTTAGCGCCAACGGAGCACCGATAATCAGCGACACTACGGCGAGCGAGCCGGCGGCGGCGAGAAACCACATCAGCAGCGGACGGCGCAATGATCCGGTTTGCGCGATGTAATTGTTGGAAGCGGCCTGCATTACAAAACCGAACTTTGTGCTTTGAGCTTTGTATTTCGGTCTCTGGTATTTGGTTTTAGTTCAAAGTACAAAGCTCAAAGTACAAAGTTCTAAAAACAAATTTTCCAGAATCAACAAGCTAGAATCTGATTACGGTATCCGGCCCACCCTCGATGTGCAACGTGTCAACAAACCGAATGTGTCGCGACTCGGTCGTCATAACCACCGAGTGCGTTCTCTTCCCGGCGCCGAAGAATCTCACGCCCTTTAGCAATGCGCCATCAGTAACGCCGGTAGCCGCAAAAATAATCTTGCGTCCCGGCGCCAGATCGTTCGTATCGTAAATCTTATTCGAGTCTTGTATGCCCATCGATTGCAAACGTTCGAGCACCTGTTCCTTCGGTGGGACTTTATCTTTGTCAACTCCGAGACGTTCAGCATCGAAAACGAGTCGCGCCTGTATCTCGCCATTCAAACACTTCATCGCGGCGGCGGTTATCACGCCCTCCGGCGCTCCGCCAATGCCGACCAGCGCGTGAATGTTTGTGCCCGCGACGGCTGCTGAAATACCTGCCGAAAGATCGCCGTCACCAATCAGCCGTATCCGCGCGCCGGCTGTGCGCACGTCAGCAATCAACTTTTGGTGCCGGCTGCGATCGAGAACTATCACTGTTAGGTCCTCGACATCGCGCCCCAGGCGACGGGCAATGTTCTTGAGGTTGTCCTTGACGGGGGCGTCAAGATCGACCACGCCGCGTGAAGACGGGCCAACTACTATCTTGTCCATATACAAATCCGGCGCATTCAGCAGCCCGCCGCGTTCAGCCGCCGCCAACACCGCAATCGCGTTGTTCGCGCCGAGGGCGCAAAGGTTTGTTCCCTCCAGCGGGTCAACGGCAATGTCTACTTCCGGACACGACTCGGCCAAATCCTCACTTACGCCATATCCGCCCCCAACCTCTTCCCCGATATAAAGCATCGGCGCTTCATCGCGTTCTCCCTCACCGATTACGATGCGCCCGCGCATCGGCACCGTATCCATAACCTCGCGCATGGCTTCGACAGCGACGTGATCGGAATATTTGCGATCGCCCTGACCCATCGTGCGAGCAGCGGCAATCGCTGCAGCTTCGCATACACGCAAGAAATCCAGAGACAGCTCGCGCTCTGTCTTTAACTCGTGGCCCATCTGGTTTAGCTCTCCTGAAATCGGAAGTTTTGCTGCGAACGGCGTCCGCCCGGTCGGCGCGTTCTCAGTTGAAGAAGTGCGGACTCATACTAACAGAGCGCATCAGTTATTTGTAGTTTGGGCAAAGTCAGGATTGGCAAACAAATGCTGGCGTCGCCCTATCGAACACGGCTAGAATGCGAGTGCTTGCACGCACACTTTCGACGCCGGGAGAATTAGTTTGGCTACACTATTGATCGTCGATGACGACAACCTAATCCGCGACACGCTTCATGAGTTATTGTCTACCTCACACGAATGTCATACGGCAGATCGCGCGGAACAGGCCCTTGCCTATCTCGACATCGAAACCTATGACGCCGTTCTTACTGATATTTCAATGCCCGGCCTCAGCGGCCGCCAACTGCTCAACTACATTCAGGCAAAACATTCCGCTACTCCCGTAATTGTGATCTCCGGAATGTCGGAAGGCAACGAGGGGAGAGAAATCATCGAGGCCGGCGCTTTTGAATATTTCGCAAAGCCTTTCAAGCTCGAGGAAATCGAAGCAGCGGTCGACCGTGCCATCTCGCGGCATCAGGAATTGACCGCCCAGAATCAGACCAGCGATTCATAAGTGACCTCACTTACATCAACTTTTTCGGAGAACGCTAACGGGCGGGGTCCCCGGCGCGGCAGCCGCGCTGGGGTGCACACGTCAGCGCAACTTCTAAAACAACCCCGCTCCTCCTGGACCCACCCGCCTCGTATTTGACTGTTTTAACGCGACGGTATATAGCTGTATAAACTTTTCGATCGCCCAGATCAAAATCACAATCGGAGGTAAAACATGTCCCGACTTACATGTGTATTCACTGTTGTCATCGTATTGCTTTGCGCGACAACATCTCCCTTCGTCAACGCCGGCAACAGCGGTCCCTCGGCAAATGGCGATTTTCAATTCACGCTCGAAGACGGTCTTGAAAGATCGGTCACGTTCAATGCAAGGATTCACAAGGACGGCAGCTCAACAGGTGAAATGACCTTTACCGGCCCCGGCGATCTCGACGATCCCAATTTTCCGCATGCAAGCTTTTACGTCAAAGCCGGGTTTGATTGCCTGACTGTGAAAGACAATCGCGCGGTGATGAGCGGTGTCGTCACCGAATCGAACGTCGGTGACTTCATCGGGCATCGGGTCCTGTTGGTCGTTGAAGATGATGGTGAAGGCATAAATACTGCAACTCCAGACAAACTAACCTGGGGCGTTTACGAACCCGTGACGAAGAATTGGATCCCTGCGGATGCGGAAGTGCCCGGCGACACTGGGGCGCTGCTCGATTGGATAGCCACTGATTTCGAGCGACCCGACGACGTGGGAATTCCCGCCAGAAAAAGTGAAGTCATCGGTTGCCAAAGCTTTTCGCTGTCTGCCTATGCGTTCATGAATGTGCGACACGGACAGGGTAACATTCAGGTTCGACCGTAGGATCGTGAAGAGTCAGCGACACCGTCTACGCAAATTCGATTTAGCTCGTTTCATCAACCTCATGAGGTACACCGGCCGCTTTACGGTCTTTGTCGACCGGCCATCATGCGGGCATCAGCAGTTGATCGCCCATCAACACGGCAACGTGACGTGACCGCTACGAGAAAACCGAGGAGGCAGTCTGAAACCCTTGACACTCTCTAGGAACTTATCATAGCGTTCTTTTTGTCTGCTCCATCCTCAAAAAGGAGAACCTTTCATGTTACGGTTACTCCTCTCGGCTCTGTTCTTACTGACTTTTGTGAGTCTGCTTGTTTACACCGTTCTATTAAATCCTGATACTCAATCTTCCCTAGCCTCTCAAGACCCGATTGTGGTGAACGCGATAACCGGTTGTGAATTGAAAGCCCAAATTGCCAATAACGAAGTCACGATTACTCTAAAGAACAATCACCTAGAGACGGTGACGGCTTTCGCACTCGGCTTAGGTGACACGTATCGAATTACAGAGGACTTCGCTTATTCCGAGGTGCACTCAGGAATCGCACCAGGGGATACTTTTGAAAAGCGCTATCACCTACCCGGCTCACTCACAGGTTCTGTGCCGACTCTATACCTGTCTAGTGTCTTGCTTGACGGTGGCCGCGAAGAAGGAGATCCTCTGGTAGCACAGAAAATAAGAGATGAACGATTAGGGGAGAAGCTTCAGGTTTTTAGAACAGTAAGAATTCTGGAAAGACAGAGAGACTTACCGAAGGACTTGAAAATACTCAAACACGATGTTGCCGCTGCTTTAAAACGCTGCGGAATCTGAAACACTCACTACGTTGAATGAATTACGAACTTCTAGCAGGAGAAGTGATAACAAGCTTTCGGACGACGTTAGAAAAGGTCTTCAGGTTGGGAGAGAAAAGATGCTCCAAAGACTTGAAGCTCTCGAACAGCTACCGAGTGAAATTCGGGAGGAAGGATTCACAGAGTTGAAGACACGGTCCCGTCACTTGCTCACAAAACTCTAATTCACGCAACCACCCTCGCTAGATGTCGCAGTGTTGCATTTGACTTATAAGGATTCGAAGCACACTGACGACTACGGCAATCAGTTCCGCTATCGTGCAAAAGTGGAGGATGCTAAGAAAGCCAAAGCTAACAGGTGGGCTTGGGATGTAGTATTGGTTAAGGCTCCCTAAAAACGATTCAAGGATACTCGTAGCGCCTGGATTGGACAGGCATTCCTGCCTGTCCGTTTTGGTTTTTGCTGTTGTTGAAGAGACAGACGAGAATATCCGTATTACCTAGCGCGCCTCGGATGGCCTCCACGCCGGCAGCGTCTTGCGCGCCGGCTTTTCTTTCTTCAAACCCAACGCCCAATCAGCCTGCATCAGCGTGTGGATGTCACGCGTTCCCTCATAAATGATCGCGGCTTTGCAGTTACGCCAGTAACGCTCAACCGGATAGTCATTTGAATAACCATTCGCGCCATGCACCTCGATAGCCATTGACGCTGCCTTCTCGCTGCGCGTGGTCGCCTGCCACTTCGCCAGACTGGTGGCGCGCGCATTCGCCTGACCCGTGTTCTTCAGGTAACCGGCCCGCAGGCAAAGCAGCCGAGACATCTGATAGTCAGCCTCCATCTCAGCGATCTTTTGTTTGACCAACTGATGGTTCGCGATCTTGGTGCCGAAAGTCTCGCGCTCGAGCGCATAGGCCACTGAAGCATCACGCGACGCGCGTATGACTCCCGTCGCACCGGCGGCCACGGTGTAACGCCCCTGTTCGAGCGCAAACATCGCAATCTTAAATCCTTCGCCCTCTTCGCCCACCCGATTAGCTGCCGGCACGCGCACGTCCTGCAGCGAAAAATAGCCGGTGTTGCCGGCGCGAATACCCAGCTTGCCGTGGATGGTTCCGGAAGTGAAACCCTTCATGCTTCGCTCAACGATGAAACATGACATTCCGGAGTGATCGCGTTGCCGGCGTTTCTCTTCGTCGGTCCAACAGAAGAAAAGGAAGTTGTCAGCAACATCAGCGAGACTAATCCACATCTTCTCGCCATTGAGAACATATTCATCGCCTTCGCGTCGCGCGGTCGATCTCGAACCGACCACATCCGATCCTGCGCCCGGTTCAGTCAAACCATAGGTCGCGAGTTTTTCGCCCTTCGCCTGCGGCACCAGATACTCTTGTTTCTGCTCTTCGCTGCCCCACGAGAGCAACGTTAAGGAATTCAAACCCGTGTGGACCGACATCACTACGCGCAGAAACGTGTCGACTGCTTCCAGTTCCTCGCAAACCAAACCCAGAGAGATGTAGTCAAAACCAGCGCCACCATATTCTTCCGGAATACACACGCCAAGCAGATTCAACTCGCCCATTTTGCGTAGCACCTCGGGATGAAACTTCTGCGTCTCATCCCACTCCTTGATGTAAGGTGCGACCTCTTTCTGCGCAAATTCGCGCACGGTTTGCACCAGTGCCTGGTGATCATCGGTCAACTCGAATTCGATCATCGGAAGTTGTTCTCACTTTGAAATAGGGCTTGGAAAATGACCGGACATCTTAACTAAGTCCAAAGTCGAATGTCCAAAGTGCAAGGTCCAACATGGAGCACTCAAACAGTTCAGAGTACAAGCTTCAGCTTGCATCCCTTTGTAAAGAAGCAAACTAAACTAGAAAGGCTCAACTGCGTACGCGGCTCTGCCGCCTGATGTGCGGAAA
>DASZDU010000277.1:0-18850 GCA_035941655.1 Pyrinomonadaceae bacterium | reverse complement strand
CGCGGAAACCGCACAGTTCTCGGCAGCTCTCTTCAATGCGCTTCGTGGATCTGGCTACAGCCGAATGGCTATTGAGCTTTCACCGATCATAGCGCAGGACATCGAGGCGGCGGCGAGGCGCAATGGCCTCCAGGGAATTTTGGATTTTTTTGCGGCCCCTGACACCTGGAGCCCCATGTATCTGCGTGAGGAAGCTCAATTCCTCGCGGCTGTCATCAACGCCGCGCCCAAGAGTGAGCGAGTTCTATGGGGACTCGACCGTGAGATTTTTAGCGATCGCTATTTAATCTCCAAGCTCGAAACCAGGGTGCCGCGGCGCGCCCGGGAATCTTTTACGCGTCTGAAAGAGGCGTCATCAAATGCCTGGGCGCGGCAGCAGCAAAATGCGGGTCCGCCCTTTCTCTTTTCGCAAGATCCGGCCGTGGTGTCGGCCGTCCGGGGCGCCTGGCCCAACCCAGACCATGAGAGTGACACAATCCTGCGCACGCTCGAGGAGTCACTTGCCATCAACGCTGTGGCACGGACCGGCACCGCGTGGGATTCCTCCGAGCGCCGCGCGCAATGGATGCGGAATAATCTGGCCGAGCGGTTGCGGCAAGAGCGGGGGCGCGAATCGCCGCCAAAGGTGATGCTGAAATTTGGCTACAACCACATGATCCGCGGCGCGAATTACGTTAACATTTTCGACGTCGGCGCAATGACGGATGAAGTGGCGGCCCTCAGCGGGGGTCGCGCTTTCCATATCCTCGTCCTGCCTGGTCCAGGTTCTCGTCAGGCTGTCCTCGGACCAGGGCGCAGCTTCGTCTCCGTCTCGAGCGATGAGTTTGACGAATTCCGAACCGGCGACCAACGCCTCACGCGCGTGCTTTCAAACGCCAATGCCACGGGTCATGAAGTGATTGACCTTCGCGCCCTGCGGGCACTGGCAATGCGTGGCCTCGAGGGCTGGAACCCCGACGTCGTCCGGACGATCCATGGCTATGACGCAGCCGTGATTTGGAAGGGGGCGCGTGCCTCTTCAGCGCGCTGAGGTGAGTCGAGAACTGAGGCCAGCGTTCGGCAACAGGTTGAGTGAAGGAATTGATAGCAAAAAACATTAGGGCAGACTTTTTTCTTTAGTAGCCTCAAGGCGTTTGATTTCTGAAATCGCTAGCGCGTATTCAACAAAATTCTTGTTCCCATTCTCTTTAACCCATCGTAAATAAATTAACGCTTCATCACGTTTACCAGCAAGTGATAAATCCATCCCGATATAGGCTTCTACTTCTGTTTTTTTATCGCCATCAGTCGCTGGTGCTAGCAAATCCTCTGCTGAAATCTCACGATGTAAATAGCGAATAACCGAATAGGGCCATTGCTTGTCATTTGCTTTCGTTAAGCCTTCTTCAAGAATTCTACCAGCGTCGACATCTTGTCCTGCTTGTCGGTACCCAAAGTGAGCTGCGAGAATCATATAAACGTCGCTCTTGTTTCCTCCACCACTTAGTTCAAGATACTTCTGTGCATCGGCGGCGGCATTTTCACCGCGCGCTAAATACAAATACGCATAGAGTCCTGCACTGACGGCGCGACAACATGCTTCTTAAGAAACGTTCCCTCAGCATGTGATCGCGCGCTGCCGCTGAAGGCCAACGTTAGGCGTCACAAAGGATGCAATCGTGAGATTTGAAGTCATTGCCGCATTTACTATCGGGACTCTACTACCGGTACTTGAAACTTATCGCCGAGGCATCGGCTACTGGGGCGTCGAGTTCACCACCATGTTCGAAGATTACGTCGCAGGTGCTTTGCTCCTGATCGGCGGGTGGGCGTCGTATCGGGCGCGGCATTGGGGCGCAACTTTCCTGGTGCTGGCGTGGGCTTATGTCGCCGGCCTGATGGGCAGCAGTTTCTGGTCTCAGCTTGAGGAGACTCTGCGGCATACCGCCTCCGAGCCGGACAATCTGCTGGTGGTCGTCGTTAAGTTCCTCTTGTGGGGCACGAGTATCGTATCTTTAATTGTTTCCTTTAAGAGAGCTTTACGTGCGCGTGCCGCCTAACAACTCATTGAACCGAAGCGCGAGTTAGCTTGCCTCTGACCGTCAACTTGTCCGTAGCGGCGTTGAATGTGCGCCCGGTTAATTCGACGCTTGAATGCTGATCGCGCGCCGCACTGAAGCGCAGCGTTGGGTATCTCCTTTAAGGGTTGGAATGAAAAAACTCATCACGATTTGCGTTGCTATCTGTGTTTTATCCGCAAGTGGGTGTGCACATAGCATCGGATCTATTGATGCAAAGCGCGCCGCAGCTGAAGCGCAGCGTTAGGCGCTGAAGCCCGCGTAGTCCACAATCAGGTCACGTTGTGGGAAAACTCACTGACTTGCGCGGATGCAGGAGTAAAAGCCTGTGTATTCCAAGCGAGGGTACAAAGAAGGAGACATCTTATGAAGTTCAAAAATTTCGTGTTGCTCAATAGTCTGGTCGTATTCTTGTTCGGCGCAGCCTTCATGATCCGACCGTTTGGCCCGTTTGGCATGACGGCACTGTACGGCGTGGTCCAAAACGGCTGGGGTGTAACGGGACTGCTTGCCGTGACCCTGATCGGATTCGGCATAGTGTTAAGCAGTGTGGCTTACGCCGTACCAGAAGAGAGGCAACAACTTGTGACGGTAGCCCTCTTGCTGGCCAATCTGCTCGCGTTCGCCATCAGCCTCGCTCAGCAGCAAGCGATCTGGAACACAGGGATGGGATGGATGACGGCAGGCGTGTATCTCCTGTTCGTGCTCGGCTACGGGTACCTGGTTGTGAAAGGAAGGACTGCTCGTCATGCGGCACGCCACGCCTAACAAAGCCTTGCAGCTGACGACGCGATAGCACGCGACGTTCGGGTATAGCGCAACCCAACAAAACCTTGCAGCTAACCGCGCCCGCAACACTTGGGAGGTTTCATGATCAGATCGATCGCTTTAGCACTAATTCTTTTGCTCCCTGATCGACTCCCTAGCCTCGTCCTCCTCGTCAGTTTCTGGATTCCTCCCGCGGTAGTTGGTTTCGCGGTGGCAGACCTCGTTCATCGAGGGACGCGTGTCCGCGCTGCATTTATTTACATTGTGCTGGCGATTTTCGCCGTGTGCTGGTCTGCGGCGTGGTTTCTTTTTCAGCTCGACCGCATTCCGCCGTACGTACCCGGCGCCACAATGGATCCAACGTACGCACCACCAGAGGCCGTCGTGGGACTCGCCGTCGTAGCCAGTGCACTCGTGTTGCCTGTCAGCGTGATCGCCTGCTTGTTGACGTTTCGCATCCGCGCGCGGATGCTCAGCCGCACGTCTGCGCGTGTGTCGGTTTGAACAGGACGGTGACGCGGACCGTCCGATGAAGGAAGTGATGCAGGAATTAGCAAAGAAACCAAGCGTCTGGCAATTGAGGCGGGGGCATAACAATGGCAATCGTTTCCATTGTGTGAGATCGCGCCGCCCGTCAACTCTAACCTTATGCCTCTACGTCACAGCTTGCGTGGCCTGGATTCTCTCAAACTTCCGCACCTCAGCCCAGTACTGAGGCGGTATCAACAAACTGTGCACGACAGATCGAAGATTACACCGCTCGACGATCCCATATGCCCGGATGAGGCTGGGGAGCAATTCATTCGGGCTCAGGAAGAGTAGGCGGCGCACCTCGTCAGGTACGAGCGACGCCTGCACCTGAAGTAATAAGTGATAACGCCAAAAACCCAGGTGTCGGCGGTACTGCTGGAAGAGAAGTGCGGTATGCCGGCTGTAAGTGAGATCGCGGTCGAGGTGGCGCTGCCGGTCCGGTCGCCATTCAGCATAAGTCGCCGGTAACTCTTGAACGCGTAGCTCGTCTCCGATCCGCCGGAATACTGTGTACAAATCATGTTGCTGAGAGGCCGACAGCGGTTTGTAGAGCACCCGGTAAGCGCGCTCCGAGTAATCAACAAGCATGTAGAGCACGTCACGGTAAGCCCAATCCGGGATTGTTTGCCCGCGCTGGCGCTCGACCGAGTCGTGTGTAGCGTTTATGCGGCTAAGCGTACGCCGTGCCGTCTCCTCAGTTGCGAATACAATCTCCTGGGCGTAGCGGACTGTGGAGAAAAGTCGTCCGATGGGGTCGCGAGGAATTTTACCGGTGAAGAAGAGCCAGTCAACGGCCCGGTTGAGTGCGAACTCCGCTGCTGAGCCTGCAAAGATAAGCAGTATGAGGTCGGGGCTGCCCCAGATTGTACGCACGATTGAACGCCGGTCGACGAAATCGCTCATCGCAAGCTAGACCCCTTTGTAAGCAAATTCGCTCGGGAGATACTGTAGCGCAGTCGGACGAGTAGAGCGAGGCGAAGCATTACAACGCATGCTTCTCAAGTAACCTTGTTCCTCCAGCTTGGATGCTGCGCGCGCGTCGCAGCTGAACAAATAGTTGCATCCAGTCGTTTATGATGGCCGGGAGGTAGTGCAAAGTGTATTGCCCACAATGTGCCACTCAGAATACTGACAATGCGAAATTCTGCCGCGCCTGTGGCACAGATCTGGAGTCTGTGGCTTTGGTCTTGACCAATAAATTTCCTCTGCCCGGAGCTTGGCTTGAAAAGTACAGTGAGAGCAAGCATAGAGTCATTATGGGAGCGATTCTACTGGGAGCCGCACTGCTGATTGGCGGCGTTCCAGCATTATTTATCAAAGAGCTTTTCCTATGGGCGATGCTTTGGACAGTTTTTTTCGGCTGGATGGCTGGTTGGGGAATTGTTTCTTTGGCCTCTGGCGTCGGCGAGATGGTTAAGTCTAAGACGATGTTACGTCAGATGAAGCAAATTGATCGTGGACCAACTCCAACCGAATCCTCACAGCTATCCTCTGACGCTTACGAACCGCGAGTGCTTGATGACGCGACAAGGGCCAAACCATATTCAGCATTAAGTGTAACTGAACGCACAACAGACCTATTAGGTAAAGATCAACCACCCGTTTGAAAAGGTGCATTACGGCAGCGACTCGAACTACCAGCACCGGCGAATAAGCGCTTGTAGCGGACTGGCATGCACCTTCAGCGGTCGTTGACCTTTTCATCGACTCCGACAGGCTAAACGTACAGGTCGACGGCAACAGACTGGGGTGGCAGCTGCGCCTGCGTTATGGTCGGCGGCGTGGAACACGCGACAACCCCCACCCTCTGGCGAGGGACAAGACAATGAAAATCTATCCAGTCACGCTTGCAGGAGAGCATGTGCGTCTCGAGCCGCTCTCAACGGCACACGCCGAATCACTTATCGCCGCTGCCGGCGACGGTGAGCTTTGGAATTCCACGGTCACGCTGGTGCCGTCTCGCGAGAATATTGCCGAATACATCGCTGCTGCTTTGCTGGGTCAGGCAAACGGACGCGAGCTGCCTTTCGTGATCGTGCGAAAGTCATCAGACATGGTAGTGGGAACAACGCGCTTTTATGATATCGAGCGAAACGATCGGCGCGTGGCAATCGGCTACACCTGGCTCGCTCTTGGCGCCCAACGCACAACGATTAACACCGAAGCAAAGTTGTTGCTGCTGACACATGCGTTTGAGAGCTGGCGTTGTATTCGGGTTGAGTTAATAACCGATCTTTTGAATCAGCAGTCGCGTGCGGCGATTCTCCGGTTAGGCGCTAAACAGGAAGGCATCCTGCGCAATCACATGATCATGCCCGGCGGTCGCATCCGCGATTCCGTATGCTTCAGCATCATCGATTCGGAATGGCCCGAGGTAAAAACGCGGCTGCTCACGAAACTTGGACTGACAGCTGGCGGTCAGCAATTTGCTTCACGCAGTAAGCGCGCCTAGAATCGATCGTAGATGTTGCTTTTACAAGGAGAGGTCAATGCAAGTTCTGAGCGTAATATTGCTTATCGCCGCTTCGGCAAGCTCTCCACAGGCAGTCGCCCCACCACAGCTTCAAAGCCCTCCCGGCATAGTTATCGTCAAGTGGAGTTGGCATGAACACTCCAGAGTCCCGGGTAACGATCTCTACTCACCTGTTCCTCCGATTGGCAGTGCCCCCCAGCCGGGGTCAAGAGATCCTTTCAGCCCGAAAGACGACCTCGAGGCTGCTCGTAAAGCAGAAAGCATTACTGTGCGGCGGCCAGGACGAGATAATCGACCCGTCAAATGGTACGAGTATCGAGTTAAGGTAAAAAACACCGGCTCGAAAAGAATTAAGAGTCTGAGTTGGGATTACATCGTCATTGAGCCTGCTAACGAAGGACAGTTGGCGCATCATAATTTTAGAAGTGCAAAGAAGATCAGCCCTGGCAAAACGCAACAGCTAAGTGAGTTCAGCGTCGCTCCGCCCAGTCGCGTAGTTAACGTCGGAGTGGTGAATAAGACTAAAGGCGAGTCCCCGGTCGAGGGGGTGATCATTACTCGAATCGAATATGCCGATGGCTCACTCTGGCAGTTAAAGTTCTGATTAAGTTGCCCCCAATCGTGTGGGCGTTCGGCAGCTTTCCCTGCTGGAAACCTGCGTGAGATGGACCATCACATACACACCTTAGCTGAAAAGATTTGGGGATATCATCAGATGAAGCATCAGCTTGAAAAAGCTGACGTAATCCTCGTGCTCTGTAGTCACGACAAAAAGGTGGCGGAAAGGGCCGCTCAGTTATTTCTGGAAGGATGGGCGCCACTGCTGATCTTCGCGGGAGGTCTGGGTTCGATCACGAGAGGGATGTGGGACGCACCCGAGGCAGATCAATTCGCCGAAATTGCAATCGGCATAGGCGTGCCCAGAGAAAGGATCCTTATCGAGAATAAGTCCACGAACACCGGTGAGAATATTCTATTTACGAGGCAGCTGTTGGCGGAGAAACAGATGGACCCGCAGAAGTTTATTCTTGTGCAGAAGCCCTACATGGAGCGCAGGAGTTTTGCCACTTTCAGGAAAATGTGGCCCGAGAAAGAGGTCCTCGTCACTTCACCACAGGTTTCGTTCGATGAATACCTGGACGGGTACGCTAACAAAGAGCTTTCAAACGATGAGGTGATCAGCATCATGGTAGGTGATTTGCAGCGTATCAAGCTCTACCCGGAGAAGGGGTTTCAGATTCACCAGGACGTACCGCATGACGTCTGGGCCGCCTACGAAGAACTAGTCGAGGCTGGATACAATCAGCGCCTCGTTGATCAAGCCAAAGCATGACGAAATGATGGGCTATGAAACTGAAACTCATAATGGTTGTTCGCCTGGCCACACTGACCATTATGTACTTCATTTGCTTTGCTCTCGTTTCCGCACTGCTGGTTTCACCGTCTTCTGCACAACTCGCCCCTGTAGAACCTGGCGCTACAGTCGTAGCACTATTGGCTGTTAGCTTCTTGAATTCAATGGTCTTGGCTTACATCATCCTTCGCTCTCGCTGGGCAGGATGGAAACTTATCCTCACGATTTTCTTCGTCCTCTACGGGGTCGTGACTGTCATGACCCAGATCGAGACTGCGTTCTTCGTCACACGTTTGCCGCCGGGCATGTTGCCGCGGCTCTTCCTGGCCGGAGCGGTTATCGCGGCACTTTTTTCTACGCTTGCAGTGCTGATTCTGGGTAAAGGAAGACCTGACCGCCGCACGAGTGACGAGATCCACTCACGCCTGCAGATGCCTGTCGGCGAGTGGGTCGCGAAATTATCCGTGATTGTAATCGCCTATTTGATTTTATATTTCACGTTCGGCTACTTCATCGCGTGGAAGAGTGCGGCAGTGCGTGCCTATTACGGCGGGAACGATCCCGGCAGCTTCGTTGGGCAAATGAGGACCGTGCTGCGCGATATGCCTTTGCTGCTGCCGCTGCAAGCGATCCGTGCGCTACTCTGGACGGCCATCGCGGTTCCCGTCATCCGCATGATGAAGGGCCAATGGTGGGAGGCCGGACTAGCGGTTGCTTTGTTGTTCGCCGTAGTGATGAATTCTCAATTGTTGTTACCCAATCCGTACATGCCGCCCGAGGTTCGTAGAGTGCATCTGATTGAAACAGCATCTTCGAACTTTTTATTTGGCTGGGTAATAGTGTTGGTGTTATGCGGGTGGCGCCAGGCTGGTCGCGAACCCGCATGAACATTTCTGTTCTCGACAAGTGAGGATTTTCGCTCCCACAGTGGCGACAGCCAGGAAGTTCGCGCAGTATGTCCTGGAGGACCTGGCCGCCGGCCAGACGCATGCAGCTCACGGCGGCATAGCTTTTTTGTCAAACAGTCTTTTCAGCCCAGCCCGGTGACTTTCAGCGTGACTAGAAAAGGGAAACCGTTTAAACGGTTTCTCGTTGGGTTGGGAGCATCCGAGCACCGCGCTAAAGCGGCGGTGTGAATGAGACACAGGGCAAACTGCACCAGTTCCCCAATATCAACCTTTGCAGATAAGAGGGAGTCTCTAATGAAACGATCGATGATTGCTTTAACGCTACTGACATTAGTAGCTACGTTTGCTTTCGGTCAGTTGCCGCGAAATGATTCAGTTGAAGCGCAGATCGTGGCGCTTGAAAAAAGTGCGTTTGAAGCGTGGAAGAAAAAGGATAGAAAATTCTTCGAGGAACACATGTCGGAGGACGGCCAATACCTCGACCTTAATGGCGTAGGAGGGAAAGCACAGTACGTGAAAGCAATCATAGATAATGATTGCACAGTAAGTCGTTACTCGTTAGACAATACTAAAGTCACGATGCTGAGCAAAGATGCCGCTTTGCTGACCTATCGGTATGCTCACGATGTCGTCTGTGGCGGCAATCCTGAGGCGAGCCCGTTGTGGGCCTCCACCATTTACGTTAAGCGCGGTGGTAAGTGGTTAATAGCGTTTCACCAGGAAATACCCGCTGCGCAAGCGAAGTAGTTCCGCCCCAACTCAGCCATCAAACATACGAGAAAATCATGAGTACACTTCGTTCACAACCAACAAGTATTCGCAAAGTTATTAACCTTCATGTTTTTTTGCTCGCGCTGAGTCTGGTGAGCGCGCTGTTCCTGGCGTCGCCCATAGTGCGCAGCCAGGACAAGGCTTGGCCACAGTTCCGCGGGCCCGACTCGAATCCCGTCGGAGCGCATGCACGGTTGGCCGAACGCTGGTCCAGGACCGAGAACGTGGAGTGGTCACAGGAGATCCCAGGACGCGGTTGGTCGTCGCCGATTGTGACGGGCGGAAAGGTGTACGTGACCACCGTAACCACCGAGGGCAAGTCGAAGCCACCGCAGACCGGCACCGAATACTCGAACGAATACGTCGCGGAGTTAATGAAACAAGGAGTGCCGATGGACCAGGTACTTAAGCGGGTGACGGAGCGCGACATTGAGCTGCCGAACGAAGTGACGCTGCACTACTTGCTCCTTTGCCTGGATCTGAAAAGCGGCAAGACGGAGTGGACGAAAGAGTTTTTCACGGGGCATCCGCCTGGCGGGCGCCATCGCAAAAACAGTTTCGTCTCAGAGACTCCCGTAACTGATGGAAAGTTCATTTACGTGTATGTGGCGAATCTGGGTTTGTGGGCATTTGACTTGAAAGGCCACCAGCTGTGGACCACTCCGCTGGAAGTGAATCCGATTTACCTCGACTTGGGAACGGGGAGTTCGCCGGCGCTGGCTGGGAACCTGCTGGTGATCCTGAGCGACAACCAGAAGCAACAATACATCGCCGCGTTTGACAAGCAGACGGGTAAACAGGTTTGGCGCACAAATCGCGACCTCGGCGGCAAAGGTGAACCGGTCCAGCGGTCAGGTTGGGCCACACCATTTGTTTGGCGGCACGCGCTCCGAACCGAAATCGTGGCAGTTGGACCAGATGAAGTGGTTAGTTACGATCTGCAGGGGAAAGAGTTGTGGCGCATGTCGGGAATGGCGGCGACGCCGGTTCCAACGCCTTTCGCTTATCAAGGTTTACTTTATATTAATGGCGGTCGAGGCCGGCCGTTGTTCGCGCTTCGTCCGGGGGCTGCCGGCAACATTTCTCTCAAAGAAGGTGAGACCGCAAACGAGTATGTTGTTTGGTCGCAGCCGCGCGGTGGAACTTATCTGCCGTCGTCAGTGGCTTATGACGGAGCCGTGTACACGCTGACTGAGACAGGAATCCTGAATCGCTTTGACGCCAAAACTGGAAAGCAAACTTACAAGACACGGATTGATCCCGCGGCAACGGCTTTCACGACCTCGCCCTGGGCCTACAACGGCAAACTGTTCTGTCTGAGCGAAGAGGGCCAGACGTTTGTGATCACAACGGGCGAGCAGTTCCAGTTATCGCACGTGAATGAACTGGACGACATGGCGCAGGCGTCGCCGGCACTTGTGGGTGAGCGCTTGTTGATACGGACGGAACACCGGCTATATTCAATCCGCCGCGGCAAACCAGCCGGCAATGGGATGAAGAAAGGATGAAGGATGAGGGATGAAGGATGAATCAAAAAAGGAAGTTCATCCCACATCCTTTCCGTCTTCATCCTTAAACGCGCGGAGGCGAAGATACATTGACACAACACATTGGCATTGTAGCTGGCAGTGCTGAAGGTGCGGCTCTCTGTTACCGCACGATTTGTCTGGAGGCGCCGGCGATCATGGGTGAGCACAATCATCCTGAGATAACCATGAACTCCGTGCCGATGGCCGAGCACATGCCCTACATCGTCGGGAACGATTGGGAAGCGGTGGCGGGGCTTCTGGCAGCCTCCGCGCACAAACTCGCGCGGGCTGGAGCCGACTTCGCCATCTGCCCTGATAACACCTATCACCAATCGTTCAAGTACTTGATTCCACAGTCGCCCATCCCCTGGCTACATATCGCCGGAGCAGTCGCCGAAGAAGCTCACCGCTCGGGGTACGTGCGTCTCGGTATTTTAGGAACAAAGTATCTGGCGGAAAGCGATGTCTATCCCGAGGCCTTAGCGGAATTCAAAATACAGAGCGAAATACCTGACGAGGCTGACAGGGAAAAGATCAATGAGATCATCTTCAAGGAGTTAGTCAACGGCATTTTCCCGGAGACATCCCGGCTCTACTTCAATGAAGTCGCGGACAAACTTAAGGCGCGTGGTTGTGATGCGGTAGTTCTCGGTTGCACTGAGATACCTCTAATCGTACGCCCTGACGATTGTCCTCTACCCACTTTAGATTCCACACGCTTGCTAGCCAGAGCCGCCCTGAGGAGGGCAATTGGACCATAGCAAGCCCGCTTAAGGCTGGGAGCGCAAGCATCCTGCCTGCAATGAGCGCGTAGGGCGAACGACGGATCCACAGTGCTGCCCCACCAGCAGACAAGATGTCTGCGCTCCCAGCGCAGGATCTGGTTTTAGCGATGACGCACTCGTCGGCGAAGGGAAGCCTGAGATGCCCGTCGGAACACCATCATAAGGAGGTACTGGCAATGAATTGTGTGACTACAAACTCGCGTTCGAAAGGAAGAGTTCTCAGGCGAGTGGCATTCGGGCTTTTGTTGGCCGCAGCCACTGCTGTGCCGAGTACAGCACAAAATCGGCCACGCGGCCGCGATTTGGGAATTCCGTTTCCCGGCCAGACTGGCCCACTCAATGCGATCACTGATGTTGCCGGCGTTGCTGTCGGTCATGTAACGCTGATCGAGGGCGAGGGGAAACTTGTACCGGGCAAGGGGCCGATTCGGACTGGTGTCACGGCGATTCTCCCGCGCCCGCGCGGCAACTGGGATCCTGTGTTCGCCGCCACTTTCAATCAGAACGGCAATGGCGACATGACCGGCATCAACTGGATCAAGGAATCCGGTTTTATGGAGGGGCCGATCTTGTTGACTGGAACGCACAGCGTGGGGACAGTGCGCGACGCCGCGATTCAATGGCAACTAAAGAACGGCCGCGAGTTTATCTTCACCTATCCCATCGTCGCCGAAACCTTTGATTTTTTGAACGATGCAAACGGCGAGCACGTGAAGGCGGCGCACGCATTCGAGGCGCTCGATCGTGCTAAGTCCGGCCGCGTCGAAGAAGGAGGCGTGGGCGGCGGCACGGGGATGGGTTGCAACGGATTCAAGGGTGGCATCGGCACGGCATCGCGTGTGCTGACCGCCGCGCAAGGTGGCTACACGATCGGCGTGTTGGTGCAATGCAACTACGGTGGTGACCTGCGAATCCTTGGCGTCCCGATTCGTCCCGAGATAACGGATCTGCGAACCTGCACTGTGCTTCCGCAACCGTTGAGCCGGCCATGGACGGCCTTCATTCCGCCATGCTCGGCAACCGGACGTGGTGCTCGCGATGACGATAGCGTCGCTGAGCACGAAGGTCGCGGATCGATCATTGTCATCGTTGCTACCGATGCACCGTTGCTGCCGCATCAACTTGAGCGCATCGCGCGGCGTGTTAGCCTTGGAATGGGACGGTTGGGTAGTTTCGCGGGCAATTCATCCGGTGATCTGTTTCTCGCGTTTTCGACGGCAAACGCGAATGCGGCCAAGCCAGAAGGCACACCGGCGCTGGTTATGCTGCCCAATGACCGCATCGATCCGCTCTTTCAAGCGACAATCGAGGCGACCGAAGAAGCGGTGGTCAACGCGATGCTGGCGGCACAAACGATGACGGGCGCGGATGGTATTCGCGCCTTTGGCTTGCCCGGTGATCGCGTCGTCGCGGCGTTGAAGAAGTACAATCGAATGAAGTAGCCAGGCGGTCTGCCTTAAAGGATGAAGGATGAAGGATGAAGGATGAAGGACAGGAGGAATTTCATCCCTCATCCTTCCGCCTTCATCCTTTTCCGCGTTGCGCCCGTCAACCTTGACGACGGCGCCAACGATAATTCATGACGGTGCGGCTCGGTCCGGGCGAGACTTATTGTGTAAGAGCGCGCCGCCCGCACCTTGTCACCAATGCCGGCGATAGCTCGGCAACTTTCCTCGTGCTCCAGGGCATCGGCGAGTATGATTATGTCCCGCTCGTGTAGCAGCAACTAGCTCCGAAGTTGCCGCGTCGGAGATATGAAATCAATCGAACACCTTCAGCTCCGCGAAGCAACGGCAGCCGATGTTCCGGCGATGTCGCGATGCCATCTTGATGATCCAGTCAACCCCTTTGCGGACTCTCGCATGGCAGCATATTTTGACTGTCAACATCACCCGCAGCAGTCCTTGCCTGCCCGAGTTGGATATGTGGCCCTGGTCAACGAGATGATCGTGGGCTATATCGCGGGACATCGCAGCACGCGTCATGGTTGTGCGGGTGAAGTGCAATACCTGTTTGTGACGCCTCTTTATCGACGGCGTGGGATTGCCACGGCGTTGCTTCGGCTGTTAGCAGAGTGGTTCCAGTCACAAGCTGCGCAGCAAGTCTGCGTGGGCGTCGCAGCTGACAGCCCGAAAGAGGCCAAGCCTTTCTATGAAAGCGTTGGCGCGTCTCCGCTCAAGAAACATTGGTACGCGTGGGAGGACATCGGGGCGTCTTGCTCTGATATGAGACCGTCTTGAAGACACGATGCACCCAACAACTTGGTAGAGCCGAGCGCCAGCCCACGAACGTTGTCGTCATACTGTTTTCTATTCTCATAGCTTGCGCTGGGCCAGTTCGCCCGCAGGAACCTCAGCTGTCATCGCCCGCGGAAGAACGGTCTTTCACGGCGGTCGGACGCATCGGTGATCCTGGTTATCGCTCGTTCTTCACTTTCCCCACTAAGAGCGCCGGCTACATCGTCAGAGCTGATGGATTTGCAGAAGTCAGTAGCGGGAAAGCGCGACCCAGAAATTTCAACCTGCCGTTGGGTCGGAGCGGACACATGGTGCGTTTCTATTTTCTCGAGTATGAAAACGATCTGCTCCTGCTCTATGAGCTAAGTGATGAACGCTTGGGGTGGGGCTACCTGGTGCGCTTGAATCAGAAAACCCTCAAACCTAAATGGGCGATCCCGATTAACGGCTTCAATATCGGTCCAGGGTTGGTCGACGCCACCAGCAGTGCATATCTCTCAGCAGCCAATCTTTTCGCCCGTATAGACTTGAAAACAGCAAAATACGTCTGGCAACAGGAGGATCTTCAGAAACAATTCCCACTCGGGTTCGCTGGATTTCGTCTGCCGCAGCTCGAAGGAGACCGAGTGTTATTTTCTGAGGATCGAGCAGACGGAAAAACGGTGGAAATTGAAAAATCCGGCGGAAAGATTATTACAGTCCGCAATTAAACCGCGCCTCTAAATCGGTGAAGTTTTTGGAGTGCGCTGACCTGTCAGCGCTTTGGTCCAGGGCGGCTTGACGCCCTGCGGGTTCGGCAGAGTTCTGGCGAGCGGTGTTCGCGACAGGTCGCGACGAAGTAAAGCGCTGACAGGTCAGCGCACTCCAAAATCGCAATGATGAAACTTTCGGTCATCATTCCCGCTTACAATGAAGAAAACTATTTGCCCAAAACGTTAGAGTACATTCGCGATGCTTTGTCTATTCTGACGTGTCCGTCTGAAATCATCGTTGTTGACAACGACAGCAAGGACAACACTCGACAGATTGCGAAATTGTTTGGAGCGGAAGTCCTTGTGGAGGGTGAACACAACATTTCCAGAGTGAGAAATACCGGAGCGCAAAACTCAACCGGTAATGTTTTGATTTTCGTTGATGCAGACACACTCGTTCCGCACACGCTTTTTCAGAGGATTGCCGGGGTGATGAAAGATGAAAGGTGTTTCGGCGGAGCGGTGTCCGTCGAGTATGCGAATCTTCAAAGTAGATGGATGAAGTTTTATCTTCGGGGTTGGAAGTTTTGGGGGATGGTTTTCAATATGAAACAGGGCGCGGCACAGTTTTGCCGCAAATCCGTTTTTGAGAGTCTTCGAGGGTACGACGAAAGTATATTCATGGGCGAAGACGTCGAGTTTTACTGGCGGCTTTCCAGGTTTGCCAGACAAAATGACGGTTACTTGTACTTCGTAGAAAATCCGAAAGTTACAACTTCCGCCCGGAGATTCGACAAAATGAGCGTTTGGAAAACGCTGCTGCTCACGCACCCGATTTTCATTTATCTAACCTGGCGCAGAAAGTCTTTTTGGAAAGACTGGTACGAAAAACCCGTCCGCTGAAATATAAAAACGCGTGGACCGATCGCCGGGATTCAGAGCGCGTCTTCTCGCGTGCAAGCTTTGCACGATAGAATGTGGCCGAACTTGTGTAATCCGCAACGCGAAGGAACAACTCGTTGCAGCTGAAGAGGGTGGTAATTCAATGCGACGAAAACAATGGAGCTTGAAATGAGAAGTTGGCAAAACATCTGTCTATGCACTGTGCTTATCCTGGCATTCAGCCCGGTAATTTCGAGCGCTCAACAACCCAATGGGTCGCTTCCTTCCATCCCCTTGAAGTTTGGTGCGTTCATCGTCAGGTTTGATCCGGGTGGAACTTTCACACTTGAAGGGAAAGGCTGGCCGCCATTAAACGGCAAGTGGAACATGAACGGCGCCGTGATTGAGTTGACGATGTCTGGTGGGCCAGGGGGCTGTGATGGAGTCGGGCGCTATGAGTTTGGAGTCGATAAGACTAGCGGCGGCAATCGCGGCAACAGCGTGAGCTTCAAACTGATTGCGGATGAATGCGTCGTGCGACGGATGATTGTCGATGGTAGCGTCTGGACTCCCGCCGATGAAGCCAGGGCCATCCCCACTCGACGCATTACACTGACTCCCGGAGCGCGCCTTTCGTCATCGCGGCCGATGAAAAACACCAACGCTAGTTGGCCGTCATTTCGCGGCCCAGAAGCTTCCGGCGTCGCTGAGAAACAGAATCTCCCCGATCGCTGGAACGCCAAAACCGGGGAAAACATTCTCTGGAGAACTCCGCTTCCCGGGCTTGCGCATTCGAGCCCGGTCGTTTGGGGCAATCGGATCTTTGTCACCAGCGCCGTCAGCAGCGATCCGAAAGCCACTTTCCGGCCCGGTCTATATGGCGACGGTGACGCTTCCAAAGATCGCTCGACGCACCGTTGGATGATTTATGCGCTCGACAAACGCACTGGAAAAATTGACTGGGAGCGTGTGGCTTATCAGGGCGAACCAATCGACAAGCGCCACATCAAGTCGACGTATGCGAATTCCAGTCCGGCCACTGACGGCCGCATCGTGGCTGCATGGTTTGGTTCGCAGGGTGTTTATGCTTACGACGTCAACGGGAAGTTTCTTTGGAAGGTCGATCTGGGCCGTCTCGATCTCGGAGCTTATGACATTCCAACGTACGAATGGGGGCCGGCGAGTTCGCCAATCATTTGGAACGGCCTGGTCATACTGCAATGCGACACGCAAACCGACTCATTCGTGCTGGCCCTCGACGCCGCCACTGGCAAGACTGTTTGGAAAACGGATCGCGATGAGCTCCCCTCCTGGGGAACGCCGACGATCGCGAACACCGCGACGGGAGCCGTGCTCGTAGCCAACGCTTCAAACTTCATTCGCGGCTACGACCCGAGCACGGGAAAAGAATTATGGCGACTGGGCGGCAGCTCGAAGATTACAGCGCCGACGCCTATCTTCGGTGAAGGCTTATTTGTTGTGGCCAGCGGCCGCGGGCCGGAACGTCCAATCTTCGTCGTGCGCCCGAACGCTCGTGGCGACCTGACGCTGCGAGAAGGTAAGACGGCCAGCGACGCGATCGTTTGGAGCCGGACCGGTCGCGGGTCTTACATGCCGACGCCGCTCATTTACAACGGCGTTCTTTATGTGCTGGCGAATAACGGTACGTTCGACGCTTATGATTTGAAGACAGGCAACGAACTTTATCGACAGCGCCTTGCGACGGTCGGCAGCGGGTTTAGCGCCTCGCCGATCGCCGCCGACGGCAAAATTTATCTTTCAAACGAGGACGGAGAGATCCTGGTCGTGGCCGCCGGCGAAAAGTTTAATCATCTGGCGACAAACTCGATGGGAGAGTTATTAATGGCCACGCCGGCGTTATCTGACGGTGTGATGTATGTGCGATCGTCGGCGAGTTTGTTTGCGATTGGAAGAAAGCGATAACGATTGACGGCCAGGCCCGAAAGGCCGCTATCTAACGGCGCTCCGCGACTCAGAAATGAAATAAATTTCGATCCATGCCCTCACGGGCGTGGCTATTAAATAACGGCCTTTCGGGCCTGAACAATCGTAAGAAGCCAAACGATGAAATCATTATTAGTCGCACGCAATTTCGGCTCTAGCGACGGCCGGGTGACAGGCCCTGGAAGCTCCCGCGGAGGGTGAGCGGAGCTGACGGCCACGCCTGGCCCGGACTACCCCCGGCTTCCGTATCGAGGATCTTTCCCGTCTTGGCATCCTGACAGCGGGCGAGCTCGACGAGGAAGCGGCCGTCTAGCAAGTCGGAGCCTGGCCGCGTAGCGGCCTGGAGATAGCCTACGGACCGATCGGCGGGTCGGCAACGCAGCGTCCACTGCTTCTCCGCGATCTCCATCGGGAAGACAAGGCGCGTCCCCGGAGCGACCCTTCCTTCGCCGTCGGTCTCAACGAGCAGGTCCCAGCCATCGGCGGTGAGCTCGAGGTGGTCGGCTCCGGCGCTGACGATCCTGGCGCCACGGCTCGCGTGGTCGAAACGCAGCTCGCTCCCGAGTAGCTTCGCCTCGATTTTGGTCGGGAGGATCCCGAAGAGGAACCGGTCCATGCGAGGCCTCTCGACGCTCACCTCGAACGAGGGGCCTCCGGACACGTCCGAGACGCTCGGGGCGGCGAGCTCGTCCGGTCGCGATACGAGCCAGACGAGGCCGGCGAGGCAGGCGAGCAACGCCAGCGCGATAATGATCAGTGAAGTTTTCATGGATTTCTTCATGCCACCCAAGATCACCGCAGATCGTGGCGGTGGTCAAGGCACTGAGAAAGAACTTGGCTTTCATCGAGAACCGAGGTGGTTTCTCGGGTGTCTCACGCGCCGGTTAATTCGGGCGTTTGACCGCTTTGTTGCTATAGAAGTGCAATTGCCGTGGAGACCTTGCAGACCGCGCCAGCATCGATAAGAATTAGCCCTGTACGTTTGGTTTAATCTCAAAGGAGGCCCTGAAAAATGGCTGTTCACTGGAATAAAGACGCTAATGCGGCACTCGCTCAAGCGAAGGCTGATAAGAAGCCCTTGCTGCTCGACTTCAGCGCAGCTCCGGCTTGAGGCGCGTGCGTTCGGCTGGAGGCCGAATCCTATGCCGATGTTGAAGTCTCGACCTTCATCAATGAGAATTTCCTTCCTGTCGAAGCCCACATAAAGGAACATCCTGTCTACTTCCATCGCTTTGACGCGGTCTGGACGCCTACGGTGCTCATCATGGACTCAAGCGGTGAGGAGCGGTGGCGCATTGAGGGTTACCTGCCCAAGAACGAATTTCGCGCTCAGTTGGAGCTGGGGTTAGCGAGAGTCTCCTTTATGGATAAGCAGTGGGCTGATGCCGAGCAGAGGTATGCTCAGGTCATGGAGCGATACCCTGAGACAGCAGCCGCACCGGAAGCCGTGTACTGGAGGGGAGTCAGCCGATACAAGATGTCGAATGATCACACGGTGCTGGGCGGAGTGGGCGAAGAACTCGGAGAGAAATATCCGCAGAGTGTGTGGGCCAAGAAGGCCTCAGTTTGGTCACACTAGATGAGGACCTTGTGTGACCACACAACTCAAATACTCCTCACAGCGTGCGTGGAATCAACCCGCACTATGGCGACGATCTCGCGTTACTGCCCAGCATAGACTCGCGCGATCAGCCCGCCGGTGGAGTAGCCGACGAGCACGCATGAGGTTGATCCGAGCAGGTTTGGCACGCGTCTCTAATAGGGGAGAGCTCAATTGCATTGTTTGACTTGCTCGTAAAACTTAACCTATTCTTCCCACGCTCGACCGATTCTTATTGATGTAAGCTCGTGTAGTTCCATCCGGTACACCCCTGCAACCGACAGAACGAGTTGTACAT